>CAZOZG010000006.1:5887-7157 GCA_964584225.1 uncultured Candidatus Saccharibacteria bacterium | reverse complement strand
TACCCAATTGGTTGATTTATAGGAGCACCGACGTATACTCTCGTTATGAATTCTGGGATCGTACCGAGACGAGGCGAGCTCACAACAAGCATCCTTCGCGCCGTCGATGAGATTACGAGTAAAAGTGCCCTGGCCGGTACGCTTGAGGTGCGCGAGGTAATAAATTTTTTTCATCCTGAAAATCGACACCAACGCAATCAAATCTGGAAAGCAATAAAATACCTGGAGTCGCGCGATCGATTAAAAGTATTGGATGACGGGCTCAACACCTCGGTCATGCTCACAAGAAACGGTCGCACCCAGCTGCACGAGGATTCAATTCAAACCTTGGAAATCCGAAGACCGAGTCGTTGGGATAAAAAATGGCGCCTTGTTATGTTTGATTTGCCGATGCGCCACGGCAATGTCAGACAAGCGTTTCGCCACAAATTGCAGGATTTTGGTTTCAAAATGTACCAAAAATCAGTCTTTATATACCCGTACGAATGTCTTGAGGAAGTAAACACGGTCGCGCACTGGTACGGCGTGAAGGAGTATGTGCGCTATATTGTTGCCTCGGAGATTCACGATATTCGCAAATTTGTCGTGGCATTTGACTTGTTATGAATTATTTTTACAATATACTTGCTCCAGTAAATTACCCAATTGGTGAATTTACAGGAGCACGTCATACCAATGACGCACTGATGACATATTGTAGAAAAGCATGTTTATTCATATAATCTCGGTTCAATAAAATAACTGTATGTCAAAAATCCTCGGTATAGATCTTGGTACCACCAACTCAGCTATGGCGATCGTCAAAAGCGGCGAGCCGGAGATTATTGAGAACGCTGAGGGTGCACGGACTACCCCATCTGTCGTTGCTGTGTCAAAGACTGGCGAGCGTCTCGTCGGGCTTTTGGCACGTCGTCAGGCAGTGACGAATCCCAAAAACACTGTCTACCAAATCAAACGCTTCATCGGCCACAATTTCGACGAACCAGCAGTCCAGAAAGACATTAAAGCCGTGCCGTTTGAAACGCAAAAAACTCCGAAAGGAGGCATCCAGGTCAAGATGGGTGACAAATGGTACTCACCTGAAGAAATTTCAGCTATGATTTTGCAGAAGCTGAAGCAGGACGCGGAAGCGCGACTCGGTGAAACGATTACCGAGGCGGTCATTACGGTGCCGGCGTATTTCAATGATTCACAGCGCCAGGCAACCAAGGATGCCGGCAAGATAGCCGGCCTCAACGTGACGCGCATCAACAACACACCAACGACAGCA
>CAZOZG010000006.1:0-5877 GCA_964584225.1 uncultured Candidatus Saccharibacteria bacterium | reverse complement strand
GCGCTTGCATACGGCTTTAACAAAAAAAAGAATGAAAAAATCGTTGTCTTCGATTTCGGCGGTGGCACATTTGATATATCTGTGCTTGAAGTTGGCGACGATGTGATTGAGGTACGCTCGACCGACGGCGACGCACACCTCGGCGGCAAGGATATCGATCAAAAGATTATGGAGTGGATCGCCGAGGAATTTAAAAAAGAATCTGGTATTGACGTGCGTAACGACGCCTTGGCACGCCAGCGACTCGATGAAGCAGCCGAAAAGGCAAAAATCGAGCTTTCGACTGCCATGGAAACAGAGATCAATATTCCTTTCATTACATCCGACGCTTCGGGCCCTCGCCACCTTCTTATCAAGCTGACCCGTGCAAAACTTGAAAGCTTGGCTGACGAATTCGTACAAAGAGCGATGACCATCACGAAGCGCGCTATGGATGCGTCGCCTTTCAAGGTTGGTGATATCAACGAAGTTATTCTTGTTGGTGGCCAGACGCGCATGCCTGCACTTCAAAAGTCGGTGCAGGAATTTTTTGGCAAGAAGCCAAACATGAGCGTCAATCCTGATGAGGTCGTCGCCGTCGGCGCTGCGATCCAGGGCGGTATTCTCCAGGGTGACGTCAAAGACGTACTTCTTCTTGATGTGATACCTCTCTCACTTGGTATCGAGACTCTGGGCGGTGTGGCTACGAAACTTATCGATCGCAACACAACGATTCCGACGTCACGCTCACAGGTGTTTTCGACTGCGTCGGACAACCAGCCGTCGGTGGAAATTCATGTGGTGCAAGGCGAACGCCCGATGGCGGGAGATAACAAATCCCTCGGGCGCTTCAACCTCGACGGTATCCCACCTGCTCCGCGCGGCATGCCGCAGGTCGAAGTTACCTTCGATATCGACGCCAATGGTATCTTGAGCGTAAAGGCGAAAGACAAAACCAGCAATAAGGAGCAGTCGATTCGCATAGAGGCGCGCTCGGGACTTTCAGATGCGGAAGTGGAAAAGATGCGTAAGGATGCCGAGGTCAATGCGGGCGCAGATGCGAAGAAGAAGGAATTAATCGAGGCACAGAACACCGCGGATCAACTGGTGTACGCTGCAGAAAAAGCGCTGAAAGAACACGGGGATAAGGCGGGAGAAGACGTTAAAAAGAATGTGCAAGAAAAAATTGATTCGTTGAAAAGTGCACGAGCTGGATCCGATGTCGGTGCAATTAAATCAGCCTCAGAAGCGCTGTCCAATGCAATGAGTGCGATCGGCGAAGCAATGCAAAAAGGTCAGCAATCAGCAGGCGGCGATCGAAAACCTTCAGAAGAACCTCCGAAGCAGTAGGTAGATTTCAAAAATTCATTTTGGGACTTGCGCGGTTTTGGTGTGCACATATAATGGTCCTGACATGAAAGACTACTACGAAATTTTAGGTGTCACGAAAACAGCGAGCGAAGACGAAATCAAGAAAGCGTTTCGTACACTTGCGCACAAATATCACCCGGACAAAAAAGGCGGTGATGAAAAGAAATTTAAAGAAGTGAGCGAGGCGTACGCGGTGCTTTCAGACAAAAAGAAGCGCGCCGAGTACGATACATATGGCCGCTCTTTTGCAGGCAGCGGACCTCAGGGCGGTTTTAGTAATTTTGATTTTGCGAACTTTGCACGTAATGGCGGTTTTGAGGGTTTTGCCGGGGCAAATGGTCAGCAATTTGAATTTGATTTGGGAGATATTTTTGGAGAATTCTTCGGTGGCAATGGCGCGAGGACACGTCGTGGGCGTGACATTTCAATCGACATTGAACTCCCCTTTCGCGAAGCCATATTCGGTACTGAGCGCCGCGTGCTGATCGCCAAAATGAGCATCTGCAGCGTCTGCGAAGGAACGGGCGCAAAGAAAGGCAGTAAAGTGAGCACATGCCTCACTTGTAACGGTAAAGGAGACATTCGCGAGACACGCTCAAGTTTTTTTGGTTCGTTTACCTCGACTCGCACATGTCCTCGTTGCCACGGGCGCGGTGAAGTGCCGGAGACGCCGTGTGAAGTCTGCCGCGGTCAAGGTATTAGTCGTCGAGAAGAGGAAATTCACGTCACCGTCCCCGCTGGCATTTCAGACGGCGAAATGATTCGTATGCCAGGTCGCGGCGAAGCGACCCTTGGCGGCAGCGCAGGAGATCTGTACGTAAAAGTCCACGTGAAGGCAGATCGGCTTTTCACACGCGAAGGAAATAATTTACTTACGGTGTTACCTATAAAGCTTTCGGACGCACTTTTGGGTCGCGAGTTTCGTGTGCATACTCTGGATGGTGACGAAATGATTATCATTCCCGCCGGTGTCGCGCATGGAGAGACAATACGCGTGCGCGGCCAGGGTGTGCCGCATGGGCGCGGCAGTCGCGGTGACCTTCTTGTACGAATTGAGATTGAGCTGCCGAAGAAGCTGTCTGCAACGGCGCGCACTCTCATCGAGCGGTTGCGGAACGAAGGACTTTAGAGGTGCTAGAATGAGTGCATGGATATGAACGGCATGATTGCCGCCCTTTTGAGTATCCCAGCCGATTGGATCATCATCGGTACGTGCACAGTCCTTGCGTCTCTCGATATCGCTGCATACGGAGCAAAGCGTGAATGTGCCCTAGCGTTGGCATTTCCGCTTGCAGCGACGATTTTTACACTCGCACCAAGTACGGCGTTTGTTGGGAGCACGCTGCAACAAATCGCTTTTCCGCACGCAGAAGCGCTTGTCTTTGTTGTTCTTCTTATCGTTCTTTTTGCTATTATTCACCGTCTTCGATTTGCCGACGGCATAGAATCAGCGCGTCCACTACCGGCAGCGCTTGGCGGTGTCGCGCTCACTATCATCATTATCGTTTTCTGGCTCTCAATTCCTGCGCTCGCCAGTCTGTGGATGTTTGGTGGATCGGTACAGTTGCTGTTCGCAGAGCAATATCGCCTTTTCTGGCTTCTTGCGGCGTATATCGCACTCGTAGTCGTACGCGGCTAAGCTATTTCTTTGCTATGACTTGCGCCGGTCGCAACACTTTTTCAGCGGCTTTATAACCGTATCGAAGAATTCTCACGATATGGCCGCTATCTCCAGCAACGTCGTCGCGTTCTTCGATTACTTCGTGGAGTGCGTGATTGAGTTTCTCGCCAACTTTGCCAAAGCGTTCAATGCCGTGGCTTTTGAGAGCGCCAAGAAGTTGATCGCGAACAGCTTCCATACCACTCCTCCAACCATCTGATACCGTCGCCCAGGCCTCGCTCTGGGCTGCGAGATCGAATGAATCAAGTGCGGGAATAATGTCGTGCACCAATGCTTCCCGAAGTGTCTCTGCGGTCCGCGCCGCGCGCGCCTCGATGTCTTTTTTTGCATTTATCGAATCGGCTTTGCTTCGCTGCCAACCATCGAGGTACTCGTCACGTTTCTGCTGTGCCTCCTTCAATTGTTCGCGCAACTGTTTTATCTTTGCGCTTGCCCCAAGCGGCTCGTTGGAATCGTCATTTGCCTCAAATTCGATGTCGTTAGCTGTGCCATCGTTCATGACGCCGAAAGTATATCAATTCTCGCTATCCTTCGCGAGTGTATACGCGTCATAGGCAAATGCGAGGTTAACGATTGCTGTTGCGAGGACTCCCAGATAGATATGCGGAGAAATTCCTTGCGTTGGCCAAAGCCAAAAATTCCATGCGGGATCAGTAAAACACCAGACCACCCACAGGATGCATCCAGCGATAAGTAGAAACGAGAAAATATGCTTTTTGTGCATCAGCAAGTATCCAATACCGGGCAGAAGAAAGTTTGCCAGAGCGGGTACAAGTGGATGCATGACTAGCGCTTCGACCACTGTGGCGAGCGGCGAGCGGCCTTGAGACCGAATTTCTTGCGCTCTTTTGCTCGTGGATCGCGCTTGAGGTAACCGCGAACCTTAAGATCTTTACGCTGTTCAGGGACCAGCTCCGCGATTGCGCGAGAAAGACCGTGGCGGACTGCTACCGCTTGTGCGTGGTGTCCCCCACCAGATACCTTCACCGAAACGCTGTAGACAGCGCCGAGGGCCTTGAGCGGCGCATAGGCGGTCTCAACCATGGCCATAAGAGGAAAATACTCCTCCGCGGTCTTACCGTTTACCATCATCGATGCGCTTTTGGCAGGCATAATACGCACGCGAGCGCTCGCTGTCTTGCGGCGACCGACTGCTTCTGTGTATGTGTCCTTTGCGTTCATACTATGCGGTTATCGAAAGATTTTTCATGCGCGCGTTGCGAAAGGTATTTCGAGGAAGCATTCGCTCGACAGCACGGCGGACAGGCTCAGCTGCACCACGGCGTGCCGCAAGCGCGGAAAGCGATTCCCTCTTCAACCCACCGGGGTAGCCAGAATAACTCGTATAGATTTTTGCGTTGCGCTTCTTCGCACGCATTGAGATTTTGGCGGCGTTGATGATCGTGACCTTCACGTCTGAACGAACGTGTGGCGTGTAATCGGCAGACGTCTTGCCCATAAGGTGCTTCGCAGCCTCCGCGGCGACTCGTCCGAGGGATTTTCCGGCTGCATCAATGGTGTGTTCGGTTTTCATATTATTGAACAAATTCGATACGCGCAGAATCGACAACACGTTTTCCCACTCGACCGAGTCTGATGATGCGCGTGTACCCACCTGAGCGCTTTTCGTAGCGAGGAACAAGCGTATCGTGAATTTTCTTGACTGCGCTCGGCGCATTCAAACGTGATGCGACATCACGACGCGCCGCGAGCGTATTCTTCTTGCTGTCTGTGATAAGGCGCTCCACAAACGGACGAAGTGCCTTCGCTTTCGCGGTTGTAGTCACAATTCCCTCCTGCATCACCAACGAGCGCGCAAGTGATCGAAGCAACGCGGTACGTTGCCCTTTTTCGCGACCCAATTTTCGGTTTTGATTGTGATGACGCATGGATTATTACTATGCGGTCCGAAGTGTCAGACCGAGATTTGAAAGAGAACGCTTGATGTCTTGGAGGCCCTTTTGCCCGAGACCTTCGATTGAGAGCAAATCATCCTCACGCTTTCGCACGAGGCCACCAACGGTCCGAATCGATGCGTTATCAAGTGCGGCTTCGACGCGAGGCGGCAGCGAAAGCTCGGTGATACGGACTTTGAGGATTTCGGTATCCATCGGCATGGCCTTTTCATCTCGCTTCATGTCTGGGGAAGGCATTTTCATTTCAGGCACCTCTTCTTCCTTGAAACCGACGATGGCTTTAAGCTGATGGATCATGGTCTCGATGGATCGCTCCAGCGCTTCGCGCGGAGCGAGCGTGCCGTCGGTTTCGATCAAAATACGCAAGCGATTGAAATCGGTACGATCGCCGACGCGCATGTTCTCTACTTCGTAGTTGACACGGCGGATCGGACTGAAGATCGCATCGAGCGCGATCGTGCCGATATCGACGCGCTCTTTTTGATGCGTTTCCTTCGCGATATACCCAAGTCCGCGTTCTGCTTTTAGTTCGATCTCGAGGGTCGTCTTCCCTGTGATCTCAGCAATGTACTGGTCTGGATTGAGCACCTCCACTTGGCCCGGAAGCTTCAGGTCACCGGCAGTCACGACACGCGGACCTTTGACGTCGAGCGTAATCGTTTGTGGTTCGTCTGTAAGAATCCTGAGGCGAATTTTGCGGATGTTCAGGAGTATAGTAACGACATCTTCTTTCACACCCTCGATCGTAGAAAATTCGTGCGAGACGCCAGGAATCTTGACGTGTGTCACCGCCGCTCCAGGAAGCGAGGAGAGGACGATACGGCGCAGAGAGTTACCAAGCGTGTAGCCATACCCTGGGTACAAACCATCAATCTCGTAGGTACCGCTTCGCTCCGACTCGGAAACGACACGCGGCTTCCCTGGTAATGC
>CAZOZG010000005.1:7538-46442 GCA_964584225.1 uncultured Candidatus Saccharibacteria bacterium | reverse complement strand
AGCGCGCATGAAATCGGGAGCACTTATATTCTGGGCTGTGGTTCTTATCATCATTGTGGGAGGTTTTGGAGCGATTCTCTTTGTCAAACCTGGCGGCGGCAATTATGACGCGCTGGCGCAATGCATTGCCAACAACGGCGTCAAATTCTACGGCGCATTCTGGTGCCCGCACTGTCAGCGTACCAAAGCCGAATTCGGCAATTCCGCGCACCTCTTGCCGTACGTTGAATGTTCGACGCCAGATGGGCAAGGGCAGACACAAGTGTGCAAAGATCACGGAATACAGACATACCCGACGTGGATCCGCACCGACGGCGCATCGACCACCGGGGAGCACACGCTCGCGGAATGGGCCGCCTTTTCTGGCTGCACGTTGGATGGGCAAAAAGTCTCCCCGGGAAGCTCGGCGACATCGACAAGCGCAGGTTCGCAGGCATAACAATGTACCCAATCGAATTTTACAATTATTGGCTCGCACTTGGCACAATTCTCATGCAGTTGCTCGGGGTTGCACTGCTCGTACTTTTTTTCTTGCGCAAGAATCCGCAGTTGAGCGATAACGCTCGATTGATTGGTCGCTGGGGGTTGTGGGCCGGCTTTGTCCTCACTATCGTCGCGACTGCGCTCACCTTGTTTTACTCCGAAGTGCTCGGGATCGCGCCGTGCGGTTGGTGCTGGGTGCAACGCGTCTTTCTGTGGCCGCAAATTATTTTGTTTGGCATTGCGCTGTGGCGCAATGAACGAAGCATTGCTGATTACTCGATAGTGTTTTCGGTGCTTGGTGGCATCGTCGCTCTCTATCAGCATTATCTCCAAATGGGCGGCACCGCCCTGGTCGGCTGCCCGGCTTCGGGCACACTTGATTGTGCGCAGCGTTTCCTCTTTGAATTTAATTACATTACGTTTCCTCTGATGTCTGCAACGCTCTTTGGCTTTTTGATTGTCGTAATGCTCTTCGTCAGGCAGCGCTCTTGAATTTCTCTACGTGCGCTTTAAAAGCGACGAGGTATCTCTTCAACATCTCGGTTGTTTTCTCGTCGCTGAGGTTTTGGTCAGCGTCCAACTTCTTGTCAAACTCGCCGCCGAAAAATTCCGGTTGGCCCATCAGGTGCGCGCCAAAGTAGGAAAGAATACGTTTCAAATCATATTGCGCAAAGGAGGCGCCGCGAACGCCGTCGGAGGCGCTTATGACGCCGACCGGTTTTCCACCCCATTTCGCGCCCGCCTTCGACGGGCGCGAGACCCAATCAATTGCATTCTTCAAGACGCCCGGCATTGAGCGGTTGTACTCGGGAGTCACAAAAAGAATACCGTCTGCTGCGTTGATTTTGTCCTTCAATGTTTGTGCCACGGCAGGGTACTGCGTGAGTTCGATGTCGCGGTTAAATTCAGGAAAACCAGCGACGCCGGCGAGTTCGACTGACATACCTTCTGGCGCGAGCCGCTGCGCGGCTCGCGCCAGCGCCTTATTAATCGATTTTTCCGCGAGTGAGCCGTACACGATGAGGACGTTCATGGATCGAGGATTATAACACGGGCTCAAGGAGTCGTCGTTTGAAGAAAAAACCCTCGAGAGCATAACGATCATACCCATGAAGGATGATCGTGATGTTGAGGCCTATGAGAACGAGGTGCGGCCAGACAGCCTCGCCGAAGTACAGCAGTGAAAGTGTGATCCAGAAGAGAAAGAAAATCGCCGTCCAGCGTAATGCGATGCCGAATATAAAAAAGATACCGATCAGGCTTTCAATAATGAATGCGCCGAGGACGAAAAAGAGTGGCTCGAAATGGAAATAATTGGTGAGGTGATACTTTGCGATCGTATCAAGCGCAAGCTGGCTGTGAATAAATTTTGCGTACACAGCCGCGAAAACGATCGAGATGCCAAATGCCACTCGCAGGAGAGCGAATGAATAGTGTTCAAATGTGTGCGCGAAGCGTCGAAAAGATTTTGGAAGTGATTGTTCGTTGTGAAGCGCAAGAAAACCACCACCAAAGATGACGCCGAGAATAATCTCGCCACCGTAATTCGTGTAGGTGAACATGTATGAGCCCCAGTGAAGAATTGCTAGCCCAAAAAGGAACGCAAGCGGCAACACTGCGACGCGCGTATACAAACCAAAGAGAATACAGATTGCGGCGATGCCGACAAGTATTTGCAATGTCGGAGTGAAGTCACCGACTAATGCGCGAAACGGAAGCTCGGGACCAAAAAGACCTGCGTTGTAGGCGCATCCAAGGAGCGAGATCGCAAGTGTTGCTCGCGCGGCGGGAGCAGCGTATTTCTTCATGCGCGCAAAAATCGGTGCGAACGCGCGTTCAAAAAGGTGGAAGGCACTCATACAAAAAATCGTTGACACGGTCACGAACGAAATGAATCCCCAGAAAAAGAATTCGAATTCGTGCGTCGGAATTGCGGCGAGCGGATTTGGTGAATTTGCAGCGACGTCACGCGCGATCACTGCAGGATCGAGGACGTAGACCTCGTGTGCGTTCGCGATCAATGGTAAGAAGACGGTCGACGCTGCAAGAAGAATCGAACGCCTACACATGTTTGATCATCAAACGTTCGATGTCTTCGACGGTTCCACCGATTTTCTTTCCTGGATTCAATATATTGAGCGGATCAAAGATCTTTTTGACCTCGGCAAAGAGCTCGCACACTTTGTCGCCGTACATCAAGGGCAAATACGGCGTGCGGATGATGCCGTCGTTGTGTTCGCCAGTAATCGAGCCTTTGTATTTGGCGACGAGTTTGTAGACGCGCGGTGTGAGCTCAAGAATTTCCTTACGATCCGCAGCGCGAGATAGATTCATGAGAGGGATGATGTGGAAATCTGCGTCGCCGATGTGGCCGGCGATCGTGTAAATCAACGGGTATTCTGCGAGCAATGCATTTAATTCGGGCAGAAATTTTGGGTAATCGTCTGGGTGGACGACCAGATCGTCGATAAAGGGCGCAGCATAGAGGCCGCGTAGATTTTTGCGCAGGAGCGCGAAGCTCTCGCGGCGGATCGTCCAGTATTTTGCTGCGGCCGTCTCGCTACGGGCGATTTTTGATCGCACCGGCAGCGTCTCGACAGCATGTTTGGCTTCATACGCCGCAGCGAGCGCATCCTCAGGCGAATCTTCAGCAAATTCTGCCATCAACACGAGTTTCGGGACGCCGCCGCGGATGACCAACAACGCCTCGGGGATAAATGAAATTCCGAGTTTTATCATCTGCAAGAAACCGAAATGGCGGATGATTTGCGGGATGAACCGAACGGCAAGCTTGAAGGTCTGATCGTCGTAGGATTCAAACGATTCCGGTTTTAGTTTCAATACACGTTTTACCAATTCTGGAAGAATGTTGATATCGGTGAGAAACACAACCAGCATCGCGCGATGTTTTTTCAACTTCACGAGTCCGAGCTTTGCTTTGGTGACGACTGCGAGCGTCCCTTGAGAGCCGGCGATGAGCTGCGTGAGGTCGAATGTGCCTTTGTCCTTATTCATCACGTCCCACAGTGCATAGCCTGCGGAATTCTTCGTGACCGTCGGGCGGGCTTGTTGGATGAAGGTTGCGTTTTCTTCAATGAGCGCTCGCGTCTTACGGTAGATATCGCCCTCAAAATCCTGTTGGGATTCTTTTGCGGCGAGCTCACGCTCAGAGAGCGATCTGAACGTCGTTTTGGTGCTGTCGGAAAGAACGACATCGAGCTCGCGAATGTAACGATTCGTTTTACCGTACTGCAGCGTGAGCTCGCCGCCGGAATTGTTGGAGACCATGCCGCCGATCGCACACAGCTCGCGTGACGCAGGGTAGGAGGGCACGATTGCGCCGCTTTTTGCAAGTGTCGTTTTTTCGAAATCACGGTAGTACACGCCGGGCTCGGCTATGCCGTAGTCGGCCCCGATATCACCGATTGTGTTCATGTATTTTGTAAAGACGAGCGAGACGCCGTCCGTGAGTGGTCCGCCGGTCATGTCGGTCCCAGCAGAGCGAGCGGCGAGCGCGAGCCGATCGCCGCTCGCAGTCTTGTCGTGCACAAATTTCACGACCGAAGCGACGTCGTCGGAATTTTTAGGAAAAACGACTATCTTCGGTCGACGTTCAAAAATACTCGTGTCGTGTGCATACACTGAGAGCGTTTTGTTGTCTTCCGCCACCTCACCTTTGATGAGGCGTGCGATGTCATCGTGCAGACTCATGCGTCTATAAAGTATAGCGCAAAGAAAGAGGCCGCCTCATGGGCGGCCTCAGCCGTGTAGCCGGAGTAGTCACTGTTTCAGATTTTGAATTCCCCAGCGACGATCCATTGCGTCGACGATTTGCTCAGCAGGCATTCCGGCGGCGATCATTGCCG
The DNA here is from genome assembly GCA_964584225.1 of uncultured Candidatus Saccharibacteria bacterium. Classification (GTDB taxonomy): domain Bacteria; phylum Patescibacteriota; class Minisyncoccia; order Phycocordibacterales; family UBA2100; genus UBA10103. The sequence goes on along the minus strand of CAZOZG010000005.1, from coordinate 42,093 downwards.
GAAAGTCCACGAACTCCCATTGCATGTCTGGTTCGTCTTCGGGCACGACTTTCATGTTCGCCTGCGCGATCGGCAGTACCAAGCGCTGGTACTTCATGAGTGCCGGCGTAACGAGCAACATATTGCGCGTCTCTAAAGCCGCAACGAGCGACTTTCTCGCAGCCGCGCGTTCAGCATCATTGGAGAGTTTTTGCGCTCCCCAGAAACTTCTGTCCGCGAGCTGGTCGCGTTTCGGGTCGTTGTACTTGCCGTACATGGCGTGGCTCCTGTGCTTTTTGCCAATCCTAATGCACATTATACACAGGCATATGTCAAGAGTCAAGCATTTAGGCGCTATAATAGGGGAGTGAGGCATCACACGCACCACGTCCATCACATGGTGGTAAGCTACCCCGTGTCACTGCGGGAGCGGCTCTACGTCATGATCCTCGGCCCGCTCAGTGTCCTTCTTCTGTTGTGGTTTATTGTCGGGGAATTCTCCGGCCTCGGCAGTGCTTCGCACACGCTCTCGCTGTCGACGATTATTCTTGCCGCCATCGCGACATGCACGCGCCTCGCGATCGCATACACGCTCGCGGTTGTCGTCGCGATTCCGCTTGCGCTCTTTGTCACGATGAACCGCACCGTCGAGGCGATCTTCCTACCAATTTTTGACATCTTAGAATCGATTCCGGTGCTCGCGCTTTTTCCGGTCATCATTCTGCTGTTTATCCAATTCAACTTCCTCAACGGCGCAGCGATCTTCATTCTCTTTCTCGCAATGCTCTGGAATATCGTTTTCACCGTCGTTGGTGGGTTGAAAATCATCCCAAAAGATATTACGTATGCTGCGCACGTCTTTGGCCTCCGGGGTTGGAGCTATGTCCGGCACGTAGTCTTGCCAGCGATTTTCCCGCAATTTGTTACCGGCTCCATTCTCGCCGTCGCCCAGGGGTGGAACCTCATCATCGTCGCAGAAGTCCTGCACACCTACATCCCGGGTGGGACGAGCGCGCAAGATCTTTTCGGAATCGGTGCGATACTGGTCGATGCTGCAGCCAATGCGCAGAATTCTGTTTTCCTGATCGCGGTCGTGACGATGGTCGTCCTGATCGGTTTCCTCAATTTCTTCGTGTGGCAGAAATTACTGCACTATGCACAACGATTCAGATTCGACTAACGTAATCACCTTCGACAAGGTGACCAAATTTTACGAAGGCGAGCTTTCACCTGCCTTGAGGAGTATTTCATTTGACGTGCAGCGCGGCGAATTCGTCTGCATCATCGGTGCATCCGGCTGCGGCAAATCCACCGTACTGAAACTGATCGCGGGGTTAGAACAGGCGTCGAGCGGCGGTGTGAAGCGTCCGGAAAGCATCACGATGTGTTTCCAAGCCGGTGCGCTTCTGCCGTGGCTTACCGTTTTTGAGAACGTCGCATTTGGTCTGCGCAATCGTGGCATCGTGGGCGACGAACTCAAGAGTGCCGTCGACAGGGAATTGCGCGCCGTCAAAATGCAAGAATGTGCACATAAATATCCGAGTGAACTTTCCGGCGGCCAACGCCAGCGGGTCGGGATTGCCCGCGCGCTCGCAGTGAACCCATCCGTCCTCTTATTAGATGAACCTTTTTCCGCGCTCGATGCAAAGACCACCGCCGAGCTGCATGACGACATCCTCTCGATCTGGAAAGAGACGAAGAAAACAATCGTCATGGTCTCGCACGTTATCGAAGAGGCTGTCTCTCTCGCCGATCGTGTTATCCTGATGCGTGAGGGGTCGGTCGATTCTATCTATCCAATTTCGCTCCCGTATCCGCGTCGAGAGAATGACGGTTTCCATCACGACGTGATGAAGATCCGCAAAGATTTCTTTAAGTGATGAAGACACTGACGATAATCGCTTTCGTACTATTTGTTGCGCACGCAATTGACGAATACGTGTCGGGTTTCTATCTTATTGACGCAACATTTCGCGCAATAGCGAACGCTTCCGGCACATCCTCACTGTTCGTGTTTCTTGTCGAGCAAATGGTCGGAGCCATTTTGTTCGCGAGCGCAATCTACAGACCGACTACAGTGTTACAAATCATTATCGGAATGCTGCTTGTGTTCGAATTCTCGCACCCGCTACTTGCTCTTTCTTCTCGTGTATATGCGGGAGTTGCGACTGGGTCACTGTTGGCATTGTTTTCGTTCATGTATTGGAGAAAGCTTCTACGGACGTTTCGGGGTACAATGAACCAATGATTCTCTTTCTCATCTCATTTATTGCAGGCGTTCTTACGGTCTTAGCACCGTGCGTGTTGCCGCTTTTGCCGGTCATTGTCGGCGGATCGCTCGCGACAGGTAGCAATCGACGTGCGTACACAATTTGCTTGGCACTCGGAGGCTCAGTCATTGCGTTCACGCTGCTTCTGAAAGCGTCAACTGTGTTTATCATGGTTCCCGAGAGTTTCTGGCAGTGGTTTTCTGGTGGCATTCTTATCTTGTTTGGCATCGTAATGATTTTCCCACGTCTCTATGACTCGCTGCCGATCGTCAACAAACTCAATCTTTCTTCGAATCGCGCACTCGCTGCGGGTTATCAACAAAATTCATTGTGGGGCGACGTCATCATGGGTGCCGCGCTTGGGCCCGTTTTCTCCAGCTGTTCGCCGACGTACTTCGTGATTCTCGCGACCGTGTTGCCCGCGAGTTTTGCTACGGGAGTCATCGACCTACTCGCGTACGCAGTCGGGCTCGCAGGATTTTTGTTCATTATTGCGGTCACGGGACAGAAATTGGTCGATCGACTTGGCGTTGCGATCAACCCCGAAGGATGGTTTCGCCGCGGAATTGGTATTTTGTTTCTGATCGTCGGCATCGCAGTTGCCACAGGCGCAGAAGCCACGACAGAAGCATGGCTATTGAATAATGGTTTTGACGTGACCGCGATCGAGCAGCGCTTGCTACAGAGTAATCAATCAGCGCCTGCAGGTATGTGCGCAAATGGCATTTGTCCGGGGCCCACCTCGACGCCGCTTCTTTCTCCCAACATGAAAGCATCTCTCTATCCGAAAGCACCGGAATTGACCGGCATTGATGGATACATTAATACCGGAGGAGCACCGATTACGATCGGACAATTCAAGGGAAAGAAAGTCGTGCTGATCGACATTTGGACGTACAGCTGCATCAACTGTCAGCGCACCCTTCCGTACGTGAAGAGTTGGTACGACAAATATTCGCAGGATGGCCTCGAGATTATCGGCGTGCACACACCCGAGTTTGCGTTCGAACACGTCTTAAAGAACGTGCAGGACGCGGTAATGGCGGAAGGTGTGAAATATCCGGTTGTCTTAGACAATGAATATGCGACCTGGAACGCATTCGGGAATCAATTCTGGCCGCGCAAGTATCTGATCGACATCGACGGCTACATCGTCTACGACCACGCCGGAGAAGGGGATTACGACGGGACCGAAGCGGCGATCCAGCGTGCACTCGCGGAGCGAAATCAGCGGCTTGGAGTCGCTGCCTCGACGATGCCGACCGTCGCGCCGGAAAATGTCTCGGCGGATGCGACGCTCGGGCAAATTGCGAGTCCGGAAACGTACTTTGGGGCCGCGCGCAATGAATTTCTCGGGAATGGTTCGCAAGGAACCGTTGGCGTGCAATCGCTTACTGAGCCTGTGACTGTGAGCCCCAACACCCTGTACCTGATCGGACAGTGGAATTTTGTCGACGAGTACGCCGAAACTCCGGCGACAGTTGGCGGCAGTGCTGGCTCCGACCGCGTAGATTATCGTTACCACGCGCACAATGTGTACTTTGTATCAGGTACGCGTGATGCGACTCCGATTGATATTGAAGTGCTGCGAGATAGTAAACCACTGGATCCGAGCGTCGCGGGCTCTGACGTGCATTTTGTCGGAGGACACAGCTACGTGACGATTTCTGGCAATCGCCTCTATAGTCTGATCAAAGATACGAGCATCGGTGATCACTTACTTGAGCTGATTATTTCCAAGCCGGGCCTGCAGGCATACACATTTACGTTCGGCTGAGGCTTTCCAATCGCGTGGCACTATAGTAGTGTGAGAAAAATGAAACTCGTCGGATTTTTGGTGCTTTTCGTGCTCGTCATCTCGGGGGCGTATTACGCACTGAGCGGCGTGCAGACGTCTGCGCCGACTGCAACGACGACCATCGATCAAACCGCAGCGGCAAAAGCTTCTGTCGCACCCGGGAAAAACAAAAGAACACAACCTCCGACCGGAACGCCGACGCCGCCCGTAGCTACGACGACACCCGCGACATCGACACCGCCTCTTGCAACGAGCACGGCACTGCGCTGGGGTGCGTACCTCGGCACCGGTGCGCCCACGCTTTCAGGATTTGCGACAGAAGTTGGCGCTTCACCTGATATCGTTGCCACCTTTATCGGCTGGCCGGATCTCCCCGATAGCTCGCTTAACACCACATGTTCACAAGGGAAAACGTTGTTCATCTACTGGGAAAACTATGGCTACAGCCTCGACAATATAATTGCTGGAAGGAATGACGCGTACATCGCATCCTTCTCGCAAGCACTCGCGCAGTATCACTGCCCGATTATGCTTTCGATTTTTCACGAGATGAATGGCAATTGGGACGAGTGGGACGGGACGGTAGGCACGAATAGCCCGGCAAAAATCATTACGGCGTGGCAGCGGATTCACTCGATTGTGACTGCATCAAATGTGCAGTGGGCGTGGGTCATCAATAGTAATTCAGTACCCGACACCATAGCGAACGCTGCACAAAATTATTATCCCGGCAGCGCGTACGTCGATGTAATCGGCGTGGATGGTTTCAACTTCGGCAGTCCGTGGCAGGCCTTTGGTCAAATTTTTGACGCTCCTGTAACTCTCGTGCAGCAATTTGGTAAGCCAGTGTACATTTCTTCGTTTGCCTCAGTCGCAGGTTCTGGCAAAGCAACATGGATCAATGATTTTGCTGCGCACATCAAGACGTATGCAAATGTCGTAGGCTGGGTGTGGTTCGACGAAAATCAGGGCGGTTCAAACAACTTTTTGATTGATTCCGATCCAACCTCTCTCGCTGCGTTTGAGGCAGTGGTAAGATGACCGAATGAAGAGCGGTTTTGGTGTCTTTCAAATAGTTCTCGCCGTTGCAGCCGTGGCGATATTGGCACTCGCTGGATATCTGGCGTTTCATAAGGCGTTTTCTTCAGAGCAACAATCCTCTTTTCTCACAACACTCCATATCGCTGGGCATCCCGAGATTAGGACTGACGGCAAATCAGTATTTGTGGACAGCACCGTATTGGAAGGATCAGACCCGTCCTCATTCGTCGTTTTAAATCAAGTCTACGCTAAAGATAGTTATCATGTCTATACAATCAAAATTGACGAGGAAAGCGAAGCGATGCTTATGCCCGCCGCGGACCCAAAGACTTTCTCGGTTCTCGGTGAACGTTACGGCAAAGACTCAAAACACGCATATTGGAACGGGTCGCTGATCGCGAATGCAGATCCTGCGTCTTTCGAGACGTTTGGAGAAACGTACTACGCAAAAGATGCAAAACATGTATATAGAACGTACTACGCGATTGATGATTTGCATCTTGACCCGCGCACATTTAAAGCTTTAGGTTATGTATATATAGCGGATGCGAAGTCGGTCTATTACTTTACAGACGATCAGACTAAGAAAGTGGTTGGCGCAGACCCCACCACATTTTCTGTGGTCGCAAACTATCATCCAGGTGATCCGTACGATGCTCAGGACAAAAATTTCCACTATATATTCGGAGAAGTCGCGACCTATTAACTAGTTTTATTGAGGAACAAAAATCCGCCGCGCCTTCAAGGGCGCGGCGGTGTTTCCTAGTTTCTAATATTTTTTAACAGCGCTTACGCCAGGAGTGGCAGTCGTTGGCTGAATGCCGCCCGCGAGAATCGCATTCAATGCTGCGCGCGTCAAAGGTCCGACGCCGCCAAGCTGCGGGATGTTGTTGTCAGCTTGGAATTTCAAGACAGCGTTCATCGTCATCATACCGTAGTAGCCGGTCGGCTTTGCGATCTTCAGATAGCCCTTGTCGATCAAGAGTTGCTGTAGTTGCACAACATCGTTGCCCCGCATCCCAGGCACGAGTCCGTGCGTGAAGCGGAATGTCGTCGTGGGTGTCGTCGTGCTAGGCACGTTTGAAGTGAATGCGCCCAAGACTGATCCGAAGAAGTTGCCGATCGAGTTGAAGATGCCAACGATCGGGCCATTGCCTCCGCCACCGCCGCCACCGCCGAAGATTACTGCGATCGGATTTGGCGCCGGGACTGCGACGATCACATCGCGCGTCGACGTTGCCGTGTTTCCAGCTGTGTCGGTCGACGTATACGTAATGATGTAGGTGCCGACAGTCAGGCCGTCGACGGAGCCCGCGATCCCGACAGTGTCGGTGCCGTCGACAGCGTCGATTGCGGTCGCGCCCGGTTCTGTGTAGGAACTTCCTTGTGCAACGTGCGTCGGGTTGTCACCCGCAAGTGTGATCGCAGGTGCGGTCGTGTCGTGCACCGTAATCGCGAACGTCGCCTGCGTTGTGTTGTTGTCCTTGTCGGTCGAGCTGCAGTGCACGGTCGTCGCGCCAAGCGCAAACATGTCGCCAGAATGTGCGTCACAGGTCACAGCGTCGGTGCCATCAGCGAGATCAGTCGCTGTCGGCTCGTCGTAGGTGACCGGCGTCCCTGAAGCACTCGTCGCTTCCATTGCCGGTATCGTGGGGACGCTGATCGTCGGGCCGTTCGGGTCGATGACAAGCACATTAAAGCTCGCGCTCGCGGCGTTGCCGTGTGTGTCGGTCGAGTTGCAGTGCACGAGCGTCGAGCCGATCGGGAAGGTGTCGCCTGAATTTTTGTCGCAGGTCACTGTATCAGTGCCATCAACTGCGTCGGTCGAAGACGCAACCGAAAAGATGACTGGCGCGCCGGAGGCAGTGAGTGCGCTCGTCGTCGCAACTGTCGGGACGGTAATGTGTGGCGCGGTTGTATCGACGACTCGGATTGCGAATGCCGTCGAAGTCGCGTTGTTGCCCGCAGCGTCGTGTGCATTACAGGTCACCGTCGTTGACGCGAGCGCAAACAATGAGCCTGGTGGCGGGATGCATGACGCAACGGTCGGTACATCGATATTGTCAGTGACAACGGGCGGCGAGTACATCACGGCGACGCCGGCAGATGATGTTGCCTCGGCGGTGACGTCAGCGTGCGCAGTTATGACTGGCGGGACGATATCGGGGAAGATGACGTTCACGGTGAAGTGAGTCGGCGTTGCGTTGTTGCCCGCGACATCGTGCGCAGTGCATGTCACTGTTGTCGAACCAATCGCAAAGAGCGAACCAGACACTGGTGCGCAGGTCACGGTGACGCTCGCGTCGACGTTGTCCGTTGCTGTGGGGTTTGTGTACGAGACCGCAGTCGAGGTCGCAACGGTCGTCGTCGCAAAGACATCTGCGTGCGCGGCGATGACCGGAGGAATGATGTCGGGGCCGGGACCATTGACGGCATTCAGTGCATCGCGAAGCGTCAGGACCTGGACGCTGCCAGAGGTCTGCTGCGATTTCAGATAATCGACGATTTGTTGGAGTGTCTGCGGTGTCGTACCAAACGTCTCACCATTGGCGGTGAGATTCGCGTCTGAGTCGACGTCGTGGAAGAGCAGCGTCAGCCACAATTTATTGGCGATTGCCTGATCGATCCACGATTTGACCGTTGTAAAGTCGGTCACTTGCTCGACGCTCTCCGTCTTGATTGCGTACTTGTCGGTAAGAGCAGTGTTGTAGCCGATGTCGACGCTGCGCGCGCCGATCATGCCTGCGCCCTGTGTGAGCGATTCGACATGCGCGTTATAGCCGCCGTAGGGGTAGGCGAGTGTGTTCACGAGTGTCGCGCCAAAACCAAGGAGCGCGGAGACAGAACCAGTGATTTGCTGTTGCGCCGTCGTTGAGCCGACGGGTGTATTCGCGCAGCTGGCTGCGTTTGCGCCTGCGGTGATGTCGAGAATATTGAGGTCGCAGTGATCGATCGTGTGCGCTCCGATTTCCTCACCATTCGATTGCAGATCGAGCATGTTGGCGGGCGTCATGTAGAGACCAAGCTCGGTCAAAGACGGAGCGCTTGCGCTCATGACCGAGCCGCTCTGGTGTGTGATTTTGATCGGCGTCACCGTGGATGCACCGCCGGATTGTTTTGGAAGGGTGAAAGTGACGTTTGCGTGTGCGTTCGTGCCGGCTGGCAGCGTTCCTGCAGTCAGAGTCTGCGCCTGACCAGCCGGACACGCGCCTGTCACCGAGTCGACTGCAACAGCGCAGTAGTCGACCGAGATCGTACTCGCGTCGGACGCAGTGTACGTGTCTTGGAAACGCAGATTTTGCACGCCCGGGTCGGTGAAGATCGGAGTCCAGGCGACGCTGTTGGCACTCGCCTGCGTGCCGATCGACTGATTCGGATCGGTGAAGAAATCATACGTCGAACCATTGAGTGCGCTTGAGATAATATAGAATGTCCCTGGAAGCCCTGCAGCCTTCAGAATCGGAAAGCCATTGTCGTATTGCGAGGTGAGGCCGTCGTCGAAGGTGAGGGAAACGATGCCTTTTGAGAGTGCGCCTTGTGAGATCGAGACCCCTTGCGAGAGAGAAAAATTATCGACATCGAGTGTGCCGGCGCTCTGCAAAGAGTGAATGATGGTGACGGCGCTCACGTCCGAGGGCGCGGTGAAGTACTGGGTGGTCTGTGTCCACGCGCCGCTCGTCTGAGCGAGTGTGCCCATCGCTTCCGAGCGCGTGGTCGTCGTTCCATTCACCACCCACTGTGCTGTGAGGTAGCTCGTCGCATCGCTCTTGTACCAATCGGAGAAGGTGTACGTCGCGCCGGGGGTCACGGGGACGTTGTCGAAAATCCATTCGGCAGAACCTTGGCCAGGAACGCCGCTGTAGGTCGCGACGGAGACTTCGCCGGCCGCGTTGTCGTCTTGGCCCGGCACGATGTGGAAGACCGCACCAGATGCAGCTCCGAAAAAGCCGTTGATCCAATTCGGCGCGACATCGCCTGTGTGTGTCGCAAAGGTTGGATTAAGAATAAGGTTGGTCGCCGCGATTGCCGGCGAGCCTGAGAGCAGAAATGCGGTGATGCTGATGAATGCAAAGATTTTATTGTTCATACGATTGATACATGAGTAATTGAAACGTGAATAAAGACCCCTCTGCGTCACAAATTTGATAATGAGTTGGCGACCGACGTGTCGCTCACAGAGGCAGTGGAAAATTGCGCGCTGATTCCGGCGAAGAACCGCGCACTTTCGGATCTGAAACTCGAATGACGAATGATGTTGAAATTAGATTCGGCACTCGTCGCGCTTGAGACGAGCATGACGATCCCCAGAAGGACAATCGAAAGCGAAGAGACCCACAGAATGATGAGCGAGGTGGTTTTCATAGTTGTGTATGTGCGAAACTCTTCATCGTGCGCGTGAATGCAAAACGTGTCACACGAGCCAAGCCCGTGAGTGCGATCACGCAGACGTGTACGATCAGAGAAATTCCGGGGAAAGGAGAAAGTGGCATAGTTAGCTGACGCTAACGCGCTCGGGTTGGAACCACACCATATTGCGGCGGCGGATGATGATTTCCTTGAAAAATTGCTCGAGGTATACAAACGAATTCACGTACCGGAGGAAAATGTACGCCGGCACCATGCTCAGAAAATCGGTCCGGCGCTCCTGTATCGCTGCGAAAATGGCGAGCGTGAGTACCGCAAAGTATGCCGAGACGAGTAAGACCATTGTGTAGTAGAGATTGACGAGAGGGAGCGTGAGAAAGAGGAGCGAAAATACCAACCCCTCGACGTAGATAAGTGAGAGCTCGAGTGCCATACCGGGGCGCACGGGTGCGGAAAAATGCTTCTCGACATTTTGCCAGCCGCCGCCGTACCAGCGTCGCATTTGGTTGATGTAGCTTTTCAGTGTCGGCGGATCTTGCGTGTAGCAGATTGCGCGACGATTGTAGACGATCCGTTTGCCTTGCTTGTGGAGTTTGAACGTGAAATCCAAATCTTCTGTGAGTGTGTCATGATCGAAGCCAATGTGTTCACGGAAGAGGGAGGTGCGGAATGCGCCTGCCGCGCCCGGAATCACGAGGAGGAAATTGAGATAATCCTGCGCGACTTTGTCGTTGTTTTGCCCGATCGCGTAGTCGAGAGCGCGGCAGGCAGTGATCCAGTTGTATTGCATGCTGCGGACGTAGCCCGCGACCGCGGCGACATTCGGCTCAGCAAAACTTTTTTCCACTTCTTTTATAAAATCTCGATCAAGGAGCGTGTCTCCGTCGGATGCGACAAAAATGTCGCCGGTCACAAATTGCAATCCATATTCTTGTGCGTAGCTTTTGTTGCCGGTGCAGCGTGACGTCCTCACGGCGCGAATTTTTCCTTCAAATTCTTTCAGAATCTCTGGTGTATCGTCGCGGCTCGAATCGTCAACGACAATAATCTCGTCCAAAGGACGACTCTGATCGAGCCACGATTGAATTGATTTGCGAAGGGTTTTACCCTCGTTGTAGCAAGGTACGAGAAGAGAGACTTTCATGTATGACTGATGGCTGTCTTGTAAACGCGCATGCGCTACGCGTTCCCATCACACGTTCGGAAATACTGACGCACGGAAAACAAAGAACCTGCGAATATCTGAAAAACCTAAGTACGTGGTACCACATCAGACACGCAATCGCTAGTGTACAAACGCTACAAATGTTGTTGCATCTTGCTCGTATTCATTTTCAGCTCGTCACGATTTCGAATGCGTAGTCCTCATGATTTCCACAGCTGTATCAACATACATATCCACGTCTCCATAAACACGTTATCCAATTTTTTATCGACCCATTTTCGAAAAAGACGGACGTTTTTTGAGGTATCGTAGGCACTTGACAGATGGGGTAGAGATAGTGTATACATGTGTCCGCTAACGGTGCATTTGTTTATTGGCTTATTTATTGGGTTTTATGAATATTCAAGGGTTTTCTCGTGGGATTACAAAGTCGCTCAGCGTCAAGGCGGGTTCTCTCGCTGCGACGATCGGTATCGCGCTCGTTGCCTTTTCGCCGATCGCGGCATACGCGGACGGCACGGTTTCGATAACGAAAATTAACGGCGTACCGCCGACCGGACACTGCATTGCAGGTCCGATTACGATCGAAGTTTCCGGCCAATCTGGAAACAACGGTGGTGAATGGCACGTTCGTGTTGAATGGGGTGATGGTACTGGTACGACCACGGTAAACAACCTCGATGGACACAATGCACACTTCTCTTTCACAAAGTCACACACCCCGACCGGACCGAGCACCGGTGTCACACTCGTTTTGTATCACAGCAACATAAACGGACTCGACGGAAAAGTGACCGTCTTCAATCAGTGTGTCGCTGCACCCTCTACTGCCGTCGTCACGGTCAACAAGGTTGTGAGCGGAAGCTCGCAAGCCCCCGGCACCTTCACCCTCCACCTCAAAAGCTCGACCACGAGCGCCGATGTTGTCAGTATCGGCAACGGTGTTATCAGTCCATTCGTCGCTTCTTCGACGGGTGTTGATTTCATCGTTAATCCTGGCACGTACGTCATCTCTGAAAACGCAACCAGCTCGTTCACGCCGTCTTTTGGCGGTAACGTAAAATGTCTCGCAAACGGCAACGTTACGGTCGCGGCAGGTGACAACATTACTTGCGTCGTCACAAACACGAAAGTCGTCGCGACGACTGGCGTTCTCCATGTCGTCAAACACGTCATCGACAACAATGGCGGCGCTGCGACTGCGGCGAACTTCCAGATGCACGTCAAAAACGGTGGCGTTGATGTCACCAACTCTCCTGCGGTCGGGAGTGAAACAGGCACCGACTATACCTTGGTCGGCGGCTCCTACGCCGTGAGCGAGACTGGCGGCCCCTCTGGCTACCAAGCTTCCTTTAGCGGTGATTGCAACGGCAGCGGCGTTGTCACCGTCGTAAACGGTGCGACAAAGACCTGCACCATCACCAATGACGACATCGGCCCGACAATCACTGTCGAGAAAACCGTCCAGAACAACAACGGCGGCACGGCGAGTGTCACGAGCTTCCACTACTTTGTGGACGCAATCACAGAAATCTTCAACAACGTCGCAGCGGCTGTAAACGCTGGTGCGCACACACTTTCTGAGAGCACTCTCGCTGGTTACTCAGCAGGTCCTTGGGGCGGTGACTGTGCAGCCAATGGCAGCATCACGCTCGCGCTCGGCCAAAACGCGACCTGTACGATTACGAACACCGACCAGCCGGGCACGCTCATCATCAAGAAAGTTATCGTCGGCTCAAACGCGACGCCGGACCAGTTCTCATTCCAGGTCAACGGCGCGCAAGTTGTTTCCTTCAACGGTAACGGCGAAAACGACATCACCGAACCAGCTGGCACGTACAGCGTGACAGAGGTGGGGAACGACGCGTACACGACGTCCTACGCCAACTGCTCCAATGTCGCACTCGCAAATGGTGGTACACAGACCTGCACCATTACAAACACGCTGAAGACGGGGAGCATCGTGATCGTCAAAAACACGGTCGGCCCGGACGGCGCAACGACATCATTTAATTTCACCTCAAACTACGGCGATAACGCCTTCAGCCTCCACGGCGGTGAATCCAACATCTCAGGCACACTTGCAGTCGGGAGTTACGGCGTCTCAGAGACTCCTGTCGACGGTTGGGATCAGACCAGCGCGACCTGCGATGGTGACGGCAACACGCCGGCATCGATCAACGTCGTCGATGGCGCAACGGTGACCTGCACATTCACGAACACCGAACGCGGTCACATCATCGTGAAGAAAGTCACGTCTCCTGCGGGCTCGCAGAGCACGTTCCACTTCAACACGAGTTGGAACGAAAGCGGCGTTGATCTCACCGACGGCGGTCAGAGCGACTCGGGTGCAATCATCCCGGGCACCTACAACGTCTCCGAAGTTCCGGCAAATGGTTGGAACAGCGCCGTTTCGTGTGACAACGACGGCTCTGCAGATTCGATCAACCTTGCCGCGGGTGAGACAGTGACCTGCACATTCACCAACACCTCGACGCTTTCTGATCTTTCGATCACGAAGTCGATCGACGACAGTACTCCGGATCAGGGTCAAGAAGTGACCTACACGATCACCGTGCACAACGCCGGTCCTGCAGACGCTTCTGGCGTCGTCGTGAGCGACGTCTTGCCATCGGGCTTGAACTTCGTCGCGACCTCGTCTGAAGATGTCGTCGGCAACTACAACTCAACAAGCGGCATCTGGACGATCGGCAGCCTCGCAAGTGGCGCGGACGCAGTCCTTCACATGGACGCGATGGTCACGGGTGAAGCTGGCCAACAGATTTCGAACACAGCTACGATTACTGCGGGCGACAACGACAACAGCGACAACAACGCTTCGAGCGCATCGCTCACCGTGAACACCCCGAGCAACAATGGCGGCGGCAACTCCGGCGGCAACGGCGGCGGTGGCGGTGGGGGAAGTGGTGGAGGCGGGGGCGGCAACGGTCCGATCGCAGGCTCGTTCGGCGGCGGCGGTGGCTCAATCGGTCAGGTCTTGGGTGCATCAACTTCGACGCTCCCGAATCTTCCGGCTGGCTGCAGCGCGCTTCTGAACACCTACATGCGCCTCGGCAAGAAGGGGAACGACACGGGCGAAGTGAAGAAGCTCCAGCAATTCCTCAACGATCATCTGGGCGCTGGCCTTCCGGTCAACGGATTCTTCGGCTCAGCGACGGATAAGTCGGTGCGTGACTTCCAGATGGCGAATGCCGGCAACGTCCTCACGCCGTGGGGTCTCGCGAAGCCGACTGGTTTCGTCTACCTCACGACGCAACGCTGGATCAACCTCATGAGCTGCTCGTCTCTGAACCTTCCGCTTCCGGAATTGGTTCCGTACGTCGGCCAATAAGTAGCGTTGAAAGTCTAAGAAGAAGCGCCCCGCCTCCGGCGGGGCGCTTGCTTTTTGTATGAGTATATGCTATAAACTTCCCGGGTCAAATAGAGGCCTGAACACCTACCGGAGAGACAGCACATGTCGACTCAGAATGGAAATGGAACGTCACCCGTTGCCAAGAGCGTGCTCGCTGAAATCACCGAACGGCTCGCCGCGATCACATCGGACCAGTACCGTCCGCCGAAGGGTCTGACGACTGACAATCTCAATTTCAAGTCGGTCGAAATCATCGGCGAGGCGAGCGACGATATCAAGCGTCTCGTCACGCTGATGTCCCTGATCATCGAGGAACAAAAACCGATCGTCGATCAATTCCTGGAGCGCAAGATGAAATCCGTCGGGGAGCAACTCGAGAAGGGCGGCGGTCTGTTCGCGCTCTTGAGCGGCAAGATCGATCACGGTTCGCCCGAGCTCGCCGAGCTCGAAGACAAGGCGGAGATGATCAAGAACCTGCACGAAATCGTCAACAAGATCTACTTCCTCGAGCTGCGTCGGCAACACCCTGCCACCGCCGGCAAGAGCTGCGGCATTGACGAGCACTGGCACGTCTTCACCTTCGAGCCGGCATCCAAGCGCGAATCGGGGTTTGAAGGGCTTCTCGGCGGTGACGAATTCGACATGAGTGCAATCTTCGCCGGCAACGGTATGCCGCCCGGACTCGCACTCTTGGCCGCGTTGGCCAGTGACGATTCGTTCGGCAGCAGTCCGTTCGGCCGCCGGCGTTCATCCAGCCCGTCGCGCGACTTCGGTCTCCCGCCCGGTTTCGGCCGCTTCCGCTTCTAATCGATCACCGCGATCGATTGCACAAAAAGTCCCCGCCATCTTCGGATGGTGGGGACTCGCTTTTTGTTTTCAACACATCGTCAACGCGCTGTCACGCATGCGTGAGAGAATAGTGAGACATGAGCTTCTTCCGCACGAGGCATTCTTTTCTGTGGCCGCGTAGTCGACATTTGCAGCGCAAGATCGAATTCATGGGTGGCTCCTCAGCCGTGCTTTTTGGTATTTTGGTCGTCTGCGTTTTTCTGCTTTCTTCCGCAGATCGCTACATCATTACGTCGGATCAATACGCATCGGTGATCGCGGCGGTTCTGGTCGACATGGCCAATAGTGATCGGGCGAGCGATAATCTCGGCGGCCTCACCATCAATCCGACATTGGTCGAAGCAGCGCAAGCGAAAGCCAACGACATGGCAGCGAAAAGTTATTTCGCGCACGTTTCTCCCGATGGCGTCGATCCGTGGCACTGGTTCCAGCAAGCGGGCTACACATTTGATTACGCAGGGGAGAATCTCGCCGTCGATTTCAGCGACTCGGGTGATGTAAATACTGCATGGATGAATTCGCCGTCGCATCGCGAGAATATTTTGAATGCGCATTTCACTGAGATCGGCATCGCAACCGCAGACGGTTTCTACGAAGGTCATCCGACGACCTTCGTCGTCCAAGAATTTGGCACGCCATCATCGCGCGCGACGCCGGTGGTTACAGAAACGCTGCCGGCAAATCCGACGACGCTCGCGACGGCGTCTGCGACGAATACACCGACGACGAGCCCAGCGGTGCTTGCTGCGGCTAAGCCAAAACCAAAGCCCGCGCCGCCTGCGGCATCATCATCGGCGGTGCTTGGAAGCGCAGTTGAGACACAGCCGTCTCCGCCGGCGATCGTCCCACAGGTGCAGCAACCAGTCGCACCAGTCGTCGTCCCTGCGTCAGAAGCGCCGCAGTATGCTTCCGCTGCAGATCACCTGACTGCGTCGCCGCGGAGTCTCCTCGTGTATTTCTTCTATATTATCGGCGGCGTTATCCTGCTCGGACTCGCGATCACGATCGGGGTGGAATGGCACTACCATCATCTAAAAAGAATAGCGACTGCCGGTGTCGTGATGGCATCAATGTTTGTTCTCATCCTCCTCGCCGACTATCTGATCTTCAGTCAGCCCGTCATTGCTCTCACGATCGGCGCCTTTCATCCATAAAAAGAAAAAGAGGCTGGTATCTCCGATGCGTTCGCATCTTGGATACCAGCCTCCGTAATGATCAGTTTGTTGTCGAGCTTACGCAGCGGCCCGAATCGCCTCGGTACGCCGGGCTTGTCGCATACGCATGTCCGCCATCACGATCGTCTGCGATGCAGGCGGCAGTGCGTTGAACATCTCGAGCGGATGACGGGGGAACTCGATCGTGTGAATGATCGGAGTGCCGCCATTGGGCTTGAAGTGAATCACGTCGCGCGGCAGCCACCATTTAGGCCGACGCGGTTCGTTCTTCGACCTTGTCGTATGCACGGTGTGACCCGTGTACTCGTCGTCTTCCTCGCGACGCCGACCCTTCTTCAGAGCCTTCGCCTTGACCTTGTCGTCATCGTCGTCCTTGCGCTTCTTCGGTTTCCACGCACCCCGCGACTGTTTCCCAGTCGTGTTGGTGAAGTGTTTGCCGTTGGCGACAGTCTTTTCAGTGTCGCCGCCCTTGAGGTGAATGTAGATACCTCGGTCGGGTTCGGTTGTAGCGACCTCGTCCGCTTGTGGAGCGGGCGCGGTTGCCGTCGCCGATAGCGCTGACTCGGACGGTTTGTCCGACGACTTCGCGACGGTACTGACCGGTATGGCGTTGCCGTTGCGGTCTTGGCGATTGCCGCGTTGCTTCGTCGAGTGACGGTGACGACGCGGCTGATTGCCCCTCGGCTGACGGTGCTTGTACTTGTCAGCGTGGGGAACTTGCGACTTCTGTTGTGGTGCCGGCGTCACAGTCGTCTCCGCTGGGGAGTCGGTCGAAGCAGCCGCCTGCATTTGCGCCGGAGTATTCGACTCCGCCGGCTTTGCGTTGGGCTTCTTCAGTGCCACGTCCCACGCCGAGCGGAATGTCCACCAACCGGCGATGGGCAGCTTGTTTGCTGTCTTCATTTCGTCGGTGTTGATTATGTCGCCCGCGACCGCGTGCTCGCCCATGGTGGGGTAGCGCAGTTCGACGTGCTTTCTGAGCCGCGGTGTGTTCCCGTGGTCCGAAGGTGGTCGTGCGACCGCTCCCTCGTCAAGCCGGAAGAACACACTGCCGTGTTTTGTGCGAATCACCCCGGTCTTTGTGGGGACCGAGAACGATATGATTTTTCCGAACACGATAGTCATGGTTTTAGTTCCTTCTTCCAGCTATCGGGATGATCCCTTGACCCACCCATGTGAGTCTTCATAGCTGCCGTCCAGTATTGTATCACTGCTGAGCCCGGATGTCAACCATGAGAAATGGCTTAAATCTTCATTAAAATCGCCCTGTTATGCACCGAAAATACCACTTCCGCTTATCGACAAAAAATCGCCTTGTGCTACAGTCGCCGTATGCACATTCATCTCAAGGTCGCAGCAGGAGGGGTTGCTGCAGCGACTCTTTTACTCGGTTTCCAAGTCGCACTCGCAGACAAAGGTGGTATTCCACACGTAGTCGTCAATCACAAAGCTGTCTGTGACAGCCCGAAAGGCAACGACGACGTCTACTGTCACTCGCGTGTCGTCACCGACGGCGCTGGCAACGTCGTCACGAATACTGTACCAACAGGCTATGGCCCTGCACAATTCCAGAGTGCATATGGCGCTCTGACAGCGCAATCATCCACGTGGACGTGGAATGGAAAGACGATCGGCATCGTCGACGCGTATGATGATCCGCGCGCAGAATCAGATCTCGCCGCATACAGCACGCAGTTTGGTTTGCCGCCGTGCACGACATCGAATGGTTGTTTCAAAAAAGTCGGGCAAAATGGTTCGACGCGTCTGCCGCGCGGGAACCAAGGCTGGGGACTTGAAATTTCGCTCGACGTACAAGCCGCGCACGCGATGTGCCCGGGCTGCAAGATTCTTCTTGTCGAAGCAAGCACGAATAGCTTCTCAAATCTTCTTGCCGCAGAAGACTACGCGACGTCGCACGCGACTGTCGTCTCAAATTCCTGGGGCGGCAATGAATTTTCGAGCGAGACGAGTAATACCTATGATGCACACTTCAATAAACCGGGCGTGCCGATCACCGTTTCTTCGGGCGACAGCGGTTTTGGTGTCGAATATCCGGCGGCGTCCCAGTACGTGACTGCCGTCGGCGGTACCACTCTGGATTTGAACGCCGACAACACCCGCGCAAGTGAAAGTGTGTGGAATGGAAGCGGATCGGGTTGCAGCTCCTACGAGAATAAGCCGAGCTGGCAGACTGACACCACTGGCTGCGGCAAACGCAGTGTCGCCGATGTCTCGGCCGACGCAGACCCTGCGACAGGTGCAGCGGTCTACGATTCGTACGGATACGCAGGGCAGAGTGGTTGGTTCCAAGTCGGCGGCACGTCGCTTGCTTCGCCCCTGATCGCGAGTATCTACGCACTCGCCGGTAACGCGAACACGACGACGTATGGCTCCTACCCGTACGCGCACACGGCCTCGCTCTACGATGTCGTGAGTGGTCAAAACGCCAACAGTTGCTCAAGCTACCTCTGCATGGGAGTAGGCGGGTACGACGGTCCTTCCGGTCTCGGGACGCCGAACGGCACGAGTGCGTTTTAATGCGGATTGAATAGGAAAAGCTCCGGCGCGTCGCGCCGGAGCTTTGTCATAAATCAGTCGGTAGGTTATTTTGCAGTCGTCATGGTGTGTAGGCCGTTGCGCACGAGATGGACTGCCACATCCTGAAGTGGTCGGCCCTCGAACTGTATGCGATTGCGAACGTGCGCAAGCGCCATCATCAGACCTTTTTTGAGTCCGGCCTCGCTTTCATCGCGAGCGATTTTCCGACACGAAGTTTCGATTTCTTTTCGCGATAAACCACCGAAGGATGTATCAGGAGCGAAGACGATGTTCATGCAGAGCACCGTCTCGTCGAACTCACTCGCCGCGTGCTCGAGCGATGCCCGCTGTGAGAATGTACCGTCTTTGAAGAAGACGAACTTCTGAGCGTTTTTGCACTCTGCTTTCGACGGCGTCGCATGAGAGGTGGTGTTCATGTCGCACTCCTTCTCGCTATGATGGTGTCACCGCGACACGCATCTATGTGTGAGGATGCCATAGTGTACTTGATAACACAATGTAAAAATGAAAAACCGCACCGCCGTCACCTCAATTGAGACGACGGCGATGCGTTACGCTTCACGAAAGGTCCTTGCTATTAGAATCTGGCAGCAAGAGCGCGCATTGCTCCCGCTACCTGTGCACTTGCCACGATCGTACGATCGGTATTGTCGTCTTTTCCGGCGTTGGCAATCTCGACAATGTCCGCTCGCGAAAGATGCAAGAGAACCATGATGTCTCCGAGGCTTGTCACCCGAGGGTAGCCAAGCGTCCCAAGTTCCACCGCAATCTCCCCGACGGCAGTATTACTAATATCCATATCGCGCAACTCATAACAGTTGCACTGTCGTACATTATTGAGTGCCGAATATCCGACGACGATACGCCCGAAGTGTCGTGCGAGCACTTCGAGAATTCGTTTCTTCTCACGCGTGTCAACACTGGTTAGAGCAGCAGTATCCAGGCGTGCGGCGACCTGTTGTCCCATATGCAGTCTCCCTTTTGTGAAGGAGGATCGATGTCCTACGACAGCGATCGTCCGTCTGCGATTATGCGCAATCTTCTCTGAGGTCGTGATGAAGATCATGAAGAAACCCTTTCGGGACCATATGCCCGCACTTGACACAATGCTATTGCAGAGGTAATACTTCTCGTGGCCCTGCAAAACAGGGTTTTTTGTTTGAGGGCGCGCGTGCGCTATGGATGTCCCCAGGTTGACTCAACCGAGGCGCACCCTTAGCATGAGTTCGATTACCAAGTATCACTATTAATCAATTGAATATGCGTGCGACGATCTCCCAAAGAGTGACCAGCGTTTCGATCGCTGGAGTAATTGCATTGTCTGGTTTTTTGGTAACGTTTTCTGATGCAGCAGCTGCAACGACGATTCAGCTTTGTATAAAAAATTCCGGCGCGGTTTTTATCGTCGGAGAAGGTTTCAAAAAAGCAGATTGTAAAAACAACGACCACTTGATTTCGATCAGTGGTGGTGCACAAGGCGACAAAGGTCCGACGGGTGACAAAGGTCCCACTGGCGCACAAGGTCCGCAGGGTCCACAAGGTCCTGTTGGTCCTACTGGTGCTGCTGGCCCCGCTGGTCCGCAAGGTCCCGTCGGCACGCAAGGTGCGACAGGTGACAAAGGTCCGACTGGAGACAAGGGAGCGACAGGTGACGTTGGTCCTGCTGGCCCCGCTGGTCCGCAAGGTCCGGAAGGCGCACAAGGCCCAACTGGTCTTCAAGGTCCGCAAGGTCCGCAAGGTGAACCGGGTCCCGGTGGCACCGATGGTACTGCCGGCCCGCAAGGTCCCGCTGGTCCGCAAGGAGCCACTGGTCCGCAAGGCCCGCAAGGTGATGTCGGTCCGCAAGGTCCGACTGGAGACACCGGCTCCGCAGGCCCGCAAGGTCCTGCAGGCCCGCAAGGTCCTGCCGGAAATGACGGCGCACCGGGTGTGCAAGGCGCAACTGGCCCGCAAGGCCCCGCAGGTGACACTGGCCCCGCAGGCCCAACTGGTCCGCAAGGAACAAAAGGTGACAAAGGTGATCCGGGTGATCAAGGTCCCGCAGGTCCTGCTGGCACTGGCTTCAACGCGCTCGTGAAAGTTACGACGCTCGAAGTTGGCGATTCGTTCTGTCCGGCTGGTGGTCAGCAAATCGACACGGGTCTTGATAACGGCACCGGTGGCGGCACAGCAAATGATGGAATTCTCCAAGCTGGCGAAATCACAAACACATCTCGCATCTGCAACGGCGCGACTGGCGCAGCTGGTGCCAAAGGCGATACTGGCGATATTGGTCCCGCAGGCTCGGCGGGCGCGAAGGGTGATACTGGCGCAACAGGTGCTGCTGGCCCTGCAGGAGCTCAAGGAGACGTTGGCCCCGCTGGCGCAAAAGGCGACACTGGAGCGACGGGCGCACAAGGTCCAAAGGGCGACACAGGTGCAACAGGTGCTGCTGGCTCAGATGGCGCGCCAGGCGCGACAGGCCCTGCAGGTCAGAAAGGTGACACCGGCGCTACGGGCGCCACAGGCGCACAAGGTACGAAAGGAGATACCGGAGCGACAGGTGCTCAAGGTATCCAAGGAGACAAGGGCGACACAGGTGCCACTGGTGCCAAAGGCGATCAGGGCATTCAAGGCGTCAAAGGAGACACCGGCCCCGCCGGCCCGCAAGGTCCGAAGGGAGACACCGGCGCAACTGGCGCTCAGGGCGCGAAAGGAGATACCGGTGACACAGGAGCAACTGGAGCTACCGGAGCAAATGGTCACGACGCACTCGTTGATGTATCCGATGCAAGTCTCGACGTCTGTACTGCAGGCGGAAAACATATTGATTCCGGCCTCGACGTGAACGACAATCACACACTCGATCCCGCCGAAGTCACACACACTGCAGATATTTGTAATGGAGTGAAAGGCGACAAGGGAGACAAAGGTGATCAAGGCATCCAAGGAATTCAGGGCATCCAGGGCGACAAAGGAGATAAGGGTGATCAGGGAATTCAGGGCATACAAGGAATCCAGGGAGACAAAGGAGACAAGGGCGATCAAGGTATCCAGGGAATCCAAGGTGTTCAAGGTCTAAAAGGTGACACCGGCAGCGCCGCAGTCACAGACTGCGCCGCCAACACATTCATCGGCAACATTGATGCCGCTGGTCACACGACCTGCACCGGTCTTGTAGATTCTCCGATCACATCGGCGCTCATCGCTGATGGGACAATCGTGAATGCAGACATCGCGACCGACGCGGCAATCGGATGGAGCAAGATCGATAAGACCGGAAGTAAACTTTCAGATCTGGAGTCGCACGATTACTCTGAACTTACCGGCGCACCGACGAAGGTAAGTGCCTTTACGAACGACGCAGGATACCTCACGAGCTTCGCTGAGACTGACCCGCTCTTCAACGCTTCCGAAGCGAAACTCTTCGTTGCAGGCGACAAGGCCAAACTCGATTCCGCTCTCCAGAGTTTCACCGAGACTGATCCGATTTTCGTCGCTTCTGCAGCACACGGCATTACGCCCACTCAAATCACGAATTGGGACGCGACAGTGACGGGGCTCGCGTCGGAGACGTCTGCTCGAACAGCCGCTGACACAACCCTTCAAAACAACATTGATGGTTTGTTCGGTACGAAGACGACAGACGATCTGACACAAGGCTCATCGAATAAGTACTTCTCCAATTCGCTTGCTCGACTTGCCATCTCGGCGCTCTCGCCAGTGAGCTACGACAATTCAACTGGTGTCATCAGCATCGCCGATGGAGCGATCGGCAACGCAAAGATCAGTGATCTTGCGTGGAGCAAGGTCGACAAAACGGGCAGTTCGCTCGCCGACCTCGCTACGCGCAGCGCGTCAGACTTAAACGCTGGTACTGTTCCGCTCGCTCGACTCGGTACCAATTCTCCCGACGCTGCGAAGTTTCTTGCAGGCGACAACACATGGGCGACGATTCCGACACAGATTGTCTCCTTCGCTGACCTCACGGCTGGGTCCAATACTGGTAACGCGCTCACGGTCGGGAACGGTGGCACACTCGCGCCCACAGGCACGGGCGTCATCACAGCCAACGACATCGTCGACGGTACTATCGTGAATGCCGATATCAACGGCTCGGCAGCGATTGCCTGGAGCAAGATTGATAAGACGAGTAGCTTGCTCTCGCAGATCGGCGGCACGCTTCAAGATGCGCAGTTCTCAGGTACTTACTCAGGCGCACTCACGCTCAGCAACGTCGCCAACGCGATCACCGGCATCTTCACCGGGAATGGTGCTGCAGTGACTCATCTGACGGCTGGCAACATCGACGGCACTATCCCGACAGCAAACCTTGGCTCAGGAACAGCGGACAATACGAAGTTCCTCCGCGGTGATCAGACCTGGGCTTCGATTCCCGCAACGTCATTCGACGCAATCACGAGCGGCACCAACGCAAATGCACTTCACATCAGCGGCTCACTCGATACGACCGGCGGTGGCACAATCACTGCAAACGCCATCAAGGCAGGCACTGATGGTTCTGGTCTCACAAGCTTGAATGCAAGCAATATCTCGAGCGGCACGCTGAACAGTGCACGACTCCCGCTCTTGGTAAACGCGAACATTGATGCTGCAGCAGCGATTGCGTGGAGCAAGATTGATAAGACTGGAAGCTCGCTCGCCGATCTCGCGACTCGCAGCGCGAGCGACCTGAGTTCAGGCACGCTCGCCGACGCTCGACTTTCGGCAAACATCGCACGACTTGGCACCGGCCAGACGTGGACGGCAGTACAGGCCTTCGGGACCAACGCAACGCTCGACGGCAGCGACGTAAACGCTGGCACTGTCGCAGCCGCACGTCTCGGTCAAATCAATCTTGCTGCAAGCGGCAACGGCGGCGTCGGCGGAAACCTCCCGGTGGCTAACCTCAACGGTGGTAGCGGCGCAAGCGGCACGACATTCTGGCGCGGTGACGGCACATGGGCGTCTGTCCCGACTCAGGTCGTTTCTTTCAGTGCCTTGACCGCCGGCGCAAACACGGGCAACGCGCTCACAATCGGTAATAGCGGTACCTTCGGACCGACAGGCACAGGCGTCGTCACAGCCAATGCTTTGGCTGCTGGAACCTACGGCAATGCACTCACCTTGAACAGCGCGTCCAACGTCTTCACTGGCAACGGCGCTGGTATCACCGCACTCAACGCTTCAAACATAACTTCCGGTACCGTACCGGCAGCAAACCTCGGATCAGGCACCGCCAACAGCACGACCTTTCTCCGGGGTGATAACACCTGGGCATCAATCCCTGCAGCAGCGTTCAGCGCGCTGACGGGCGGAACAAATTCTTCAGCTGCGATGGTAATTGGATCAGGCGCGTCACTTAGCCCGTCCGGTACAGGAACTATTGGTGCAACAAGTCTTGTAGGAACGTTTGGAATTCCAGTATCAGGAACTGTTGCCGCCTCTCAAACGACTAACTCAACGACATACGTAGACCTCTCGACTGCTGGACCTTCAGCAGCTGTGACAATTGGCGCAAGCGGAAAAGCCCTCGTAACGTTGACAGGTCAGGTGAGTCCGGACGCCAACGGCAGGACTGCCTTTATGGGTTTTGCTGTCTCTGGAGCCACTACGGTAGCCGCTGGAGATGCTCAGTCTCTATCGACTCTCATATCAGGTGGCAACGGTACTCCCATTCCGACAACTCAGGGTAGCGTCACTTACCTTGTGAGTGGTCTCACGGCAGGATCGAATACCTTCACCGCCAAATATAGGGTCACGGCGGGCACGGGGACATTCGTGAATAGAAACATTATCGTCACTCCGTACTAGCGGACCATTAAGATTGCAAAAGCACGGCTCTCGCGGGGCTTTTGGTTTGAGGCTCGATTAATTAGCGGCGAGAAGGAGAGCGCATCAGAAATGATGAGACGAGGAAAAGGATGATCGCGAGGATGTCGGTGATTTGCCAGATGTCTGCGCGAAGGTAAATCGGGGCGATCGGGTTGAAGATGATCGCGACGAGCGAGAAAAGTGCGAGCCAGATCGTCGAGCCCTCTTCGTGTGCTTTGTTGGCCACCAAGAGCGCTGCGATCGTGACGACCCAATTCATGATCTGGTAGTACGCGTAGGGAAGCGAAGGCGTCACGCCAAAGATCGGAAGAAAGACGCCGACCAGCATGAGGATGGCGACTGCGCTGACCCAATTCCCGCGGACGAGATTCATTGCGGAAAATCATAGCACCGTAGGCGCAAAATATCCACACTGTGAATTCGAGCGGAAAGGAGCCTCTAATGCTGCCTTTTTTCGTCCCCACCTTTATCCCCAAGGGGTGTGGGTAATTCTTGACAGGCTATTGCATAATGAGCGCACGCCTTAAACAAGCGTGCGTACCAGTTCAATTCGGCCTTGCTTCATCTGTCGTTCATAGAGTGAACGGCACAGTTGGGCGAGTGGAACACCATTATCAGATTACTCATTTATTAATCGATATTCAGATATGCATAAATTTCAAAGCAAGATGGTAGGGAGTGGACTCGCTGTGGCCTTGGCCGCAACGAGCTTTTTGTTTTCCGCCGGCACCGCATTCGCACAGGGAAGTCCACTTGGCTGTACGGACAACGACTTAAACATGAGTTTGACCAAGGACGTTGCGGTGACGACCAACGGTAGCGTTGTGCATTTCGAAGTGATCGTTTCAAATACCGGTGCAAAAGCCTGCGATGTCACGGGTGCTGCGATAAACTTCATTGCGCCCGATACGTCCGGAAATCCGGCCGGTACGAATACTTCGCTTGGATCTGGTCTAACATTTTCGGCAAACGGAACTCCGGATTGTTGGACAAGTGTTGCAGCCACATGTCCCGGAGGAACAACCGAACATATCAATGCGGCGCTAGCTTGGACGACAAATGTTAATTCGGGAGTAAGTGATGCGACGGCTCAGGCAAACCAAACAGGTTCAAATCCCGCAACTTTCAGCTGTCCAAGTGGTGGGGCAGTTCTTCACGACACCCTTACAGGTCACACAGTCTGTCAGTCAAAGACTGTCGGTGTTGAAGTCGTTGATGCGAAAATCTCCATCACTCCGAACGGCACGAATGAAATCGGGCACAAACATGTCTTTACAGGACATGTTCAGGTAAATAGTGGCTCGGGGTTTGTTGATGCTCCCGATGGCACCGTGATCAGCTTCGCATCTGCATCCGGCCCCGGCACGTTTGACACACCGACATGCACAACGGCTGGCGGTACAGGATCGTGCAACGATGGCCTCACGTCAGCAACGCCCGGAGTCACCGTCGTAAACGCCTCGACAGATGTGACCGTCGAGGGAATCTTGCTACATCGCACGACCAATGGCTCGAATGGCAACAGCGGCTCGGCGACGAAGACGTGGGTGGATGCCAACATTCAGATTTCTCCGCTTACTGCTCAGGACCCAATCAACGACAATCACATTTTGACGGGTCACGTAAACGTGAACACTGGTACCGGAGGTTATGTAAATGCTCCAGCCGGAACATCCATCACGCTCTCGATCCAATCGGGTCCAGGAAGCCTCACGACAACTAACCCGTGTCTGACGATAGGCACTACCGGCTCTTGTACGGTGACTCTTACATCTCCGACTACAGGTACAACAGTCATACGTGCGGCAACAGATGTCACCGTCGGTGGCGTTTCTCTCCACAAAGAGACGAACGACGGCAAAGGTACGGATAGTGTCGATGCGCAAAAGACATGGGTGAGCTTCACTGCCCACATGACAACTTCGATTCACGAGGGTGCGACCGACAACGGCGCGCCAGTCGTTGTGACGTCTGTGCCGGCAGGTACGACGGTCCACGACAGCGCCACTGTGACAGGCACCAACCAAGGTGATCCTGTCCCCACCGGCAATGTCACCTTCACGTTCTGGAGTGGTGGGAGTAACTGTGACTCTGGACAGAGCGTCGGAGCAGGCACCGTTGCCCTCAACAATGGTGTTGCCGACCCCTCGAGCGCGGAAGGCCCGCTCGGGACTGGCAGCTACGCATTCAAGGCAAGCTACGCAGGTGATGCCAATTACCCGAACGGTGCGACGAGCGATTGTGAACCGTTGACCGTGACGCAGCTCACGCCGCTTGTCCTTACCGATATCCACGATGCATCGCACAACGTGATCACGACCGGCGTGCCGGGAATCACGGTTCACGACAAAGCGACGGTCAGCGGCGGCATTGGTGATCCGGTGCCGACAGGTAACGTCAGCTTCTCGTTCTACAACCCTGGCTCTGCTTGTACCGGTGACGCAGTTGCAACTGCTGCAGGAACCGTCGCGCTCGACGGCAGCGGCATCGCGCACCCATCAACAAGTGAAGGTCCTCTCGTCGCGGGCACGTATGCCTTCAAGGCTCACTACGCAGGTGACGGAAATTACGCTGCGGCGGATGGCCAATGTGAGCCACTGACGATAAACAAACTCACTCCGAATGTTTCGACGACCATTCATGACGCGACGCACAATCCGGTGACGACAATCAACGTCAACACCGTCGTCCACGACAGCGCAACGGTCGGAGGCACGGGTGGAACGCCGACAGGCACCGTTGACTTCACGTGGTACACCAACGGCACTTGCAGCGCAGGAGCCACTTCGTCGGGCACGGGTGTTGCCTTGTTTGCGGGAGTTGCAGATCCGTCGGGCACGCAGACGCCGGCCGCGGCAGGATCGTACTCATTCAAGGCTCACTACAATGGCGACGGCACATACGCCGCCGCAGATGGTCCGTGTGAGCCGCTCACAGTGAATCAGCCGGCAGGGCAATACTGCTCTCCGGGCTACTGGAAACAGCCGCAGCACTTCGACTCGTGGGTAAATCCTCCGTACAACCCAAGCGACCCGAATGCGACGACATTCTCGAGCGTCTTCAGTCGCACGATCACGATCAGTTCGAAGAGCAGCGGAAAGGGCAAGCCGCAGCCGCTGACTGGACCGACACTGCTCCAAGCACTTGGTGCCAACGGCGGTGGAATCAACCTCATCGCCCGTGAAGCAGTCGACGCACTCATGAACGCTTCGAAACTCCAGTTTGGATTCGCAGTCCAGGATGTAGTGACGGCGGTGCAGCAAGCGATCGACCAGAATGATCCGTCGGTCCTCGATAAGTTCAACCTTGCTGAAAACTGCCCGCTCAATTAGGAAAATTATTTAACAATTAATCACAAGCCCCGCCGAAATGGCGGGGCTTGTGCGTTTGGGGCCTTTGAGGTCTGTTATGAGTCCCTCTTCATCAAAATATTGCCATTTTGAGCCAAATAACGTATAGTGCTCTGGTTCAACCAAAGGCCTCAAAAATGGCCTAAACACATGAAATTTTCACGATTTCAAGGCATGGTCACGAAGCCGCCGGCTCCTCCTTCCGGTGATACAGCAATTGACGAACGACCGGTTTCGCTCGACGAGTACGCACGCGTCGTCGATCACGAGCTCGCCAAAGGCGCGGATCTTTCGATCATCCGCCTCGTCGACCTCTTGATCAAGCGCGCGCACGCGGCGCGCGCCTCCGACATTCACCTAGACCCACACAGCGATGGCGTCGATGTGCGTCTGCGCGTCGATGGTGTGCTCCAGATCGCGCACTCGTTTCCTTCTGGCATTCATCACGAAGTCATTTCACGCATCAAAATCTTGTGCGGCTTACGCACGGACGAACACCAGGCAGCGCAAGACGGTCGCTTCCGCGTTCTCCTCGATGGAGATACGGGCTCGGTAGACGTGCGTGTCTCGATCGTGCCGACGTATCACGGTGAGAACGCCGTACTGCGTCTTCTCGCGGATCACGCAGCCGAATTTACGCTCGAGACACTCGGCTTCACCGCGGAAAATCGTGAAAAGATTCTCGAAGCGGTCAAAAAGCCCTACGGCATGATTCTCGCGACTGGCCCGACCGGCTCGGGCAAGACAACGACTTTGTACACGCTCGTCAAAATGCTCAACCAGCCGGGTGTCTCGATCGTCACGATCGAAGATCCGATCGAGTATTCGATTGGTGGTATCAACCAGATTCAGGTGAATTCCCGCACCGAGCTTACCTTCGCCAACGGCCTTCGCTCGATGCTTCGCCAGGACCCGAATGTCATCATGGTGGGTGAGATCCGCGACATGGAAACAGCAGGCCTTGCCGTCAATACTTCGCTCACTGGTCACCTCGTGCTCTCGACCTTACACACCAACGACGCTCCGACCACACTGCCGCGCCTCCTCGATATGAAAGTCGAGCCGTACTTGATAGCATCGACCGTCAACATCGCAATCGGTCAGCGCCTCGTGCGCCGCATTTGCAATTCGTGCAAGGAAGAGCATCGCCTCAGTGATGCCGAAGCAAAAAGTCTTTCTGAAATTATCCCGGCGGACCTTCTAAAAAAACACCGCACTTTCTATCAGGGTCGCGGCTGCGAGGCATGTGCTCACACGGGCTACATGGGCCGCGCGGGCATCCACGAAGTCTTGACGATCGACGGGCCAGTGCGCGAAGCCATTCTCGAAAAAGCGCATGCGAACGAAATCCGCGAGCGTGCGCTTGAAAACGGCATGACCCCCATGATTGTCGACGGCTTCGTGAAGGCTGCGCAGGGTGTGACAAGCATCGAAGAGGTCTTGCGCATGCGCTATGAATAATAAAGTGGCCAACACGTCGCTTGCAGATTTACGCGGCCGGAACGAGCGGCCGCTTCTCTCACTTGAAATGCCGACGTTCCGTCGGCTCGGCAAGCACCTCAAGATTCGCTGGAATCGCGCGCCGCGCATGAAAGCTCCACCGCCTCCTTCGGTCGCGCCGGGGATGCCGCGCGCCATAAAGCCTGCGGCGCGCGCGCAAAGCGCAGGTGCACGTTCGCCCCTGTATCTTCGTTTCGGAATCAGAGACCAAATCATGTTCACAAAGCGCTTGGGCATGATTCTCCGAGCCGGCATGCCGATCATGGAAGGCCTTCACATGCTCCAAGAGCAATCGAGCGGTCGCTCGAGCGCCTATATTTGCAAAAGTCTTATCGCCGATGTCTCCAACGGCCAGACACTTTCGACGGGCCTTGAAAAATTCGAGCGCATCTTCGGCGCTTTTAGCATCAACATCATTCGCATCGGTGAGACCTCTGGTACGTTGCACGAAAACCTCGATTACCTCGCCGACGAGCTCAAGAAAAAGCACACGTTGCGCCGCAAAATCATCGGCGCGATGGTCTATCCGGCCTTGATCGTGTGCGCGACCGTCGGCATTACGGTGATGCTTACCGTCTACATTTTCCCGAAGATCATTCCGATTTTCCAAAGCGTGAAAGCAGAGCTCCCCATAAGCACGAAAATCTTGATCGCCGTCTCAGGATTCTTGGGCGCGTGGGGCGTGTGGCTCGTGGGCGGCATCGTCGTGGCCTTCATCGCCCTCACGCTCTTGATGCGCAACGAAATCATTCACACCTTTTTCGATGCAATCCTCTTGCGCATTCCGATTTTCGGTCAGCTCTCGCGCGACTACAACCTCACGAATATCAGCCGTACGATGGGCATCCTTCTGAGAAGCGATGTGCGGATTGTGAGCGCGATGGATTTGGTCGCCGGCTCGACGAAAAATCTCGTGTACCGCCGCGAGCTTTTGCGCGCGCGCGAGCGTCTCATCAAAGGCCAGAAAATCTCGCAGCAATTCCGCGCCAACAAGCGTCTTTTCCCTGGCATCTTTGCGCAGATGATCACGGTGGGGGAGTCGACCGGAAATCTCTCAAGCTCGTTCAATTATCTTTCAGACATGTACGATGAAGAAATCAACGAGCTCATCAAAAATCTCACCTCGCTCTTGGAGCCCGTCCTCATGATCGTGATGGGCCTCATCGTCGGCTTTATCGCTATTTCCATCATCACTCCCATCTACTCCATCACCCAGAACCTCACACCAAAATGATTCGGCGCAACTCGGGGTCGCGTGCTTTCACGATGATCGAAGTCCTTGTGGTCATCGGGCTCTTTGCGATGATCGGGGGCTTTGCGCTCTGGGTCACGATGGAGCAATACCGCGGATCAAGCTTCTACGGCGATCGCAATCTCCTCATCGCAGCGCTCGAGCGTGCTCGGTCGGAGGCGATCAACAACGTGTGTCTCGGCAGCTCATGCATCGATGGCATGCCGCACGGCGTCCATATCCAATCGGATGCCTTTATTGTTTTCCAAGGCAGCACCTATAATCCCTCTGATTCCAACAACGCGCGCTTCGACGCGAATGCTTCGATTGCGCATACACTCACGACGCCCTCCGCAGACATTATTTTCTCGCAACTGACAGGGACGACGAGCGCTGTGGGCGACATCGGCCTTGCCGGCCAAGGTAAAGTCTCGACGACGACGATCACGGCCGACGGTCGTATCTACTGGGACCACTAATATGCAGCGCGGCTTTTCACTCATTGAAATTTTGATCGCGATGGCGATCGGCATACTCACGATCACAGCCGTGGCGGGAGTATTTTTCACCAACCAATCCGGCGTCTTGAGTGGAGAAACGAATGCAGAAGCCATCAATCGCGCGCAGCAGCTTATCGAACAAGAGCAAGCGCTCGCGCGCGAAGATTTCAATCTCGTGAATCCCGCGACAAGCACCGTGACGGTGGGCGGATTGACCTACGCCGAGGTCGTCAATGTCTCGCTGCAACCGGATCTCCTGACGAAGATCGTCACTGTCACGATCTCGTGGCTCGGCGATCACGGGCAACAATTGAGCACCAAACTCTCGACGCTCGTCACCAGCACCGACAACGTCAACTCACCGAATACCTGTAATTCCGCAATGTCGAATCCATTGGGCTGGCAGAGCCCGCAAGACACCCCCTTCGACTTCCAGCTGCTTTTGTACGGTAACAATTCCACCGGTCTCTCACTCTCGAGTGTCTACGTCTTCGACAAAAAGTTGTACGTGACCGCCTCATCGCCGCCCTCAAACCCGGGCGACAGCGAAACGTTTTTCGTACTCGACGTGTCGAATCCAGCCATCGCACCTGTTTTCAAGGGAAGCTTCGACAATAACACAAGCTCAACCGATGGCCTCAACGCCGTCTCCGTCGCATCAACGTCCGGGAAAGTGTATGCCTACCTCGCTAATTCGCACGACGCCAATTTCAATACGTGTACGCAAGGCCCGAGTTGTTCCCAACTGCAAGTTGTAGATGCAACCAATCCAGTACCCCCGCCCGGGTGGAGTCCGAGCATTGCCAACCTGAAACTTGCGACCTCGAGCGGGCCGTATGTGCTCGGGAATAATATTACTCCCAACAGCGGTCAGGCCGCGGGGAAAAGTTTGTTCTACGCCAATGGATATTTGTATCTTGGCCTCACGACCACGACGAACGGCCCAGCCTTTCACATCATCAATGTCCAGAATCCGCTGGCGCCCGCGTGGGTAGGTGCCTGGCCGAAAGCATTAGAAGGTATCGGCGCAGGTGGATCCGGCGGGCCGATCGATTCGATCGTCGTCAAAGGTAAATACGCGTATCTTGCACACCCGAGCGGCTTAATAGGAGAGTCAGGGCCGCTCACCGAGGAGATGACCGTCCTCGATATCAGCTCTTCGACAAATCCGGTTCGCGTCAGCGGATACAACTTCAACACCGGCGTCGGCGGCAACGGCAAGAGCTTAATGGCGGTTGGGACGACGCTCTACTTCGGTCGCACGGCAAGTAATATCAGCGGTGCAGCAGATTCCATTCCTGAATTTTTCGTTCTGAATACGACAGATCCAACGGCGATTCCGAGCACCGTGCTCGGCAGCACGACCCTTGCGACAGCAGAAAGTATCAATAGTCTCGTGGTCCGTGATTTTCTCGCGTTTCTTCTCACGACGACCGAATTCAAAGTGCTCAACATGACGAATCCGCTTTCGCCCTCCACTTGGGGCACACTCGCGCTTCCCGGCAACGGTGGCTCGGCCTTCGACTGCCAGGACGATCGTTTTTTCATCATTCACGATGTACAAAAAGATCACGTCTCTGTCGTGACACCGGGCATTCCGTTCGTCTACACACTTTCAAATAGTGCTGACATCACTGCTCCGAAGGGAGGCTCGGGTGTGAGTACGATCACAAACACTTTGAGTTCAGGCGCAACCGCGGCGATTACGTACAGCGCAACCGGTCTGCCGACAGGTGCCACTGCTGTCTTCTCGCCGACGAGTTGTAGCCCCAGCTGTACGACGACGCTCACGATTACCGCAGGCGCATCGACGCCGGTCGGGACGTCAACGATTTCGATATCAGGTTCTCCTGCGGGCGCGGTGCAATCCACGACGACACTCAGCCTTTACATCACCAAAGCGACTCCCACGGTCACGATAACCCCGAACCCTACGAGCGCGACTGTGGGTACGACGTTGAATGCCTCGGCTACGCTAACGGGTGGCTCAAGCCCGACAGGCGGTCTCACGTTCTCCTTGTACGGTCCTTCCGACCCCAGCTGTCTGGCGGCGCCGTTGTTCACGACCTCCGACGCAACGGCGCCATACACTGCCGGCACTGGATTTACATCCAACACGGTCGGCATGTGGCACTGGATCGCTTCGTACGCAGGCGATGCCAACAACAGCGCAGTGTCGAGCCCATGCGCAAATGGAGCAGTTACCGTCAACAAAGCGACGCCGAGTATCACTGAGGTGATTCACGATAACTATGAATCGACGATCACTACTGCCGCCCTCGGCACAACGACGCACGCAAAGGCGACGATAAGTGGAGGGTACAACCCGAGCGGCTCAGTCACATTCACGTACTACACGAACGGCACCTGCACCGGAACAGGCTCTGCCGCTGGCTCGATCGCGCTCGTCGGCGGTGTTGCGCATCCGTCTACGAGTGAAGGCCCCTTGGGCGCGGGTATCTATTCATTCAACGCTCAATACTCGGGCGACGGGAACAACAACACGGTGGGTCAGTGCAAAGCGGTCACAATCAATAAAGCCAATCCGATATTCAGCACGACGATATTCAATGCAACCAGCGGTCTGCCGATTACCCATGCGCCGGTCGGGACCGCTGTCTATGATCGAGCAGACCTCGCGGGTAGCTTCGGTGCGCCCACAGGTACAGTCACGTTTACAGTCTCGAAGAACAAAACGAACTGTGGTAACCCGACACAAAGTGGCGGCGCCAACGTTGCGCTCGTCGCCGGTAGCGCAAACTCGATAAATTACACAACCGCGGGCAATTCGTCCTACTCTGTCTCATACAGTGGTGATGCGAACTACAATGCAATCACGGCGAGCTGTGAGCCGCTTCCGGCACCATAATATGCAGCGCGGATTCACCATTATTGAAACGTTGATTTATCTCGCACTCTTTGCGCTCATCATTGGCGGTTTTATTGTCTCAGTCTACGCACTCTTTGCCTCCGGCGATCGCAATCAGACCAAAGATATGTTGCAGGAGGAGAAAAATTTCCTCGTCGCCAAAATCAATTGGGCAATGAGTGGTGCCCAGACGATTTCAAGCCCGTCCGCAGGGACATCCGGCTCAATTCTTTCGCTTACGAAATACGACGGTTCTACAGAGACGATCGCTCTCGCCGGCACGGATATGAAACTCAATGGCAACATTCTCAATAACACCAATGTAACGATCTCCAATGTCGTCTTCATACATACCTACTCGGGAGGAACGAATCCCGACAGCGTCGAAGCGGGTTTTACGATCAGTGCGCGGACGCCGCAGGGGAGCCTCGTCTCGCAAAGTGCGTCGACGACGCGATATATCAGAAAATAGTATGTACAATTCCAACCGCGGCTTCGTTGCGCTCATCAGTGTCGTCTTGATCTCGGCTATTTTGCTCATCGTGATTGTGACGCTCGGTCTTTCGACCTTTTTTCAACGCTTCGACACCCTCGATACCGAAAACAAACGCGTCAGTCTTGGCTACGCAGAAGGTTGTGTCAATGCCGCGATGTTGCGGATCGCGCAAAATGCGGCATATGCCGGCGGGGAATATTGCAGCCTCAACAGTACATGTA
>CAZOZG010000005.1:0-7528 GCA_964584225.1 uncultured Candidatus Saccharibacteria bacterium | reverse complement strand
GTTGGATGTCGCCCGCAACGGTAGTGTTACCGGCTGTCGGAGTGCATCGCGGCGCGTGTGTGGGATTTCTCATGTGACCTATCCTTCCGGGAAAGCACAGATTCTGGCGCGTGCCGCCGTAAACGGTGCGTATTCAAATCTTACGGTGACCGTCAATCCGACGCCGGGGAATTTCACCGTGCTCGGGTGGAGCGAAAATCCGACGTACAGTGGACCGACTTGCAC
The DNA here is from genome assembly GCA_964584225.1 of uncultured Candidatus Saccharibacteria bacterium. Lineage (GTDB taxonomy): Bacteria > Patescibacteriota > Minisyncoccia > Phycocordibacterales > UBA2100 > UBA10103. The sequence continues at coordinate 7,303 of CAZOZG010000005.1, read as the reverse complement.
CGTACCGTGATTTCTGGTAGCATCTGTGGCGAATTAAGAGGGTCAAATTAGTCAATTATCAAGCCATATTTTCATGAAGTCTATTACAAAGAATCAGAAGGGTTTTACGCTCATCGAGATCTTGGTCGTCATCGGCCTCATCGCGATTCTTGCCGCGATCGTATTGATCGCGATCAACCCGGCTCGCCAATTCGCACAAGCGCGCAACTCGCAACGTGACTCCAACGTGAGCGCGCTCTTGAATGCGATTGGTCAACGTTACGCAGACAATAAAGGCTTGTTCCGCTCGCCAACAGATGCGACTTGTACAGCGGCGATGGACATTACAACGACGACAACCACGATTGGAGTTGGTGCGGGCAACACACCGATCATCGGAAGCTTTGTCGACATGCGCCCGTGCCTCGTACCGACGTACATCGCGGAAATGTCATACGATCCGGGCAACTCCAGTGTCTTTGATACGGCGGCAAAAAATCCGCACGTTTCGAGCGCCACGGACTACAATACTGGCTACACTGTTGTAAAAGACTCGGCGACTCAGCGAATCACCGTTTGTGCTCCTGGAGCAGCTGAACCTGCTGTGGCAGGAAGCGCGATCGACTGCATGACTCGCTAAATTACAGCGAAACAAACTGAAAACGCCGCCCCTAGGGCGGCGTTTTCATTTTGGAGCACAGGTCGCGAGAATTTCGTCGATTGCGTTCAGTGTATCTTCGGGGCCAGCGACGGGGCGCGTCTCTATACCGGTCGGGACGACTGCTTCGTCGTTGCCGTGCTCAAAAAGCGCGTCACCCATGAAAAGCATGTCTTTCGGTGCGATGCCGAGACGATCTGCGAGCCAGCGCACGCCGTAGGCCTTGTCGATGCCTTTCGGGGTAATATCGACAGTCGTCGCGCCGCCGACGGAAATTTCTGCGTAATCAATGCGTGTGCGAATCGCATCGCGGAGCGCGACACGCTTTGAACGGTCAGGATCCCACGCCAATTTTTCTGCCTGCGTCGCCTGCAAGCCGAGTGCCGCGTAGGCGACCTTGCCTTCTTTTTCCAAAATCCCCGGTTTGTGTTTTGGATCAGGTGCGAGCTTCACTTCCGCGACTGATTCATCGATCGCTTTTCTGATTTCAGCGTGTTGCTCCGGCGTAAACGTAATCACGTATTCGCGCTGCCAGCCGTCTTTCCAGACGTAGCACTCTGAGCAGACATTCGAGAAGATAAAAAGTCGCGCGATGTGCGGGGAAGTGGTGAGTTGGTTTAGAAACTGCTCCTGCATGCGCTGAAAACTTGCCGCCGTGAGGACCGCGACGGGCATGACGTCGAGAAGTTTTCGCAGTCGCTCTATCATTTCGGGTTTTGGTGCTTGAAAACTCTCCGCGAGCGTGTCGTCGAGGTCGAAAAGCGCTGCTTTCGGGCACTGCACTCCGTTAGAGCCTTCTTCTTTCGTTGCCTCGTCACTCATAGTTTCAAGAAGAACGTATGCAAAGTAGTCTCAGGAGTGTATCGCGGTCTCTAACGGGGTGCATCGAGCTAGACTACCATATCGCCGTCGAGTTATACACGTTCGGGCGGAATAAAAGCTGCCATCGGCTGTACAATTGGATAAAGTTGCCATGCGCACACGCGTGCTTATGTTTGGCTGGGAGTTTCCGCCCTTTAATAGCGGGGGATTGGGCGTCGCATGTCTCGGACTTACGCGCGCGCTTTCGCAGCGCGGCTTCGAAGTACTCTTCGTGATGCCAAAGCGCCTCGACGTACGAAGCCCCTGGGCGCGGTTTGTGTTTGCTGATATGCCGGAATTGGTGACGCGCATCGTGAATTCTCCACTCGCGCCATACGTGTCCAAGGCGAGTTATATGCGCGGACCAGCAGCTGCGATGTATGGTTGGGGGCTCCTTGAGGAAGTGCAACGCTACGCAGCGATGGGTGGGCTCATCGCAGCGGAAGAACAATTCGATGTTATTTACGCACACGACTGGCTTTCTTTTGGTGCTGGCGTCGCAGCCAAGCGGCAGAGTGGAAAGCCCTTGATCGTACACGTCCACGCGACAGAATTTGATCGCTGCGGCGGCCCCCTCGGAGTCAATCGCGACGTCTATGCAATCGAAAAAGAGGGAATGGAACAAGCCGACGTCGTTGTCGCGGTCTCTGATTTCACGAAGCGCATCATCGTGAGTGAGTACGGCATTCCTGAATGGAAAGTGCGCGTCGTGCACAACGGCATCGACGAGACAACGATGCCGCGCGGCGGCGCGGAATTGCCACGCCTCAGAGCCATGAAAGCAGCCGGCAATAAACTCGTGCTCTTTCTCGGACGCGTGACGCTTCAGAAGGGTCCGGATTATTTTGTGCGCGCGGCCAAGCAGGTCGCGGAGCGTAATCCGAATGTCTACTTCATTCTCTCGGGCTCGGGTGACATGCACGGCGCCACTATGGACTTGGCCGCGCGCCTCGGCGTCGCCGATCGCGTGCTTTTCACTGGTTTTCTCGATGGTCCGGAGAAATACGACGTCTATGCCACAGCCGACCTCTTTGTCATGCCCTCCGTCTCAGAGCCTTTTGGCATCACGGCCCTCGAAGCGATGAAACTGGGCACGCCAGTTATGATCTCCAAGCAATCCGGTGTCTCCGAGATCGTCAAACACGCGCTCAAAGTCGATTTTTGGGACGTTGACGAGATGGCCAACAAGATTTTGGCCGTCGTCGGCTACCCTGGCATCAAAGAAGCCCTTGCCGAACACGGCCGAATTGAGGCTGAACGTGCTACCTGGGCCGAAGCAGCTGCAAAAGTGGATAACATCGTACAGGAATTGGTCCATTAGGAGCTACAATAGAGCAATGAATGCCGAAATTTCTGATCGGTATGCTTTGTGTGTATGCATATCGAAGCTCGGCATCTTGAGCACGGCATGAAATCCGTCTGCTTTTATTTTCAAGTGCACCAGCCCTATCGCGTCAAGCGCTATCGCGTCTTCGATATCGGCAACGATCCTGAATACTTCAACGATCGAGGCGACAGCAACCTCAACAATAGAAAGATCATCGAGAAAGTGGCGGCAAAATCATACATTCCGACGACGCGCCTCGTGCTCGATCTCTTGAAGCGCCATCCGCAGATGCGTGTAGCGTACTCTTTCTCTGGCATTGCGCTCGAACAGCTTGAGCGCTATGCGCCGGAGGCACTCAATTTATTCAAACAAGTGATCGATACGGGGAGGGCTGAGGTCTTGGGTGAGACGTACTACCACTCGCTCGCTTTTTTCTACTCGCCTGCGGAATTTGAGCGACAAGTTGCAAAGCATCGCGAACTCATGGGCCGGCTCTTTGGCGTCTGGCCGCGCGTTTTTCGCAACACCGAGCTTTCATATCGGAATGATTTGGGTGAATGGGCTGACAAAAATGGCTATCACGGCATCGTGACCGAAGGGTGGGATCCGATTCTGGGTTGGCGCAGCCCAAATTACGTGTACAAACCCAAAGGTGCAAAGAACGCGCGGCTTCTTCTCAAGAATTACCGACTCTCAGACGACGTCGCGTTTCGTTTTTCTTCGCGTGATTGGAGCGAGTGGCCGCTGACCGCGGAAAAGTTTGGTCAATGGGTGAATGCAGCGGACGGCGACACCGTAAATCTTTTTATGGACTATGAGACCTTCGGTGAACACCAGTGGGAAGATTCGGGCATCTTCGCGTTCTTGGAAAAATTGCCTGAAGAGCTTTTCAAAAATCCCAACATCACGTTCAAAACTCCATCTGAGACGATCGCAAGCTACGAACCGCGCGACGAAGTCGACATTCCGCACATTCTCACGTGGGCAGATACTGATCGCGATCTCACAGCATGGACCGGTAATCCAATGCAACGCGCCGCGATCGACAATGTGTACGGCCTCGAAGACAAGGTGCTCTTGGCCAACGACGCACGACTCTTGGAGGATTGGCGCAAACTCCAGACCTCTGATCACTTCTACTATATGTGCACGAAATGGTTCGCCGACGGCGACGTGCACGCCTACTTCTCGCCCTACGAAAGCCCCTACGACGCCTACATCGCCTACATGAATGCACTTTCCGACTTGAAGTTGCGTCTTGCGAAGCGTACCTGACATATGTCGCGCTCGATTGTTCTTTCCAACGGCGAGCTCTTCGTTGCCCTGGATTCGAAAGCGGCCGTGCGTGACATTTACTATCCGCATGTCGGTCTTGAAGATCACGTCCGCGGCCATTACCTGCATCGGCTCGGGGTCTGGGTCGACGGGCAGATGAGTTGGCTTTCAGATGACAGCGGTTGGGAGATCACAATTGGCTGCGAGACGGACGCCTTGGCAAGCGCGATCGTAGCCAAAAATGCGCGCCTCCAGGTAGAGCTTTCTATCAAAGACATTGTCTACAACGAAAAACCAATTTATATACGACGCGTGATAGTGAAAAACATCTCCGATCGCGGGCGTGAGATCAAACTCTACTTTGCGCATCAGTACGAAATATACAAATCGCACGGCGGTGACACGGCGTACTTTGATCCGATTTCGCATTCGATTATTCATTACAAAGGCAGTCGCGTCTTTCTCATGAGCGCGACCTTGGATCAGGAACCGTTTACTGATTTCGCGACTGGTCGCGCCAACTATCACGGACAAGAGGGCACGCACCGCGACGCCGACGACGGTCGTTTGAGCAAAAATCCGATCGAGCACGGACCAGCTGATTCTGTCATCGGCCTCTACGGCACCTACGAAGCGGGTCGTTCCAAAACCTGTTCCTACTGGATCGCAGCCGCCGAATCAATTCCAGGAGCGCACGAGCTCAATCAGTACGTCGTCAAAAAAACGCCTGAGCACCTGATTCGCACGGCGAGCGATTTCTGGAAGGCGTGGGTCAATGCATACGAATGGAGCTTCTACGGGCTTTTGCCCGAACACGTTGCGCTTTTCAAGCGCTCTTTGATGTATGTGCGTGCGCACGTCGACAACGGTGGCGGCATTCTCGCTTCATGCGACTCAGACATGTTGCAGTACGGAGGCTTCGACACCTACTCGTACGTTTGGCCGCGCGACGCCGCCTATACTGCGATCGCACTCGACCGTGCGGGCGACAGTAACGTCTCAAAGCGCTTCTTCGAATTCTGCCGAGACGTGATTTCGGACGACGGCTATTTTCTCCATAAGTTTCTGCCCGACAAATCGCTCGGAAGCTCGTGGCATCCGTGGATTTGGCAAGGGCAGCTACAGCTCCCAATCCAGGAAGACGAAACAGCGATCGTGCTTATCGCTATGCGCGAGCACTACGAACACAGCCGCGATCTCGAATTTCTCGAATCGATGTACAACGTATTGATCGAGCATGCGGCTGATTTTCTTGTGCAGTATCGCGACAAAGACACAAAATTACCCCAGCCCTCCTATGACCTGTGGGAACAAAAGCGAGGCATCTCGACATACACCTCTTCGTCTGTGTATGGCGCGCTCATTGCCGCGAGCGAGCTTTCTGGAATTTTGGGCAAACGCGACAATGAGAAACGGTACAAAAACGCTGCTGAAGAAATCCGCGAGAGTATCCTCAAGCACCTCTGGGATGAAAAAGAGGGGATGTTTTTGAAGATGATTAACAAAAACGAAAGTGGCGTCCTCCGGGATCAGACTCCAGACATCTCGAGTGTCTATGGCGTCTTCGCGTTTGGCGTTTTGAAGCCAGACGACAAACGCATCGCGCGCGCTTTTGAACAGGGCGTGCGACGACTTTCTCACGGCATTTCTACGGGCGGTCTCGCGCGCTACGAAGGAGACGATTACTATGGTGTGAGTCGTGACGTTGCCGGTAACCCGTGGGTTATCACAACGCTTTGGTACGCTGAATATTTGATTGCAAATGCCAAAAAAGAGAGCGATATGAAACGCGTCCTCGATATCTTTACGTGGGTCACCAAGCACGCCCTTCCTTCTGGCGTGCTTCCCGAGCAGTTTAATCCCAGTTCGGGAGAGCAAATCTCTGCGGCGCCCTTGACCTGGAGCCATGCTGCATATGTCTCGGCTGTATTACAATATTTAGATAAGCTGGAGGAATTGGGCATTTGCGTTGCCTGCAATCCAGCGCCATAAAAATGATGAACTATTCCATCAACGACTTCAAGCGAGTGTGGCTGCGTTTTCAAAAGACCCCTCGCAGCCGCGACGGCGGCGAGAGGAGCAGATGTGCCAGCAGGCGCATACGCGTGTCTTTTGAAAACGCAGTCACCGAGCGCCTCATATGAATATACTTGCAGATATTGGGGCCACGAAGATGCGCATCGCGGGAAGCCGGACGCCCGAATCCTTCGACGAATCGACAATCATCGATACGCCGCTCGTCTATGAAGAGGGAATCGCGCACATTGCAGACATCGCCAAGAGCGTCGCGGGCAACGATCCGATCGAGCGACTCATCGCCGGCGTCCCGGCGCGACTTTCACACGACAAGCGTCAGCTCATCACGCTCACGAACCTCCCGAATTGGAATAATCATGATCTTGCAGGCGATCTAGAGAAAAAACTCGGGGCGAAGGTTTTTTTGGAAAACGACACGGCGCTCGTAGGTCTCGGAGAGGCGACTGCTGGCGCGGGGAAAGACGCCGAAATCGTTGTGTACGTGACGATCTCGACGGGAGTCAACGGTGTGCGCGTCGTCAAAGGAGCGATCGATCCGGCAGCGTTTGGTTTTGAAATCGGGTATCAGTACCTCTCGATTGGCGACGTGCCCGTGCGTTGGGCCGATATGATTTCCGGAAAAGCCATCAGCGAGAAGTATGGAAAACATCCGAAGGATTTGGGAAAGGATAACGCGATCTGGGAGGACCTTGCGCGTACTGCTGCTTTTGGCATTCATAATTCGATTTTGCACTGGTCCCCTGACACCGTCGTGATCGGCGGCTCGATGATGAACGAGATCGGCATCTCAATCGATCGCGTGAAGGCGCACCTTGCAGAGATCATGAAAGCATTTCCGTCACTGCCAAACGTGCTGCATGCGACACTCGGCGAAGTCGGCGGCTTGTGGGGTGGCCTCGCGCAGCTCAAGCGGGTGCAGTAGGTTGCTTTCGCTCCTGCCACCAATGCCAGAAGATTGGCAGCGTCGTGACGAGATAAATGCGCCAGAAGATTGGGTCGAGGTAGGGTTCGATGCCCGGGATCGAGCAGCCAGGGCCCGTTGTCGGGGTCGCGCATCTGGCTGAGCGAGAAGATCAGCTTCTCCTTCAGGTCGTCGGAGCTGAGCCGGGCATAGAGTCCGCGCAGGAACGCCGCGTTCTGGGCGGAGTGCGCCTGGCCGAGCCAGA
>CAZOZG010000004.1:0-50508 GCA_964584225.1 uncultured Candidatus Saccharibacteria bacterium | reverse complement strand
GCTCCCCGAGCCCCCTGCGCGACCGACCGCGTCGCCATTTCGGCCGCCCGTCGCATCCGCCACGCCGCGGTCGCACACGCGTCGAGCACCAGACGAGTACGATCCCACGCAAAAACGGCGCACCCATTCCGCCACCCGCGGAAGACACGGTGCGCATCATTCCCTTAGGCGGGGTCGAAGAAATCGGCCGCAACATGACCGCGATTGAATTCCACGACGACATTTTCATCCTCGACGCAGGCTTTCAATTCCGCGAGGACGAAACGCCTGGCATCGATTACATCTTGCCCAACACCGGCTATCTTGAAGAGCGGCGCGACAAAATCCGCGGACTTCTCATTTCGCACGGCCACCTCGATCACATCGGTGGTATTCCCTACGTTATCGATCGTATCGGCAATCCGACGATCTACACGAGGAAACTCACCGGCAAAATGATTCAAAAGCGGCAAGAAGAATTTTCGCAAACGACGCCAGTCCAAATTCGCGAAGTCGAGAAAGACGAAGTCATCAAACTCGGCAGTCACACGGTGCGCTTTTTCGGCGTCACACACACCGTGCCTGATTCGATGGGCATCATCATTGAGACACCGTGGGGCGATATCGTCTTCACGGGCGACATCAAGCTCAATCACGACGACGGCGAACCGTCAGATGAAGAGAAGCGCGAGTTCGGCGTTTTCAAAGAGCGCAAAGTACTCGCGCTCCTCATGGACTCCACCAATGTGTGGCAGCCGGGCTTCTCCATTCCGGAGAAAAATGTCTATCGTACGCTCGAAAATATTGTGAAGGGCTCGAAAGGTCGTCTCATTATTGCAATGTTTGCCTCACACCTGGAGCGTTTGATTCGCGTCATTCATTTTGCCGAAACCTACGGCAAAAAAATTGTCATCGACGGCCGCTCGATGCGCACCAACATCGAAATCGCGCGCGAGCTCGGCCTTGTGAAATACAAGGATGACACCGTAGTCGCCGTCGAGAACATGAATCAGTACCCGAAAGATAAGATGATCATCCTCGCGACTGGCGCACAAGGCGACGAATTCGCTTCGCTCGCTCGCATCGGCAACAAAACGCACAAACACATTCGCCTCGAGCCGACAGATACTGTCGTACTTTCGTCATCCGTCATTCCCGGCAACGAACGCGCCGTGCAGAAACTCAAAGACAACCTCTCGCGTCAAGGCGCACACATCATCACCTACCACGCTTCAGACGTGCACGCATCAGGCCACGGCAATCGCGAAGAAGCGGCATGGATTCACAAACAAATCCATCCGAAGTTCTTCATCCCCGTGCACGGATATCACTACATGCTTCGCGTACACGCCGACCTCGCCGTTGAAATGGGTGTCGACCCCAAACACATCGCGATTCCCGACAACGGCTCCCTCATTGAGATCCACCGCGGCGAAAAGATCGACAAGCACCAAATGAAAGCACCTGCGGAATTGCGAGTCGTCGAAGGTCATACCGTGACAGAACTCTCAGATGTACTGATGCGCGATCGAAAAGCGCTCGGTCAGGAAGGCTTCTGCGTCGTCGTCGCGACGATCGACCGCCGCACCGGCAAACTCCACAAATCCCCTGATATCATCTCGCGTGGCTTTGTGTATCTCAGGGACAACAAGGAGCTGATGGATCAGACACGACTCATCATCAGAAAATCTGTAGAAGGCTCGATGCGCAACCCACGCGCGGCCGATCTCGACGCCGCTCGCGACGACCTCGCCGAAAGCGTCTCCCGCTTCCTCTTGCAGCGCACGATGAAACGACCTATAGTCATTCCGGTCATTGTGAGCGTCTGAGCTGAGAACGCTGGCGACCTGACGGAAAAGGAGAACAACATGTACGCACTATGGGCCATGGTGGCGATCATATCGCTGATGCTCGGCCTCATTTCGGGTCAGTGGCAAGTAATATTTATTGTGATCGGAATGGGAATGTTCATCGAGTCCGACCATGACCGAATTCATCACCCGGGGCGCGGCATGAGTCATCGTTATTTCCAAATCGGTGGCGGCATTCTTGCCGTATTCGCAGCGTTGGCGCTTCGCTTTCCGATTTGAACTGACTCGTTTTCGTAACCGGCGCGGCGCTTTAGCACCGCGCCGCTTTCCTTTTCTATCGTCGCATGATTATATAAAAGCCGCACAGGAAAGGACGTTGTCATGGCGCAGTTTACCGTACCGCTCAATAAGCCGCATGAACACGATGCACTTTGCGAACATGCGCTGAAGACGTTGCTTGAGATCAGCCAGTATGTCGACTCCCCACGCTTTACGGCAGCTGGCCTCGCAAGCGGCGGCATCGCAAGTAAAAATGCAGATACTCTGCAGAAAGAACTCGACTGGCTGAGAGAACACGGGTATGTGTCCCTTATCGACGAGAAGCGTCGGAGCTATTCGTTGACACACGAAGGCAAACATTATGAATCCGAAGCTGAGGACGATGAATCGGGACACTTCGAAATTGCGATGACGTCCTCAGACGAGGAGAAGCAACCTTTGCCCAACGAAAATCCCCACGACGACAGTCGTGGGGATTTCTCTTTTACGCAATTTTCCAACTTCCCCTATGGACGCTCACGAGGCCATCTTTGTTGAGGCTCCGCAGCGCTTCGCGCACGCGATATTCATCAAACTCAAGTTTCTGCGCGAGCGCGCGATCACCGTGCGCGCCATCGTTGAGGAGTTTTAAAATTGCACCGCGTACTTCTCTGCTGGAGCCTTCGAATTTCGATTGCACGACATAGTGTGCACTTTTGCGGGTGGGATTCTGATGAAGTTTTTTGAGGTGCGAGCCGTAATCAAAAAGGGCGGATTGCCACGTCCGCGGGTTTTGACCTTTCGCCGCCATCTCAGCGATTTTCGTGACGTCATTATCGTGCACCAATCTGCGTCGCGAAAAGAAGTAATGAATAATGGCAGTGCGGACGTTGGTCTCAAGCAACACATCCGGCTCGTTGAATGCGAAGACTCGAACGGCAGATCGCGTATATGGGCCAACTCCTGGCAACGAATGCTCAAGGGCCTGTCGAAAATCACCCCTAAACTCTGCAACTATCTTTTTAACGGCGTCATGAAGATATTTTCCACGTCTGTTATACCCTAAACCACTCCACTCCTTGAGCACGGCAGAAAGCTGCGCGCGCGCCAGCGCGCGCGCCGTCGGGAATCTTTTCAAAAACGCCTTGTACTTCGGTATCACGCGTAGGACCTGTGTCTGTTGTAGCATCACTTCGGAAACAAGAATTTTGTACGGATCGGTCGTCTTCCGCCATGGCAGAGAATGTCGACCCTCTCGCTTCCAGTAGTTCCACACGTCGCGGCGAAAATCGCGCGTGCGTTTAGAGTTCATAAATCACGTCTTTTCGTTCGACGACAACCTTCCACTTCATTCGCCTCGCGTGTTTGTACAATTTCATGTTGGGATTAAAGCAAATCGGCTCGCTGACCATCTCCAAGAACGGAATGTCGCTTTCGGTATCGCCAACGCCAATCGAATGCTCGAGCGAAAGTTTTTCTTTCTCGATGGCGCGCTTCATGATATTCGATTTGTTGGCTATCAAATGTTGCTCGGATACGACGCCGGTAAACATATCCTGCGGACCGATTTCATAAATCGATCCGTAAACTTTATCAAAACCAAGTCGTGGGCAGAATTTGTCGAGAATCGTCTTTGGTGATTGCGAAACCGCGAGCAAGAAATATCCTTTCTTTTTTAAATCCTTAAGAAGATCACGCGTGTACCGATAGGTGCGCTTCCACTGCACATCAACGACAGCTTCCGCCGCGTCCGCGAGTGTGCCGTAGTGCACACCTTTGATGTGCTTCACAAATGCCTGCACGACTCTCTGAATGTACTCGTCATACTCGCCTTCTCGATTGAGCCAACGCTCGAATTCTTTCTCATAGACGCGCATCGCCGTTTTCGGGAACGCGTCCATCTCGATGAGTTTGGCGACAACTTGGATCAGGAGACTGGAGCGGAAGATTGTCCCGTCGACATCAAAGACCGCCACCTTCTTTTTCGCCATAGCGCTATCCTACCCTACGGCCAGCTGCCATGGAAATGGACTAGTGATTAGTCGTATCTCCAGCTTTAGCGAGTTTCCCTTTTTTTAAATCCTTGAGTAACGGCGAGGCGAAGTAGCGGTTTTTTCGGATACTAAAGTGATACTTCCTCTGGGCGGATGCCAAAAGACACGTGAGAAGTTCTTTCAATTCTACCCCGCTCTTTTCCCACAAATGATGATACAACGTGCCCGGCATCGGATTAATCTCATTCGCATACAAGTCCCCCGTTTCAGAATTATATAGAAAGTCGACGCGCCCGATTCCGGAGAGACCGAGTTCTTTGAAGATGCGGATTGACATGGTTCGTATGCTTTCTGCTATGTGCTCTGGAATGTCAGCGGGAATTTGCAATCGTCGTGTTGCAGAGCCGAATTGTGCGCCGCCATCTTGCAGATATTTCGCTTGATAGGTGAAGAAATCGCTGTCGCCAAAACTCGAGTCCTGGATGAGCGAAGCTTGCACATCACCATCAACCTCACGCAAGCAGCATGTCAAATCGCGAATCGGGGAAACGCCATTTTCTGCGACACAGTGCGTGTCAAAACTGAATGCAAGTTCGATGGCATCACGGAGAGCATTTTTTGCTTTGACACGCGTGATGCCAATTGACGAACCTGCATGCGCAGGCTTTACGAACAAAGGGTATCGCAAATCAGTGTCGATTGCATCAATAATATTCTGAGGTTTTTTCTCCCATTCGTGCGTTTCGAAACTCAGAAATTCGGTCGTGGGAACACCAAGTTCACGGAAAAAATGTTTTGTGAGTGCTTTATTCATGGCGATCGCGCTTCCTTCGATGCCCGAGCCGACATAGGGCACTCCCAGGAGTTCACACAAACCTTGGAGCGTCCCATCTTCACCGTATGCTCCGTGCAGCGCAGGAAAAACAATATCTATTTGTTTTTTTTCACGGCGCGCGAAGAAAGACGGGCGTCGCGTGAGGATAAGCTGCGGCGTCCGATGTCGAGTATCTATCGACCAGCGCTGTAAATCATATAAATCGTGTGAGTGGATTGATTCGACAAATTGCTTATCACGGAGTTGTCTGCCCAGGCACCACGAACCATCGGTTGCAATGTATACGAGTTCGGTTGCTATACCGAGCTTCTCCAGCTCCTGGATCACGAGCGTCCCCGTGACGACGGAAATATCGTGCTCGGGACTTTTGCTGCCAAAAAACACTCCGACGACTTTGGAAGAAAAATCCGTGTGATCCATCTGTTTATCTTACTGTATTCATTCAAATTGCACAGGTATGCTGTCGAATCCTCCTTTTTTTTCGATAAACGCCATAAAGTGAAGATGATCACCATCTGGACCGAAATCGACCCATCCCGTTTTCCCCACGATACCTATCACCTGCCCGCGCATAACCTGTTTTCCCTTGTGTATACCGTACGTGCTAGGCGAACCTTTTTTAAGGTGTGCATACTGCGTAAGAAAATTGTCATGCTGAATGGTGATGTAGTTTAACTTGTCCGCAAAATCCGCTGTCTTTCCGTATTCTGTGTGATGTTCTACAACATCGATCACGATTCCGCTTTTGACTGCATGTACAAGAGATCCGTCTTTTACAACGAAATCGATCGCATGGCGGAACACGCCAGCGTGCGATCCGGGACTTGTATCACAGTAAAACGGGCCGACCGTATAGAGCTGATCCGGCGGCACGTGCACTTTAAGATTCTCTCCAGATGAGGCATCACGCACGTCGAGCGGATAACTGCATTTCGTCTTCGTGCGTTTAAAGAAACGAAACATCTTTGGGATTGTAACATTTGCCGTATGTAATGACCGCACACTATACTAACGTGCTTTGGGCCAGCGCTTGAGCATCGGCGGCCAGATTCTCGAGAGTGGGTGTTTGTCGCATTCATGCGGATGCGCTTTGCAGATATAGCGACCGTAGAGGACAAGACCGTTATTCACGTACTTCCAATCTTTTTTTGGCACGAGCGCTTCGAGATCGTGCGAAATCTTTTTGAGATCTTGTTTGTCGGTGAGATTAAAGCGGTGCGCGAAACGCTTCACATGCGTGTCGGTGGGAATTCCCTCCCACACGTCGTAGAGCTCTCCCAAAATCACGTTTGCAGTTTTATAGCCGACGCCAGGGAGACTCGTGAGCTCTGCGACGGTGCGTGGGACGCGACCGCCAAAATCGTCCGCGACGATTTTGGCGGTCGCTCTGATCGCCTTCGCTTTGTTTCTAAAAAAAGTCACCGACGAAATTTCCCTTTCCAAAGTCTGTGGATTGGCGTTCGCAAAATCCCGCGCCGTTTTGTATTTTTTGAATAGCGCATCGGTGACTCGATTCACGACCTTGTCCGTGCATTGCGCACTCATCATCACGGCGACAACAAATTGAAACGGCGTCGTGTGCTTGAGCTCGCTCTTTGGTTTCGGATACCTTTTCTTCAAAAACGCGACGATCCGTCGCGCACGATTGTGCCGTTCACTCAACTTCATTGCGGCATGCTACCACACGTTGTCATGCACCAATGTTTGTGCTATAGAAATTACCGGCAACACATAAGGAAGAGTACATGGAACAGGCCAGGAAAGCACAGCTGCTACTACGCGATCGCATGATAGACGGTGCGCGTCGACCGATACCGGAATGCCCGTTTGGTTCTCCGCTTGAGGGCAGAAATCCTTTGGACGTGCCTGAGTCATATCGTCGAAAGCTTGCCTGCATCAAAGAAGAGCGGACGCGCTTGAACGACCCGCGTATCTTTGATCCGAAATTCTACATCGCATATTCTCGCGTTGTGGAGCAGGCGTACGACCAACTCATTGGAGGACTTGCCGAGGAAGCCGGCCTTCCGACGGACGCGATCGTCGATCTGCATGAAAATTGGGTGTTCTCGTACACGACGCCCAAGCAATTGCACCTCGCCTACGATGCAAAAAAGAAAGAACGCATCGAAAACGGGGAGATAGCCGCCGAGGGCACCGGTCCGACGGACAAATTCTACAAAGATCGTCCGCCCGAGAAGTGTCACCTCCTGGAGTACTATCTGCGGCTCGATCTTGCACGACAATCAGCAGAAAATTCCTAATACAAGGCCCGCGAAAGTGGGCCTTTCCTCATTGAATAACGATGGGCACTTCGAGCGAATCGTCGTTTTGCGGCAAGCCCGAGGGATTGTCTTTCAGAAGAATCAGCGTCGCCGGTCCATGGTATTTCGCGTCGTCGATATGTACGGTCGCTTGAAATGCAACATTTTGATCCGTCATCCAATCGCCGATCGCATTGGCGTGCGAAACACCAATCGTGTTGTCGTTCGCGTCACGCACTTTGATCGGAAATGTCGCTTCAAAAAACCACGGTCCCGGGGCGCTCCCCTTCACATCGAAATCGTCGCCAACGGTCGCATTCGCCTTGGGCGAGGTAACACTGATGCGTTCATGCAAAGGAGCAGGTGTCGTCGGCTGTGTCGGCAGACTGGGCACTGATGGCGTCGTCGTGCCGCTTATGACAACCGGCGCAGGTGTCGAGGGGCCCGGCGAAGCGAAGAGAAACCAACTCAAAACACCGATCACGATCAAAAGAATGACAACAACGACGACCAGTACCCGATTCATTTGAGGAGTATAGCATTTCGCAAAACATGGAAATTACAGAAAGTTCTGGTAGTATGTCGCCACTCAAGAGCTATGGCGAAGAAACGACTCAAAAACGTTGTGGTGATCGGTGGCGGGACGGGCACCTTTACCGTACTCTCTGGTCTCAAGAAATACCCCCTCAATCTCACGGCGATTGTCGCGATGAGCGACAGCGGCGGCTCGACGGGAATATTGCGCGACGAACTCGGCGTTCTTCCCCCGGGCGACGTCGTCCGCTGTCTCGTCGCGCTGTCGCGGCAAGACAAACTCATGCGCACGCTCATGGATTACCGTTTCGACGGCGGCAAACTCAAAGGACACAAGTTTGGCAATCTCCTCCTCTCAGCGCTCGAGAAAACGACTGGCAGCTTCGATCACGCGATCGAAAAAGCAAGCGACATTTTGCGCACCAACGGACGCGTGATTCCGTCGACGCTCGACAAAGTGCACCTTACGGCAAAAGTCGGTACACGCACCATCCGCGGCGAGGAAACGATTCAGAAGACACATATGAACGGCTCGTTGAAAAAGCTCTGGCTCGAGCCGCGCGGACGCGCAAATCCGAAAGCGCTCGCGGCATTGAAAGAGGCCGACATCATCGTCATCGGCCCCGGCAACTTCTACGCGAGCTTAGTAACAAATCTTCTCGTACACAAAATTCCCGAGGCTATTAGGAAAAGCAAGGCAAAAAAGATCTTCATTTGCAATCTGATGACCAAGAAGGAACACACCAAATACTACAGCGTTGCGGATTACACGGCGACCGTCGAGCGATACCTCGGCGGGCCTGTCGACATCGTCATTTACAACAATACGGCGCCGATCTCTACACTCCTCAAAAAATATGCGCGAGAAGGAGATCGACTCACCTCGTGGGAAAAATTGCCTCGGGGTCGCGAGCTTATCGCGGCGAATTTCGTCTCGAAGTATGTGCCGAAAGTCGTGAAAATCGGGAACGCTGCCAAGGAAAGCTCTCTGGTGCGTCACGATCCCGCGCAGGTCGCGAAAATCATCGCGAAGATTTTGAAAGTCGCCTAAAGCGCGACGCCGAACCTTTTGAGCGTGGCCGCGAGCGAAGCGAGCGGCAAGCCGACAATGTTGTAAAAGTCGCCGTCGATGCGCTCGATGAATGACGCAGCTTTGCCCAAAATTGTAAAGGAGCCGGCACCAGTCTCGGCTTCCCCACTTGCAACGTAGCGCGCAATTTCCCGCGACGAGAGCTTTCTGAAATGCAGATCCGTTTTCACGACGCGTACAACTTCTTTTTTTCCGGCAATGACAGCAAAAGCTGTTATCGCATGGCCGCGATTGCCGCTCCAGCGCTGCAACATCGCCATTGCTTCTCGCTTACTTTTTGGTTTCCCGAGCACCTTGCCGCGAAAGACGAGCACCGTGTCTGCACCGATGACAACTGCTTTCGGATGACGCTTCGCGACTACGCGTGCTTTCCCGAGCGCAAATCGCTTCGCCATGTTCGCCGGCGAAAGAGGGAGCGTCATGTCCTCGGGGTAGTCACTCGCGACGATCGTAAACGACACGCCAAGTTTCCCGAGCAACTCTTTGCGCCAGCGCGAAGTCGAAGCGAGTATGATTTTTTTCATTCTTGAGAGTATTGCACACTCCCGCGGGGCTTGCTACGATGCGTCTACAACTGAATATCGTATCAAGAGTGCAGCGAGGGACCTTGCCCGACGACCTGCCAGCAACCATTGCAAAAGCAACCGGTGCTCCAAGACCCGTCAGGGAGCGATACCACGTCGAACGTGCTCCCGTAAGGGAGTATTTTTATTAAACAGTAGAAAAAATAACATGTTCCACTTACTCAATCGTTATACGACCGAAAGCGTCACCTCGGGTCACCCCGACAAAGTGTGCGATCAGATCTCAGATGCAATTCTCGACGCCTGCCTCGAACAAGATCCGAAGAGCCGCGTCGCTGTCGAGACGTTTGGCAGCCACGGGACGTTGATGATCGGCGGTGAAGTTACGACCAACGCAAAGGTCGACATGACTAAAATTGCAGCCGACGTCTATAAATCAATCGGCTACACGGAGAAACTCAAGATTTTAAACACGGTCGCGCGGCAGTCCAACGACATCGCGCAAGGCGTGGATACTGGCGGCGCGGGCGATCAGGGAATCATGTACGGCTATGCGAGCGACGAGACCAAAGAAATGTTACCGCTCGGCGTGGTGCTTTCGCACGCTTTGGCGCGTCGACTCGAGAAACTGCGCCGCGACGGCACGCTCACCTGGATCAAGCCGGACGGCAAGACGCAAGTGACCATAGAAAATGGTGCGTCCAAAAAGCCGAAAGTCATTACCGCACTCACCTCGACGCAACACGACAAAAAAGTATCGCAAGAACAAATTCGCACAGATCTGATCAAGCACCTTTTCACACCAGTCTTGGGCTCGGTGAAAGGAGTCGAAATCCTCGTCAACCCGACCGGTAAATTCGAAATCGGCGGCTTCACGGCCGACGCAGGTCTTACTGGTCGCAAAATCATGGTGGACACGTATGGCGGCCTCATGCCGCACGGCGGCGGCGCTTTCTCAGGCAAAGACTCGACCAAGGTGGACCGATCGGCGGCATATATGTGTCGTTTCGTCGCGAAAAATCTGGTCGCCAATGGCTACGGCAAAAAAGTGCTCGTTTCCGTCGCCTATGCGATCGGTCGCGTCGAGCCGGTGATGGTGGAAGCCTTCAACGAAAAAGGCAAAAACCTCACCAGCATCGTCGAGAAACATTTCGACTTCCGTCCGCGCGCGATCATCGAGCGCCTTGAGCTGCGTCGTCCGATTTTCCGCGAGACTGCAGCGTACGGCCACTTCGGCGTCGCTGGTCGCTCCTGGGAGGAGATTGTGAAGCTGTAATACACGGTAATACACCTGTAATAAAACGCGGCAGTCCGCGTCTGGTATACTGTAACGGCTTATTAATTAGCAATTTCTACATGAATAAAAAGGTAATCGCTGGTGCACTGGTGGCCGGACTCTTCCCCGCTCTTGCGCTCGCACAAACGACTGACGTCTCAAGTCAGATTCAGTCGCTCTTGCAGCAAATCCAGGCGCTGCAGCAGCAATTGAAAACGCTCGTGATGTCGGCTCACGCATCGAGCACGGGCGATGATCACGGATGGATGATGGGTTCGACCACACCTCCGGGTCAGATGGGCAAAATGGCATGCATTACACTGAGTCGCAATCTTGGTGTCGGCTCACAAGGCGACGACGTAAAGGGTTTGCAGCAGATGCTCGGCGAGGATCCGGAGAATGATTTCCATGGCTCGGCGACCGGATTCTTTGGTCCACTCACAGCTCACGCGATGATGATGTTCCAAATGCACAACGGCATCGCGTCGACGACGACGGGATCAGTGGGACCGCTGACGCGCGGATTCTTTGAGCGTCGCTGCGGCAATGGACTCGGCGGCGGTATGAATGGCGGCATGAACGATGACCGCGAGCGCGCAGGCGTGACGGGCACAATTACTGCAAACGGTGGCTCGAGTATCACGATTCAAAACAATGACGGCAAATCGGTTGTCGTTGATATCAGCGCTTCGACTACCATTCAAATCTTTACCGCGACGGGTACGCCGCCGACAACAGGTACGATCAGTAACCTCACGGTCGGACTCAAAGCGGGCGCAAAAGGTCAGCAGAACGCAGATGGTAGCATCAACGCAGTTATCGTCATGGCCGGAACAGTATTGCCGCCTCCGCCGATGATGGGGGGTGATGATCACAGCAATGGTCCCAAAGGCATGATGCCGACCATGTATGGTCCGCAAGGCGGTCCGGGGATGAATGGTGGTCCGCAGAATTGGTAACACAGAGAAAAGAATTGTGCCCGACACCTTTTGTAGTTATGAGGTGGTGTCGGGCACGTGATTCCCTCTGTAGATGAGGGGCGCTTCACTACTCTCTAAAAGTACAGGTCCGCCGTGGGTCCGTCTTTTTGTCGTTTTGATTACCGAAGAGTGCGACCCCTAGTATCGCAAAATCTGCGTGAACGAGAGATGAACATTCCTTCGGCGCTTGTCGAGAAAAGATGATACCTATATAGTGCCCGCGGGTAAGAAATTGTTCCTCATTCATGGAGTCCAGATCATGGCTTTAATCGAAGCGGCTCTTGCGAGCGACACTCCAGATCCAATACACGTTCTCGTGCTCCACGGAGTCAACTTGAACATGCTCGGGACACGACAACCTGAGATCTACGGCACCCTGACGCTTCACGATATCAACAATCGTATGCGCCAGCTGGCAAGCGAATTGAGAGTATCCGTCACGTGCTTCGATTCGAACCACGAGGGCATGCTCATCGATAAGCTGCACGACACCGAGCATGTGCAACACGGCGTTGTGTTCAATCCCGGGGCGTATACTCACTACAGCTACGCGCTATATGACGCAATCAAGGCAATCAGCGCGCCCGTCGTCGAAGTACATCTTTCAGATATCTCGAAACGTGGAGAAAAGTGGCGGCGCATATCCGTCACGGAACCGGCCTGCATTCGGAAAATAATGGGCGGCAGTATCAAAAGCTACGAAGATGGACTCCGACATGTAGTCGGACGTATTCGTGGCGAATGTTGATCCGCAGCGAATTTGCGAACGGATCCCACCTCGTCGGGATCCGTTTTCTTTTATTCAACGGTAACTGATTTCGCAAGATTACGCGGGCGGTCGACATTGAGACCTTTTTCTTTGGCGAAGTAGTATGCGAAGAGGTGGAGCGGCACCACATTCAAAATCGGCGAAAGAATATCAATGGTTTCAGGCACATGGACGACATCGGTGACGAGATTCTTGATATCTGTGTTGCCTTCTGTAACAACAGCGATGACGGGACCTTTGCGCGCACGAATCTCCTGGATATTCGAAATCATTTTTTCGTATACGCTGTCCGAGGTCGCAATCGCGACTGTAGGGAATTTGTCGTCAATCATCGCCAGGTGTCCATGTTTCATTTCTCCTGCACCGCACGCTTCAGCGTGAATGTACGTTGTCTCTTTCAGCTTCAGTGCTCCCTCGAAAGCCGTTCCAAAATTATATTTGCGGCCGATGAAAAGAAAGTCACGGTTGTCAGCGTATCTTTTTGCGAGCTCCTCAATCGATTCGCGCGCATCCAGTACCTTTTGAATCTTTGCGGGCAACGCGGCGAGCTGTCGCACAATTTCCTGTCCGTCGGATTTCGACATGCCACGGGCGCGACCAAAATACACGGTAAGAAGCGCGAGCGCTGTGAGCTGCGAAAGGTACGCCTTCGTCGATGCGACGCTGATTTCTGGGCCTGCGTGGAGGTACACTCCGGCATCTGTCTCACGAGCGATTGTAGAGCCGACAGCATTCACGATCCCGAGTGTGAGTGCGCCTTGGCGTTTGCCTTCACGAATTGCCTCGAGCGTATCCGCTGTCTCACCCGATTGCGACACGGCAATGACTGCTGTGCGCTCATCGATAATCGGTTTGCGATAGCGAAATTCAGAGCCAATATCGACTTCGACAGGAATACCGGCATATTCTTCGAGCATGTATTTGCCGGCCAACGCCGCGTACGAAGCAGTGCCACAGGCAACGAGCATAATGCGTTTGATATCTTTCAATGTGTCTTTGACACGCTCGAGGCCTCCGAGTTTGACGTTCCCCTCTTTCTCCAAGAGTCGTCCGCGCAGCGTGTCGCTCACCGCTTCTGGCTCATCCATTATTTCTTTGAGCATGAAGTGTTCGTAGCCGCCTTTCTGAGCTTCCTCTGCGGTCCAGTCAACTTCCTCTGGCTTTCTGTCGACGACCGCGCCGCCGAGCTTGTGAATCTTGTACGCAAAAGGGCGGATAACAGCCATTTCCCCGTCCTCGAGAAAAACGATCGTGCGCGTGTGTTTCAAAATCGGCGACGGATCTGATGCAATGAAATTCTCTCCTTTACCGAGACCGATCACGACCGGCGCACCCATGCGAGCGCCGATGATGACTTCTGGCTCTTTCTTATGCTGGATTGCGAGACCATAGGTCCCTTTGATCATGTTGAGCGCGGCCAGAACTGCCTTCTCGAAATTCTTTTCTTTTTTGAGCTGTTCTTCCACGAGATGCGCGATGACTTCCGTGTCGGTTTCAGAGGCAAACGAGTGGCCGAGGCCGATGAGTTTTTCTTTCAATTCGCGATAATTCTCGACGATTCCGTTGTGGACGACCCATACATCTCCCGAGCAATCTTTGTGTGGGTGAGCGTTCTCTTCGGTCGGTTCGCCGTGCGTCGCCCATCGCAAATGTGCAATACCACTCTTGCCGTTGAAATGCGCTGGGATTCTCGCTCTCAACTCAGTCACAGCGCCCGGGGTTTTCACACCACCCGACTGCGCAAGGTAGATACCGGCTGAATCGTATCCGCGATATTCGAGTGAGGTGAGGCCTTCCAAAAGAATCGGTCCCGCCTCACTTTCGCCCGTATACGCGAATATGCCGCACATATTTGTAGTGACGGCACTGTATCACAACCATTACCGAAGGAGCAATGAAGAGCTCCGTCCGTTTGCGTTTGATTCATTTTCATTGTATTACTATTGCTAGTCAAAATCCATCGAGCAATAAAGAAATGGGAGTAACTCGTGATGAATCCATTGAAGAAGGCACATTCTGTCTTGGGTGAGGATATGATTTCACCCGTCGAAATGGAGAAAGCGTTTGGAAGTGCATACGATGAGAATCAGATTGCGGCGTTTACACAAACTGTTCCCACAGATCCACTACTAACCTGGATGCAACTGAATGGATTTGCGCTCGTACCCGGGCCACCGACGCCAATGAACCTACTCCGCATAGAAGACTTGCGTCAAGAATTCTTCTACGTGAACCGCGGCGGAAATCTCGGCAAGAAGCGCGAGAAAAGAGGAAGGCTGCCGGGATGGTACCGCGAGAACTACGATGTCCGCGGAGAAGAGAAATTCTCACGCCAAGATATTGTGACGACCGGATGGCTGGCTTTGAGAAAGAAAATAATTCCCGGTACGGTTGAGAAAGAGTGGGAGGAGATGCAATTCTACGTGCCTCCGTCTGAGCGTGTACTCAATGTCGCAGAAGTGGTTTGGGCGGCCAACGCATTTCAGGTCCTGAGACGTGCACATCTTCTAACTCGAATGTACACGCTGACTAGCTCGGTTGCATTGAGTGGCAGACAGATCTGCGCTGGTTGGGTATCAAATCAAGGCATCATCATTCTTGATGTTCCGGGCCGCACCGGTCGTCGGGACAAAGGTTCTCGCGTCGGACTGATCACTGGTCTCAAATTGTAAAGCGAATTCCAAACATATCGCCGGAGTCTGTCTCCGGCGATTCATTTTGTATTCTTCCAAAGACGTTTCTTAAATTCTGCGAGTTTGTTTGGATCAAGTCGCATGCGCAGGAGCGGATCCACAATTTCACGATCATAAAAGTCAGGATCTTCTGAAACCGCGACAAACTCATCAAAGCTTACCAATTTTGAAGTTATTTTCTCACCGGCGTCGAGGTGCGGTTCTTTTTCCTTGCTGCAATTGCGCGCAATGAATGTGTACACGGTCCATTCCATTTTCCCGACCGGATTGTTCTCAAGCCACAACTGCCAATCGTTGGAGACATAGCCCGTTTCTTCGAGTAATTCGCGCTTCGCAGACTCGAGCGGCTCCTCTCCTTTGTCGCAGCGGCCGCCTGGGACTGAGAGAAACGGAGCGACGCCGTCGGGCTGTTCTTGCGTCATCATAAGAATTTTGTCACCCACGGTCGCGATGACCTGCGCCGTGTTGGGTCTCTTCAGGCGCTCGAAGGTCGCCGTGCTTCCGTCGTACATGACCTGCTCCCACTGCCACACTTCGAAAATCTTTCCTTTGAAAACCATCTTTGCGCCATCTGGAATTGCTTTTCGCGCCCTACTCATATCACGCATCGGGGTACGCTGCTTTGATTTCTTTGGCGAGATACGGGTTCCACATTGCACCGGTCGCGCTCATGACGACGTCAGCGCCTGCATCGCGGTACTCCTTGAAATCCGCAGGCACTGTGACGCCTCCGACGCCCACGATGTCGAACTCCATGCCGAGTTCTTCGCGAAGACTCTTCAACCGCTTCACCATGTCGATGCCAGCCCACTTGATGGGAAATCCGCATATGCCGCTCTTGAGTCGCCACGGGCCGCCAGGCAGCGCCTGCGTGCCGTCCTCTTTATAGACCGCGGCAGGAATCGTATTGATTGCGGCAATCCCCTGGACGTGCGGCCCCACCTTTTGCACAACGTCACGAAGTTCATCTGCACTT
Organism: uncultured Candidatus Saccharibacteria bacterium; assembly: GCA_964584225.1. GTDB lineage: Bacteria > Patescibacteriota > Minisyncoccia > Phycocordibacterales > UBA2100 > UBA10103. The sequence continues at coordinate 34,528 of CAZOZG010000004.1, read as the reverse complement.
TCGAAGTATGAAATTTTAATCACGAGCGGAAGTGCGCCGATTTCTTTTTTGATCGCCGCGGCGATCTGTGCGCTCATTTGTGCGTCGTAACACAGCAAGCGCTTCACGAGATTGCCTTCGTTCGGGCAGCTAAAATTCGCCTCGATCACATGCACGCCCGTTTCTTTCATCAATCTCGCCGTCAGTACCCAATCGGCGATAAAATCAGCTTCGCTCGCACCTTCGGCCCAGCGTGTCCCCTCGATCATGCCGCAGACAATTTGCCCGGGTCGATTTTTCGCGAATACCATCAACTCCTTGATGTCTCGCTGCCAGACATCGACGGGATACGAGGGGTTTCCGAACGAATTCGTAATAGCGAGCGGTTCAGTGTAGTCTTTTTTGATTGTGAGGCCTTTTGCGGCTTCCTGAAGCGTGAGCGATCCTTCGACTGCAACAGGCAAGACATTGGGCCACTCATTAGATTCCTTCTTTCGCGAGCGGACTGTTTTATATACGGGGACGTCGTATCCTTTTTCGAGTGCGGCGCGGACGAACTTTGCATTTAAAAGCGGCCCTGCAGCGATTCCGAGCGGGTAACTCAATTTGTAACCGAGGTACTCGAAGCGCGGCTCTCCGCGTTCGATATCGACGCCATCGGTGAAATCTCCAAACGGCCCTTGCTCCCAGTTTTCGTAGTAGGACTTCGTTGGATCAAAAAACGGCGTCCGCAACATGGCTCGAGTATAGCACCAGTAAAAAAGATGCGCCGCGCGGATGTATCCGCGCGGCGCTTTTGGGATTAGAAGAAACAACGGATCACTCCGACCTGGAGATGACATTATTTCTCCAGAGCTCGAAGTCGCGATCGATGAGATCGTCAGTTTGAAGGAAACGCACTCGCATCAAGAGGTGGTGCGCTTCATTGAGCTCAAACGCAATCGCCACTCTACTGTTCGGAGCGCGCACAGCACTCAGATCGATTTCATTACTTCTACCAATGATGAGATCTCCCTCCCGAGCAGATGCTCTGCTGACGTCACTCATCGCAGACGCAAACTCCCGCGACTTGATTCTGACATGTGCTGCAGTTCGTACCAGCCCGAGATGCTTGTCTTCGACATGGAGTTCACCGTCAATATCAACGTACGCGAGCTCCCTGTCAGGAAAAGCGAATGCTTCACTCAGTTTATGCGCAGTGAGCCAACTGGCTTCGCGTTGCGTATCGAAGACTCCCACGCGAGCCAGACTCGATTTCACAGCTTCTACTGCACAGCCGATATAACGTTCGTAATCCGAGCGCAAGTTCTCGAGACGAAGGTTGCCCTCATTTCTCGCCGCAGTGATTTCGTCGGCGTGCTTTGCATCGATCTGCGCGATAGTTGCGTCGAGCGTTTGTGAGAAGCCCGCCACTGCCATCGATCTCGCGTGCGCCGCTGCCTCTTCGGCGACCACTTCATAGGTCCATCTCAGGCCAATGCGATCGGTGAATCCTGTCGCATGCAGGGCGTTTGTTGCCGACTGTATGCAACCGGCGCCGATTTCAGGCTGCCGTCCGCCTGTCATGTTGAAGACGTTGTCGTACAGCTGACCGATTGTCGTGACACCATTCCGGCGGTACAGTCGGATAACTTCCATTGACATGCCGTCGCGCACCAGTTCGCGAACATCGCGTTTAAGAAGTTCGGTAAGTGGTGTTTCGTCTGTTTTCGTCACCATGCGATCCTCCTGATTGGTTCCGTGTACCTCAGATAATGAGGCTTTTCTGAACTGTGCGGCATGCTGCCACACAGCGAGATGAATGTCAAATTTACCCTTCAATGCTCGTAAGCGTCGTGTAGACGACGAGGCGATGATCGTAGGTTTTCTCACCTTTCACCCACGCTCCATCGCAGGTGATGAGATTGAGTCGAGGCACGTCTGAGGCGTTGAAAAGTTGGTTGGTCGGTACGGATTTGTAATCGTAATCTGCAATTGCAGCGACCGTAAAGCGTAGCGTCTTTCCACTTTCAGTCTGCACGTCGACTTCATCGCCGACCTCTATGTTATTTAAATGCTTGAAGACGCCGGCAAGCGAGAGTCCGTTGTCGACGTGACCGTCGATAACTGCGCTACCGATTTCACCAGGAACTGTGCCGTACTTGTACCACGCGACGTCGGTAAAATTATTCGGCGTTCCCATCGAGCCGTCTGGTTTCACTCCGACGTCCTGCACAGCAGCGTCGATATGAAGTGACGGAATATCGAGCCGCAGCGGGAGATCATCACTTCCCGACTGGAGTGCGGCGATCGCGATCGCTGCCGACGAACCAAGCAGAGCAAAGTTCATCGCGGCGTCGCCGCCTGCACCCGTGTTCGGAGCGCTCGGCGATCCGGACGCACTTGAGCTGGTCGTGTCAGTCGCGTCAGTTGCCGGAGTCGAGGGACTCGCAGTCACGGTGCCGGTGAGCCCCGTCCCGGTCGTGTCAGTTGATCCAGTGGTTCCAGTAGTGTAGGTCTGTGCCAGCGCAATTCCTGAAGAAAGAATGAGCGCAAGTGACGCAGTCCCCGCGATGCGTGCAATGGTAGAAGATGTCATAGGTCGTGTGGTGTAGATGCTTAGATGCGTAATGTTGTATCGACCACATCCATTACACCCGCGCCGCAGTGAAAGCCGAGTGAACTGTATTTTTAGAGACGAACACCGCTCGAGCACACGCGATCTAGTTCGGTAAGATCTGCGTCGGTAACAACCTCATTTGAGCTTTGGTTGAGGTAATACATGATCGCCTGCGGATCGCTGACGTGGTTCATACCGAGCGCGTGTCCAAGCTCGTGTGCAAGGACGCGCACGAGCCGTGCTTGTGAGGAAAATTCGTACACGTCGATTTCTTGATTGCCGGTCGAGCTTTGATACAAACCTTCCTCAAATTCTGCACCGGCAGATGAGCCGACAGTGTTGTAGGTAGAGACAGTGTTGTTAAACGCGTTCGCGCTGTTGTTGAGTTCGTCTACGAGTTGATTAAATTGCTTTGTTTCGGCATTGAGAGAATCCTGCTGAGATTGAATCGCAACTGACTCGCTTTGCAACGAAGATTTTTCTGCCTGCAGCTGGTTGTATTGTGCGCGAGGCGCGCCACCGCGCGCGTTCCAATACTGAACTTCCTGATTGTATGAAGCCTGATCGCGCTCATACGATGCGAGTGCTTCCTCATAGTTATTTTTATCCGCGGTGTATTTCGCAAGAAGCGCGTCGTACTGCGTCTTGAACTCATCGTAGGAAGCTTGCGACGTGTCGATCTTGGTGCCAAGCGTGTGGAGTTTGTCGGTCGTTGCTTGTCGAGAATCAAAAACGAGGTTCACACTCAAGACGCCCCCAGTGGACTGATACTGAAACAAATTTTTGCCGCTCGCCTTTTCCCAGAGACCTTCAGCTTTCTCTATCGATGCAACAAAACCGCTTTTCGAAAGTCCGAAGCGCGGGTCGAGGGTACCGATGGAGTACGTAATCGGTTGACGACACGGAAGCGCGATTTGTTCGAGTTGCGCCGCAACTTTCCATAGGGGTGCTCGGAAAAGAAAGATACCAACGGCAACGGCGGCAAGAAGCAAAATGTCCAAGAGAAAACGACGCATACACTATTGTACAAAATTACGCATGAGAAAGCGCGACCCGAGCGCTACGCGCTCGGGTCGCGCACCAAAAAACCTTACTTACATCCGAAGTACGCTTTACACTGATCACGCGATTCGCCCGCCGGAGCACTGTCACACATTGCACAATTGGGCGCACTTGCGCCCGAGCCGCTCGTTGAGCCGCCACTCGCGCTTGTGTTGCTGTTCGCGCCCGCGCTCGCACCAGAAGACGGCGATGTCGCCTTAGGAGCCGTCGCGCCGCTTGTCATCTGCGCCATCGTGGTAAATTTGATGCCACTCGGGAGTGTGAACTGCGCTGCGTCGAGGGTCCACGGCTTACAGCTGTAATTCACTTGCTGATTGTAGAGATTTTGCTGTGCACCGGAGCTTTGTCCGCTCTTCGCTTGCGCAACGGACATCTCAATGCCTTGCGTCATGAGGCTCGACCAGACATAGACATTTTGGCCATCCGAGATCATGTGACTTTGAATTGCACCACCTTGTGTCTGCGAAGTGAAATTGCCGCGCATTTTGCCGCCACCCACATACACCGTGCCACTTGTGTTTTGGCCACCGGCCGTGCTTGTGACGCTACATTCTTGGTTGCCGCCGCGTGCCATGATGTCGGCCATTGTGCCTGTGGGCGTACTCGGAGCTGCTGCAACATTCGCACCAGCCGCACCAGCCGCACCAGTTGTCGTCGCATTCGCGCCGCCCATCATCCCCGATTTGCTACCGAAAAGAAAAAAACCGAGCGCACCCAAAATAATAATTGCAATAACAATATAAATACTTTTGTTCATACCACCGCCCCCCGCTCTATTCATCGTACCGGAATCACCGGCATTCATTGTGTCGTTCATATCATGACTGTTACCAATAATTATTTCATCCGAACCCCTTTGAACGCACGGCCCTTTTTGGCCATCTGATCCATGAATCGACCGGTCTTGTTGTCGACCTTGGTCCAGCGCTTATTGCGCGGACTCAAGACCTGCGATCGGCGACTCACTTCACCTTTGCGCCCCTTTCCTTTTGGCCCGTTCTTTGCCATGCACCCATTCTACTCCTACGCTTAAATTTGCAAACCCTTATCCACGAAATCTGCGGCAAACCGGTATTGAGAAGTGCAACGTACGCGTTGATGAGTCAATATCCACTACCTGCCCAGAGTCGGTATACTGTCGGGCATTACGCATTAACCACCCTCTATGGACGACAATCAATCGCAACAGTCCTCGTCGAGTTCGCAGCAGCAAGCTCCGCAGAATCCTCCTCAGGCTGGCGGCGCCGTACACGGCGGTAACACGAAACTCATGAGCGTGTTCGCGTATCTCGGAATTCTCATCATTATTCCGTTTCTCATGGCCAAAGATGATCCGACGGTGAAATTTCATCTCAAACAAGGCGCCGTGCTCTTCGTGATCTGGCTCATCTTGTGGGCAGTCGGCATGACGGTTTTGGGCTGGCAATTTTGGGGCATCATCCAGCTCGTACAACTCGCCACGATCGTTCTCGCAATTATTGGGATCGTGAATGTCTTGCAAGACAAGCAGAAAGAGCTGCCGCTCGTCGGTGGACTCGCGAAAAATTTCAACTTTTGATTTGGAGAAATGCAGAAATGCGAAGGCGGCCGTCGGCCCAGGGCCGACGGCCGCCCGCTTCTGTATGTAGTACTACATGCCCGGCATCTCCATGACCTCCATGACCTCAATCGTCGCCTTCGGAATCTGATAGTGCGGATGATCACCCGCAAACATTTCCGCTGCTTCTTCTTGTGAATCTGCCTCCACAATCGAATAGCCGCCGATATCATTCATGCCGTCCTTAACGCCTTTTTTTGATGCGACTTTTGTTTTACCGAGCGGTGCGCCCATATCGCGAATGTGGTTTTTGTGATCCTTCATCCACTTATTCCACTCGTCCATTCCCTTGTTGCGATCTGACTCGCTCATTTTTCCGGCATTGCGCATGAGCTTTTGAAACTCAGCGGCTGGAGCTTTATAGAGAACAAAATACTTGTGCATACAAAATGTAATAACGAATAAGCTGTCATCGTACGATGTTGCTCGGGAACTTTGCATGAAGGCGGCCGCCCCTTTCGGGGCGGCCGCCAAGAAAACTCCTTAGTGAGCTGTCGTAAACGAGACGATGTCGCCGCGAACCGTACCGTACTGGTTGTGCGCCACAAGGCGGACAAAGTACGTGGTCCCATGGCTCAATCCCGTCGCGTCTGCAGATACACGCAAGGTCGATGCACCAGCGCTGAGATTCATCGCACCGGCGATCGTCGCGACCGCGCGATTCATGTGCGAATCAGTGCTGTACTCGAAGTAGTACGAAGTTTGTGCACCGTTGGGGTTCACGCGACCCGCGAAGGTCGCCGTCGTGCTACCAATCGAAACGACTGCAGTCGTGTCGACACCCGGAACTCCCGGAAACGCAGGCCCGGCGGTTGTGAAGCTCTGCATTGAGCCGGTCACCGTGCCGAATTCATTCTGCGCGTCCACACGGAAGTAATACTTCGTCAGCGGGTTGAGGCCCGTAATCGTCGCAGATTCTGCGAGCGAATTGGTACCCCCGCCGACCGCCATGAAGGAGCTCACACGGCCCAAGTCCGGTGTTGTGCCGTACTCAAACCAGATCGTCGTCGCTGTGCCATTCGGGTTGACGTGAGCATTCACGACAGCGTCCGTGCGCGTCACGTCGGTCGCAGCGTTCGTAGAAGCGATCGGCGGCGTGCTCGGCGCCGGCGCGTTGTTGTTGGTCGTGAAGCTGTAGGTCGCACCGTGTACGGTGCCGTACGCGTTCTCAGCACTCAAGCGGAAGTAATACGTCGTGTTGGATGACAAGCCCGTAATGTAGCCGGGCGACGGGATCGTGTTCTCACCAGAGCCGATCGCCTGCGAAGCAGTGCGTGCTTGGAGAGCGAGTGACGGACCGTACTCATACCAGTACAAGGTCGGCGCACCATTCGGGATCACACGACCAGTCACGACAGCGGTCGAATTCGACGGCACTGCGTACTGATCGGTCATTACCGTCGGCGGATTCCCCGCTGGCGTTTGTGTAGACGACGTGTCAGACGATGTATCCGTCGACTGCGTCGGCGTTTCAACACCTGTGTTCGGGGCACCCGGCACCATCACGTCGCCAAAACTCAACGTCGGCGTCGTGTTGCCGTTACTATTCGTGTTGACAGAACTAAGGCCGTTGTCGGTGACAAACCAATAGCCGCCACCAATGACAACGACTGCTACTAAGATTCCTAACCAGAAATTCTTGTTCATATGCCTTTAGGATTAACTGGTAATCCTGCGTGATAGGTGACGCACAAGGGTCCCCGCGCATTACGGGGAGAAAATGAACGAAATATGAAGAAGAAAAACTACAGCGGCGAGCCGTTCGCGTCGGTCTCAACAAGTTTCCCGTTGGACACTTTCAGATACTTTGTCACCCCGACGCTTGGCTGAGTAGTCATCGGCTCATTCGGCTTTCTATCAGCATAGTTGACGACGATCTCGCCGTCTCGGATTTCTGTCGTCTGTGGCGCGATGCGATCGCCGAGCAGAATTGCATCTGTCCCCGTGTACGAATTATTTGCATGCTGGATCGCTGCGACGACGTAATAAAAGGTGCCGCTCCCGCCACCGCTCTGCGTAAGCAAAAAAGCCAGATCTGGAATTCCGTCGCTATCCAAATCCCCTTTTGCGATGTTGCCGAAATATTGCGTCGACACCATCGATGCCGAGCCCGGCGCTGCCGGCGCGACAGCAGTGCCGTTTTTGAGTTGCACGCTCATGCCATCGATCGAGTACGAAATGTTTTGGTAATCTGCCGGCTGCGACCAGATTGGTTTTGGAGATGGAATGAAAATTGATAGCACGACCAGAAGCGCGATCAGCACAATCAATCCCATCAGCATCTTCGCCATAGTATTTATTGAACGGTAACGCTTTGGATGATGACAGGCTCGAGCGGGCGATCTGTCTCGTTGGTGGCGACATTTTCAATCGCCTTTACAACATCCATGCCGGCGACAACCTTTCCAAAAACGGTGTGTTTCGTATCGAGAAAATTATTGTCTTTCACATTGATGAAAAACTGCGACCCATTCGCATTCAGGCCGGCATTTGCCATCGCGATTGTGCCGACAGCGTTGCGATTATTGGCGTGAATCTCGTCTTCGAATTTGTAGCCCGGGCCCCCGGTCCCCCATCGGGCCATGAGCGTGTCGTCTTTTGTCTGTGGGTCGCCACCTTGGATCATGAATCCGGCAATGACGCGGTGAAATTTCGTGTCATTGTAAAATCCCTCTTTGGCAAGCTTCACGAAATTCGCGACCGTGTTCGGCGCGTCGGTTTCCATCATGTCGATCCTGATGATCCCCTTATTCGTATTGAGCAAAACGTTCACGCAGGCAGTATAGCAGACACTCGGCTCCCGCCCTGACGAGGCGAAGAGATTGACATATTGCATTCTTTAATGTATTATTCCTCGTAGCAAATCGACACGAAATTGACGGAGGAGAAGGATGCATATCTATCGATGGGCGAAACGTCGGCGTCCCTTGCGGGAGCGGTTCGAGCGATTCTTCGAAGTTGCGATAAAGGCCGCCTTGTTGCTCTTCTACCCATTTCTGCCTGCGTTGGCGGTGACATTTGTGTGGTGGTATTGGATGTACCCCAACAACATTCACTTCCCGAAAGAGCTGGAGGGTATCGCAACGGCGTCATGGATTACGACGTTCGGCATTCTCTACGCACTCGTTGCGAACAAGGCGCTCGACACGGTGTGGGCGGAGTACAAGGGGCTGCGGGAGTCGGTGAAGAATTATGACATCGACACCTTTATGAGACTCTGCGACGAAGACCTCTCGCCACTTGTGCACGTGCTGTTGTTCGTGCTCTCGTGGTCGGTACTCGGTGCCTTCATGGGATTACAGTATCCCGATGCAATGAGCGGTGTTATCACCATCGGCAGCACCAGCTACCTCTTCGGTCTCATCTTCTTCATCATTCGTGAGATCGACAATCCGCTCGTGGGTGTATGGCATATCCGTAATCTGCACGAAGAGTGGCTTATCATCGATGTAAAGGAGTGGCGTGCAACGCGTTACGAACAAGCCCGAAACGCCGCTTTCGATAAGATCGGAGAAGTAAACGGAAAGAATCCTCATCCGCATAGGCATCGGCGTCAGCCGCATCACCAAGTCGCGTGATGTCACCAAATCAATCGCCCGTCGGCTTCGAGCCGCCGGGCGATACCTTTTAGGCGAACGAGCCTGTCTTCACATCACCTGCGCGGGCGTAGTTGGCAAATATCACTCCTTTGGGCGAGACCTTTGAATCAGTCAGTGTGAACGCGGCTGGGATGGTGCCTTCTGCAAATAATTTTTTTCCCGGGCCGAGCGTGATCGGATGAATTTTGAGCCAGAGCTCGTCGACGAGATCGTTTTTCAAAAGCGTTTGGATCAAATTACCGCTCCCCTGCACTTGTATCTCCGGTCCTTCAGATGCTTTCAACTTCTTAATCTCCTCGACAACATTCTCTTTAAACACCACCGTTGTCTCCCACGTCGGATTCGTCAGCGTCGTCGACGCGACATACTTGGTCGCCTTCTGAAACGCTTCTCCGATTGGGTTGTCGAAGTGTTTCGGCCAGTACGCTGCCCAAATGTCATACGTCTTTCTGCCGAGTAGCAAATCGTACGGGTGCCCGACCATCTGCTCCAAAATAATATGCATCGAAAAGTCGTCGCTGTACGGAAAACTCCAACCACCGTATTTGAATCCACCCGACGTATCTTCCTCCGGGCCACCCGGCGCCTGCATCACCCCGTCGAGAGTTATGAACGACAACACAATTATCTTTCTCATTGCCTTAGTCTACCAAATCTACCCTGGCGTAGCAGCGCACGCAGCGTCGATCGCATCTATATTTCTTTTCAAATAAAACCTGACTTAGAGCTCAGCCTTATTGGCCATCGCAATAAACCGCTCAAGACTCACAACCTTAACCAAAGCAACGTTCTGCATAAACTTTCCCAGCCTATCCGAGATATAAAATTCTCTTAAGCTCCATCCATCTCCACCTAATATTACATAGGCCTTTTTGTATGCGGGATTATCTTTTATCGCCTCAGCTAAACACATTATTTCGTATGGGACTTTTTCTTCAGCCGTACCCGATACCTGCTGCCACTTCGAAGAAACGAGAATCTTCAAATTACCTTTTGTAGCGATAGCGTCTACTTTATGTTTTCCTTTTTTCCCAAGCCGAACGCCCACGTGCACCTGCTTTTCAACAGAATAACCGCCCCGCGCAAGAGCAGGTAGAATCATTGTTTCCAGTACTCCGCCAGTATTAGTGTTTCTGGGTGACATTGCCCAGATCCTTATACCTTTTCACAGAAAGATCAAGGTAGTTCTTATCGAGATCAATCCCGACAAACTTCCTGTCATGTGACACTGCAGCCAGCCCTGTGGTCGAACTTCCTGCGAACGGATCAATAACGATATCTCCAGCTTTCGTACTTGCTAATACAATTCGTCTCAACAGCTCCAGGGGCTTTTGCGTTGGGTGTTTACCAAACTTCTTTTCCGCGGGCTTTGGAGTTCCTAGTGCCCATACAGACCTCATCTGAAGCCCAGGTTTTTTCAAAAAATCTTCCTTCCATTCCCCTTCCTTCATCAGGTCGTAGTCAAAATGATGTTTGGCTTTCTTTTCTTTGCGCCCCCAAATCAAAGTCTCATGACTTGCCGTAAAAAACCTACAACTAAGATTGGGGGACGCGTTCGGTTTGAACCATGCAATGTCATTGAGGATGTGGTAGTTCAACGCCTGCATTGCGTGGCCGCATTGATATATCGAATGATACGTGCCGCTGACCCAAAGTGTTCCACCAGGTTTTAAAACTCTTCGGCATGCCTCAAGCCATTTGTAATGGAAACTATAGTCGTCTTGGAATCCTTTACTTTTATCCCAGTTTCCTTTATTGACACTTACTCGTCGACCAGCGTGGACACTGAAACCGCCATTTGAAAGATTGTAGGGTGGATCTGCAAAAATCATATCCACTGAGTTCTCAGGAAGTTGCGAGAGCACCACGGCTGAGTCACCATGATAAAGTACGAAATTCTTGTCGCTGAAATAAGGCTTCGACTCGACCGAAGACAAAATCTTAGACCCACTTCTTGTCGCTGATACAGCCATGCTCTGAGTATACCACTTCGAGTTATTGCTGTGGAAAATGTGTCATTCCATCTTTTTGAGGATGCGGTCGAAGGAGGCCGAACCGACCCTTTCCCACTTTTCACTTGATTTTCACCCACCCCAAGGCTATACTGAGCGGGTATTAAGACGAAGGAGGACCCGAACGGCTTTTGTGCCTAAGGGGCCTTTTTCATTTGTGACCAATGTGTTGAACCTTCTTTTTGACGTCCACGTCCCCGAGGTTTGCATAAAACTCGCTTCCTAAGCTCTTATAAAGGGACGACGCAAACTCTTGGTTCGGGAACAACATTTTCCCGAACTTATCTTTCTTGATAAGAAAATCGACAAGTTTCTTATAGTCTCCGTCTCCAGAAACTATGAACGCTTTATCAAAGGGCTCATTCTCGACAAGCTTTTTCATAATCCCGAAAATAATATCGCAATCCACGTTTCCTTTTTTCTTGCCTTCATCGCGGCAGAGTGCTCTCGGAACGAAAGTATGAACCCCGCTTTTTGGATGTTGTCGTACAGATCCTGCTGGACCTCCGAGACAAAACCCAGAAAATAGTAGGCTTCACCTACCCTGTACTTATCTCGCAAATAAATTCTGAGTCGCGCATGATTCACAGTCCAACCCTTTTCCTTTGTTCCCAGGTGTAAGTTCTGTCCATCTACGAATGCGACGTTGGGGAACTTATTTTCATGCTCTGCCATGACAGGCCATCATCCCACATATTTTCATTTCGAGCTATTTCTCCATTTGTTTGAGGATGCGGCCGAGGGTCAGCCAGGTGCGGGAGGTGTTTGCTTTCGAGAAATGCTTGTCGAGCATGGGCATGTAGTCGACCGCGTGGCCGCCTTTGGTGTCGACGTAGCCGAAGAGTTCACGCTGCGAAATACCGACGATGCCGTGACCTTCTCCTTTTTTCGGGAACGTTTTCAGAGCGGGAGTCGACTCTTTCAGAAATGTGATGAGTGGATAGTAACGCTCGTCGCCCAAAATCTTTTTGTACGGATTCTTTTTCGCGATCGCCTCGAGCTCTTCTTTGCTCCTGATGATCGTCGTGCTCTTGAATCCCAATTTCTCGGGTAGTGCCTTCTCGATCTTCGATTCAAGCGCGGCAACGTCTTTCGAGGATGATTCGAAGACGACGTTGCCACTCGCGATCACTGTCGCGACGTTTTTAAAGCCAAGTGATTCGAATGTGCCGCGCAATTTCTCGCCGCGCATGTTGGGATTCGAAGGACCAATCCCGCGTAAAAGTGCGACGTACCGCGTCATGTCTATTGAATATCGAGAGTAAACTTTATCGAATCGCCCTTGTCGATTCCCTCGGCGCGTCGGACGGCGGCTTTGAGCGGCAGCAGGTACGTGGCGGATTGTTTTTCGGGGAAAATGGAGGTTTTCCATTTTGTCTTTCCGAGTGTGACGCCCACCTTAATCGAGCCAAATCCTCCAGCTTTCTTTCCGAACGATTCTTTGAGTACGGCCGACTGCTTCTTGTCGACGTTGGCAAAAAACCACCCACTCATTCCAGGATACTCCCAGACCTTCGACGTCACTTTGTATGTTTTTTTCGACATATCAAAACTTGAGCGGATGCTCCTTTAGGACTTGTGCATAATGCATGAGTGACGTCGCTGTCTCTCTTGCTTGCTTGTCGACGTGTACGTTCTTCTTCCGGCGCGCGCGATCCGTCGCCGGGTCTTTGCCATATTCGCCGACCCAGTACGTGCAACACTGCGGCGGCAATGTGAAGTTCAAGAATGAAAACACCTCCATAAGCCCTGCCATGACGGCTTGCGCACCGTCTTCGCTTCCGGTGATGGCAATGCCCGCAACTTTGTTGAGGAGTGCACTTTTCTTCCCCCCGAGTACTTCCTCATCGAACGCATCCATGCGCTCGATCACGCGCTGCATCAAGCTTGAGCGGCCGCCCCACCAGATCGGTGTCGCGAAAATGACGATGTGTGCCCTCCTGATTTTCTCGGCGATCGCTGGCCAGTCGTCTTTCGAGCTTTCTTTAAATCGAAGACCGACAGGGATGTTCTTATCAGCAAGACGAATGATTTCGCTTTCGATCGGCGCGATCTTTTTCATGTGTCTCAAGACCATCTGCGCGACTTCTTCGGTGTTCGATATGCCAGGCTTGTGCTTCAGCGATGCATTTAAAACGAGTACCCGGATCTTCTCCATGGCGCGAGTGTACCAAGAATCAGCCGACGCGCCTACGAATGGCGTGCCCGACCCACGCACTCACGATGCCGCCGAGCGCGCCGACAGGAAGCATGACGAGGACGAGCACGAAGTAGCTCGGGAGTTTGTCGGCTGTGCCACCGAATACACCGAGGAGAAAGGAAATGGCGAGGGCGGCGCCGAAGGCGCCGCCCATCCAGATTGCTTGTTTTCCATCCGCCGCAAACGCGCCGACAATTGCGCCAGCAATTCCCCACGCGATTATCGCTGTCCACGAATGCGTGAAAAATGTGAACGCGCTGCCGTAGCCGAGACCGAGCCCGGCAAGCGCTGCGATCAAAATCTTCCTCAGCATATAGCTATGGTCTCACAGCAATACCGAATACAAAATGATTTGACTCGCATAGACTTCCGAGGTATAATGTATCTCAGGTGAGCTCTGCAATCGCAACTCACGAAATCCACTCGACGAGGGAGAGGCGCACATGCGCACAATCTGGAATCTTGTCGTGCTGCTTTTTAAGGTGGCCGTCGCGCTTGCGACGTCCGCCTTTAGCTGGTGGGTGTATCTTCAAATCGCCCTATCGCTGCAACTTCCGCGCCCGCATTTTCTCGCGAGCGCACTCTTGATCTCGGTCGCCGTGCACGAGATGGGCCACATGATCGCCTTCATACGACATGGCGTCCCCTGTGCCTTCTTCATTCTTGTCGTGATGGGCGGCACGGTGCCGCTCAGCAAGGAGAAGCTCGAGGCGCTGCCCGACAATGCGTCGGCGGAGATTGCGCTTGCTGGCATGTTTGGCAACATGCTCGTGGCGGCCGTCGCCATCGTCGGCTACTACATCGGGGCTGTTTCCGAAGATTCTGCGGGTCGACTGATCAATATGAACGCATCGCTGATGTTGTTCAACATGATTCCGCTCGTCATCTTCGACGGGGCGCGCTTCGTGAAGGTGCTCTTCCACAACATCTCGAAGAAATATGCACGACTCATCTTCGAGATCACCTCGATTCCCGTCATCTTCGGAATGATGTTGCTCCTTTACTATCGGGGGAGCATCGTCATGGCGTTGCCGCTGATCCTCGTCGGTCTTGGCCGCTCGATGGATAAGACCGACAACGGCGGTCTCTCGACGAAGGAGATGACGGTCGTCGATCGGATCGTGTGGGCGATCGTATACACCTACATCGTCTGTGTGGCTCTGATCGGCTTCGTGTTGAGTCCCAATTGGGATCATCACTAAGATCAACCGATGTGTTCTATTTCGCCGCCGGCTCAAGAGCCGGCGGTTCTTTTTTATCAATGCATCGTGCTCAGTGCGAGCCCGATATAGTACGGCCAGATCAGAATCGCGAGAATTCCCTGACCAAACGAGAGCTTCAAAAAGCCAATGGTAAACATCCACGCGGCAAGCCAGAGACCGCCGGAGATACTGTGATGCTCGATTTTAATTTTATGCGGCATATTATTTTTTCTCAACGACAATCGTGCAATTGCTTACTAACGCTGCGATCGCGCCAGCTGCCGCGAGGATGGGCGCGATCGCAGCGCCCACAACCCCGACCGTAAGTGGAATTTCAACGAGCGTGACGCCCGACTCGTTTTTGATAATAACCCGGCGGATGTTGCCCTCGTGTAGAAGCTCTTTGAGTTTTGTGATGAGTTTATCGCCTTCAATCTTGAATTCTTCGGTGCTCATGTCGACACTATATTAAATCGAGATGCCGCCACGTTCAAGTGTGCGCAGCGCACGCTTCAAACGTCGATGTTCTGGGATCGTGCGTTCGACCAAAGTCCAAAATCGCGGCGAGTGATTGAATTCTGCAAGGTGACAGAGCTCGTGGACGATAACGTAATCGACAATTTCAGGCGGCAAGTAGAGCAATTTGTAGTTGAAATTGAGATTCCCTTTTTCCGAGCAGCTGCCCCAGCGCGATTTGTGATTCTTGATAAAGACTTTCCGAAGCGGTAAGCGGTAGTGTGCATTGAAATGCTGAAGGCGCGCGTGCACAAGTGCACGCGCGCCTTCTTTGACTTTTAGATACTGTTTGCGATTGCGCCTCCCGAGCTGCATTACGGCGTCTGCGGTGAGGTCAAGGTGAGTGAATCGCGGATCTTGTCGAAGTCAGCGAGCAACGCATTCTCGTCGAATTGTTGCACTGCACCCGTCGGATAATTTTCTATCGCGCCGAAGTGGACAAAGTACCGGACCGCGGTACAGGGGTTACTGCCCTTGATCGCAAAAACCCGCTCTTTGTATCGATTACCCGCGCCCGCGTCGGTTGAAGTCGCGACTGAGTAGGTGCTCGAGCCGATCGTCATCGTCACAGGCTTTACCGTCTGGTAGAGAAAAATGTCACCCGAGCAGGTTTTTGCCCGCGGCAGCTGCTCGACGGAGACTCCACTGTCATCAGAAAGGTTTGTACCCGTCGCCATCGAGCCGGGGATCGTAAACTTCACACCCGGAATCGGCTTTTTCGGCACCCCTTGATACGCGTAATTTGGATCGACAGAGTAGCTCGGCGGATACTCAATTGTATAGGTCGACGTCGCGTAGGTGCTCATCTGAGCCTGCGGCGGTGGCTGATTATTCTGCGTCTGTGCAGGCATTCCCCCGTTATTTTTAAGCGAAAAGTAATAGCCAAGCCCTAAAAGCAAGGCAACTATCACGATAACCCCGATGATATATTTACCCATATGTCTTCATTATTGCTGATCAGGAAAACGAGTCAATGCCAGCCAAGATCTTCTTCCAAAACGCCCGCTCACGTTCTACAGCAACTTCATTCGGCAATTTGATTGCTTCCACCATGACACAGAGCTTTCCGCTCGGCTGTTTTTCGTACGTCACGACAAGCCCGCCCTCTTTGGCGCTGTAGCGTATCATTGGACGCTTTGTTTTTGACGGCAAGCGCTCAAGCTTCTTACCGGCGACGGCTTTGTTGCGGAGAATTTGTTGCCAAGCCTTTTCGAATTGCTGCGGCGACATCGTGAGTGTCTTATGTATGCCGACCAAAAAACCCGACACATTCTGATTGACCTTCCTGATGCCGCGCGAGCGTTCGTACTCGACAGTGACCATCTGACTCCACCACCCTTCGGACGTCGCGACGTTGCTCTCAGGCTTTCCTTTACCGAGATGGTGCTCGAACACCCAGACGACGATGTCTTTGTGCTGCATCTTTTTGGCACCGGCTTTGTCGAGAATCGTAAACCAGCTGCCCCAATCTTTGCCGGTCGCTTTTTTCACCGCCTCGTCGCTCGTCTTCGGCGTATACATCGTCACTTTTCTTCGAGATCAAGACAGACCGAATTGATGCAGTAGCGCTTGCCTGTTTTCGTCGGCCCGTCGTCGAAGACGTGTCCGAGGTGTGAACCGCAGCGCGCACATGTAATCTCAACGCGACGCATGCCGTGCGTATTATCTGCATGTTGTTCGATCGCGCCGGGAAGTGCTTGATCGAAAGACGGCCAACCGGTGCCGGAATCGAATTTTGCATCAGAGCTGAAAAGCTCATTGCCGCAGACTTTGCACGCATACGTGCCGTCAGCTTTCTCGTGAACATATTCCCCGCTAAAAGGCGCCTCGGTCCCCTTCTCGCGCAAAACTTTGTACTCTTCAGGCGATAGCGCCGCCTTGATCTCCTCCTCACTCGTCATTGGTCGTTTCATACCATTAGTACATGTAATATTACTTTTTTAATTCAAATAATTCAACGTTGAGCGGGCCGCCGGGGTGCCCTTCTTTGAAGGTCTTCTTTGCAATAATTCGCACCTGAAAGCCAGCTTTTTTCGCATATTGTCTCAACACAATCTCATCGCCTACGCTTGTTGAATAACCGATCAATACTTTCCCGCCGGATCGTACATAACGGGGCGCCTCGATGATGAATCGTCGAAGCAAACGAAATCCTGGATCGTAAAAGGCTTTTTGAATCCAATTCATGCGTTTGCCGCCGTAATTTCCCCACGGAATGTTCCACATAATCGTGTCGAATCTCAATCCTTTCGGGACGTTCTTGTAGATATCGCTCGCCAATAGAGAAACCTGCTCCGAGACTCCGTACAGTCGAACATTTTCCCGTGCATTCCGAATCGCCTTTTTATTAATGTCGACAGCAACGACATTTGCGGCATGCTGCAATGCTGCAGTAATCGCAATGAGCCCCGTGCCCGTGCCGATTTCCAATACGTTTTTCCCTCGCTGGTTCGGCAGATGTTGGACGAAAAAATCAGTATCGAGGACGACGCCTGGTGAAAACACATCGGGGTGAATAACGTATTTTTTACCGCGGAATCGAGCGAAATAGGGCTTGCGATGACGACGTATTCTCTCGATGAGAATTTCTTGCGAAGCGCGGTTATGCTGTTTCCTTCGATGCCTCACCTCTTTATTCTACTGCGTTCGATCAACCCGGAATAGCAGCATCGAGTCCACGCCCGACGCGAGCGCGCTCTTGTTCGGTCAGATATTTTTTGCGAAGCCGGACGCTCTTCGGCGTAATTTCAAGATACTCGTCTTCCGCCATCGTTTCGAGCCCACGCTCGATCGAGAGTTCGTAGGGCGGAATGAGCTGAATCGCATCATCAGATGCAGATGCACGCACGTTGGTGAGATTTTTGTTCTTCGTCGGGTTCACGGTCATCTCTTCCCCTTTCGAGGTATTGCCGATGACCATACCTTCGTACACCTCGATTGCCGGACCAATGTAGAGCATACCCCGCTCCTGAAGATTCCACAGTGAATAGCCGAGTGCTTTCCCATTCGTCATCGAAACCATCGAGCCCACTGCGCGCTTTTTTATGTCGCCGACGGTCGGCTTGAAACCGGTGACGCGCGAGGAAAGAATGCCCTCGCCTTTTGTGTCGAGCACAAATTGATTGCGGTAGCCAAGGAGTCCGCGCGTCGGCCCTTCAAAAATAAGTCGCACCTGTTTTTCATGCACTTTGAGATCTTTCATGACGAATTTACGAGTGCCGAGTCGCTCGATGATCGCGCCCTGATATTCCTGCGGCGTATCGACGACGACTTCTTCAAATGGTTCGAGCTTCTCGCCGTTGTTTTCGTGGAAAATGACGTGTGGCTGCGAGACCTGTACTTCGTAACCCTCGCGTCGCATATTCTCCAATAGAATGGCAATGTGGAGTTCGCCGCGGCCGGAGACTTTGAACATGTCATTGCCGCCAAATTCGACGCGAAGACCGACGTTGACTTCGAGCTCGCGCTCAAGGCGCTCGCGGATCTGCCGCGATGTCACAAATTTTCCTTCACGCCCGCCAAACGGTGAATTGTTGACGAGAAAGTTGAGCGTGATCGTCGGCTCATCAATCGCGATCGCGGGCAATGGTTCGGTATTCGCGTCGTCTGCGACCGTCTCACCAATGTAAATATCAGAAAGTCCTGCGATGAGCGCGATATCACCCGCGACGACGTCGTTGGTCTCTTCTTTTTTGAGGCCTTTGAACGTGAACATCTTCGTGATCTTTCCCGGACGCGATTCACTGGATGGTTTTTTCACAAACACATTTTGGCCGGTCCTGAGTGAGCCTTCGTAGACGCGGACGATCGCGAGTCGACCGAGGTAATTGTCGTACGCGAGATTGAATGGTTGGAGGCGAAGCGGCTTTGATTCAAGTCCGGCAGACGCTGGAGGCACATGCCTCAAGATCGTATCGAGCAGGGGCGTGAGATCGTTTGACTCGTCGACAAGTTTCATTTTTGCGATTCCCTGCTTTCCGATTGTGTACACAATCGGAAAGTCTGACTGCTCGTCATTTGCTCCGAGCTCGAGAAAAAGCTCCAAGACCTGCTCCTCGGCGCGCGCCGGATCCGCTGCGGGTTTATCGATCTTATTGATAACGACGATTGGTTTCAGGCCGAGCTCGAGAGACTTTTTCAAGACGAAACGAGTCTGCGGCATCGGGCCTTCTTGCGCATCAACGACGAGAAGTACCGAATCGATCGAGCGAAGCACGCGCTCAACTTCGCTGCCAAAATCCGCGTGGCCGGGCGTGTCCACGATATTTATCTTCGTGCCTTTGTACGGAACCGCTGCGTTTTTGGAATAGATAGTAATCCCGCGCTCCAATTCGAGTGCGTTTGAGTCCATCGAGACACCGGCCTCGGCAACGCCGGTCTGGCGCAAAATCGCATCGGTCAATGTCGTCTTGCCGTGGTCGACGTGTGCAATGATTGCGATGTTTCGAATTTCCATAAAAAAGAAAAGCCCGAAGGCTTATAGAGTGAGACTACCGCGAGAACGCAGCAACGTCAATGAAAAAGTGCGGGCGTCCTTCGCTTTGCGAAGGACGCCCGCCAGCATTCAATTGCGATCCGGACGCAGCGCACGACCGATCCGTTTGATCAGGTTGTTGAGATGCTGAAATCCGCGCCTAACCATGTTGCGTTTTTCGACAACGGACATTGTCTTGTCGACAAGCGCTTCCCCCCACAGCGCTTTCGGTACCGCGACTTTGATTCCCATCGGGCACTGATCGTCGAGGACGGTCGTCGGACGTCCGAGATTACGAAAATAGTAGACCGCGACATTGCCCTCATCGAAGTCCGGCTCATCCTTGGGCCGCCACAAAATACCATGCAGTGCTCCCGGACATGCACCGCGGGTGTTGTACTTACTGAACTCGGTCAGGCTCAGATGGCCGCGACCAATGACCCGCAGCGGCATCGCTTTCGGTAAGAGCCCGATGTCGAGGTCGAGCGGATTTGGGACCGCATATGGCGGCGGCACGGGAATTGCAGGTAGCTGGATTTCTTGCGCCGGGGATGGCGCAGCGACAACAAGCGCAATAAGCGCGATAGCGTATTTCACGACGCGCCTCCTTTTGTGCGTGAACGATTGACTGCCGCGATGCTAGCAAAAGCTACCCGCTAAAACAAATGAAGTTACTTCTTCACCCCCTGAAGCACCGTCCACATATTTTGATCTTCACCACCATCCATCTTGAAGATAGAAACACCTCGCACACCGTTCTTTTTCGCGAGCGCGATGATATCGCTGATCGCCTTCGCGTCTTTCCACACGAGATAGCGAAACGCTGTCTGCAATTGATTCACGGACGA
The DNA here is from genome assembly GCA_964584225.1 of uncultured Candidatus Saccharibacteria bacterium. Taxonomy (GTDB): domain Bacteria; phylum Patescibacteriota; class Minisyncoccia; order Phycocordibacterales; family UBA2100; genus UBA10103. The sequence continues at coordinate 14,440 of CAZOZG010000004.1, read as the reverse complement.
CGTCGCGTTGAGCCCGTCTGTAATGCCCTCGCCCGTATCTTGCTCGACAGGTGTCGCCGCCATGACGTCGCTCCCAATCAAAGATTGGGTCGTCGTTGGCACGTACGAGAGGCCCATTTCGCCGGTCGAGGTGCGCGAAGTGACCACACCGTAACCCGATGCTATCTGATCTGCGTAGCGCGGATTGAACGACCACAAAATATCGTAGGTGTAGTCGCCGACGGCCCCGCCCACGCGATTTTCATAGCCATACGTCGGAATGCCGATCATGATTTTGCTTTTCTTGATCGTCTGCGATGCCAGATCAATCACTTTTTGCACCCACACCGGATCCGCGAGCGGTGCATAGAGCTGGAATTTGTTGGTCTGACCGAGCGAATACACAGCATCCTGTTGATCATAGGTCATGAAGCGCACGCGATCGCAATAGGAATTCAGCGCGACGAAATCATTTGAATACTTGAGTGTCGCGGGCACAGTCTTATACGCATCCTGCGGCGGCGTTCGTGCTTCCACCGTACACATCACCCATTTATCTGGGAAACGCATAGCCAGACCCTTGAGGAATGTCGAGAAATAATCCTTGTCTTTCGCGTACTTCCCTTCGAAATCGATATCAATGCCATCAAAATTATTGTTGTAGACGAGGGCTTTGATGCGATCTTCGAGCGTGACGCGTTTTGTCGTGTTTGAAAGGAGTGTGTGCACGAGGTCGCTATTGCTGGTCATGATGGTCGGGATCACGCGCACCTTTTGCGCGCGTGCCGACGCAATAAACGAGCTCCACGGATTGTCAGCGAGGTCGCCATTGTCGAGGAACGTCCCGTCGGAGCGAATCGTGTAGACAAACGGATTCACCTCCGTGATTTCGTTTAAATGCGGCAACACATCGGCAGTGCCAGTTGCCGTGCGCCAGTATGGAATCCAGCCCGAGATTTCGAACGAGCCCGAGGTATTGGTCGTCGGGACCGGCGGCGACGCGGGCGTCGTCGAAGACGTGCCGCAACTTTTCGCTTGGATGGCGGCGCGTGTCAGCGGCCCTACGGTCCCCGTCGATGAAATGCCGTTATCCGCCTGAAAAGCGCGCACCGCTGCGAGCGTGGCGTTACCAAAATTTGGTACGGGCGTTGCGGTGAAATACCCGTGCGCCTGGAGAAATGTCTGAAGCGTCGTGACATCACTTCCCGTGTCACCCAATGTGAGATCATGATCAAAAATGACGCACGAGGAGCTCTGCGCAAATGATACCAGCGGCAGAAGCAGTACGAGCGCAGCGAAAAAAGCACGGAGCGAGCGCATACTAGAGAGACGCTTCAGTATACCAATTCTTTCTCGAGCAAACTCAACAATTACGCGCCTTCTGCGCTGTAGCGCGCCAGTAATCCGAGACGGACGACCGTCCGATACATCCTGCGGAAAAAAAGAGCCGCAAGTGCAACATCCACAACCGCGAGCACCATGCCGATCCACAACGGCGGCAACGATGACGGTGTCCCGATCACTACCGCGCGCATTCCTTCAAACACGTACGAAGGCGGCAAGAGATAGGAAATCGCATGCATCCACTGCGGTAACACCGAAAGCGGATAAAAAACGCCGATGAAGGGCGTCAGAACGTACACCATGGGCCAAATAAACCATTCCGATGACGGACCGTAGCGTAAGACAATCGCCGCGCCCACCGTACCGAGGCAGACGCCGAAGAGAAAAAGGACGAGCACAAAACCTGCGAGCGAAAATCCGTACGTGACAATGGAGAATCCAAAAAACATCGCGATCAAAAGCATCACCGTCATCGAGAGCGTCGTCGTCACAATCGCCGCGCCGATAAGTCCGACGATATATTCACCAATCCGGAGTGGCGAAGCGAAATAGTTGAGCAAATTGCTGGACCAAATATCTTCGAGTGCGGGCGTCGTGGTCCCCTGCTGCACGCGCGAGAGAAAATCGGAGAGAATGATGCCGCCCAAAAGCGTCGGCACAAAACTAAAACCGGCACTGCCGACTGCATTGAGGTAGCGCGTCAAAAATCCCCAGAGAATGACGTCGAAAGAACCCCAGACGAAGATCTGCACCAAGCGCTGCGGATTACCCCACAGCAAAATCATGTAGCGAAGAAAAACCGCGTACGCTCGGTTGAAGTTGATCATACGGTTTCGAGTGACACGGGTTCGCGGGCGACGGTGATGAAAAGTTCTTCGAGATTTTTCTTGCCGTGTTCTTGCGGCAATTTCTTCGGGTCACCTTCGAGCAAGATTTTTCCATGCGAAAGGAAGAGCACGCGATCGCACACGTCTTCCACTTCACGCATATTGTGAGAGGTCCACAAGACGCCGCCCTGCCCACGCTTCACGAAATCGAGAATTTTGTCGCGCACGTCGGTGGCGGTCGCCGGGTCGAGTGATGCAGTCGGCTCATCCAAGAGTAAAAGCTGCGGACGGTTGAGCATGGCCTTGGCGAGTGAGACGCGTGTCTGCTCACCAGAGGACAAAAGCCCGCATTTGGTGTCAGAGAAATGTTCAAGATCGAATTCTTTCAAGAGCATCGCGATGCGATCTTTGAGCGCGTCGACACTGTAGATCATGCCGAAGATGGTGAGTGCTTGCACGACCGTGAGATTCCCCGGCATATGCGAATAGACCGCGGCAAAATTCGTTTTCTCAAGCGCTTCGCTCGTCCGGCTCGCCACGTCGATGCCGGCGATCGCGATTGATCCGCCTGTCGGCTCTAAAACGCCCAAAATCATATTGATCGTCGTCGTTTTGCCTGCGCCGTTGGGGCCCAACAGCCCGACAATTTCATTTTTCTGCACGGCAAACGTAATATCACTCACCGCGACAACGTCGCCGTACTCTTTTCTGAGATGCGCGATTTCAAGTACTGGCATGAGAAGGCAGTATACCAAAGACGTCTTGCACGGACGCGGCTGACCGACTCGAGAGGTCTGCCATCAATACGACAGCGTACGGTACAATAATCCGATGCGACAAATTTTTGCGTATGCAATCGTCGTCGTGCTCGTGGGCGCGGCACTCTTCGTATCGCGAGTCTCGTCGACGACATCTCTACAGGAACCAATGAGTCCGCAGGTTACGAAATGGTATTCATTGATTCAACAGGAAGGGCCACTGAAGGCGCACGATGATTTCGTCTTTACCGGGCGTGACGAGGCACCACTGACGGCACACATGGATGCACACGCATTTGGAGAAGCGCTCTACCGTGCAGGTGGTTCCACCTATCTTGTCTATTGTGGTGCGGGAGAATTTTTGTTCGGTTGCTACCACCAATTTATTGCCGCGGCAGCGACCGCGCGCGGTCCGGACATCATCGCAGATCTCATCCCGCTGTGTCAGCAATCAGATGAGCCGTACAGTTGTATCCACGGCATCGGCCACGGACTCATGGCTGCCTACGGCGATGGGCAGGACGCGCTTCCGACGTCGTTGCAGCAGTGCAAAAACCTCTTTTCCAAAGATTCAGAACAACAAATCTGTGCCGATGGCGTTTTTATGGAATATAACTTACACATGTCGACGTCGGCAGATGCAATGACCGATCACCGAGCCCTGACCGACGCGAATGTGTATACCCCGTGTACCGACACCGACCCCACGGTGAAAGACCAGTGCATCTTTGAATTGCCATTATGGTGGTATTACTCACTCCGGAACAGCCAAGCAACGTCGACACTGTTTGCACAAATCGGTTCATGGTGTGACAACGCTCCGTCGACGATATCTAAAAAAGCTTGCTTTACCGGTATCGGCTTTCCTGTTGCGATCGAAACCGGATCTGACGCACGACAATACAACGTGTTTTGCTCCACAGCTACTGAAGCGGCGAGCGATAAAACACTGTGCGTGGCCGGCGCGAGAAGTTGCTTTTATTCGGACCCGATCCACGTCGTCTGGAAAAACAGTCTCTATAAATGACTGATGTGTTATCCCCCATCCCGCTCAAAATATACCTAAAAAGGGCTCTGAGGCATCATATAATTGAGCGAAGTCATGACTATGATGACTCGGCTTTTTTTGGCACGTGGGTCATTTGTTGCTCTTCTCGTTGTCGCTGCATTCGCCGTCACACAGACGGCGCATGCTGATGCAACGTCGACCGCCCAGAGCGCAGTGTGTTCGCAAGCTGATAGCGGGGTCGTGGTACATCTCAGCACGACATTCGGCTCGAGCGCGCCCGGAGTGCAGGTCGGCATCGGCGCATCCGTACAGAACAAAAATTCGTATCCGATTACGGACGGCGCACTTTTTGTGCGGGTATACAAGGTCAGTGTCGCGCAAACGCCAACACTCGTGGATCAATTTGTCGCAGCAAAAGCAATTGGATTAACCGCCGGAGGTTCAACGACGCAAAATTTCTCATGGCGCGTGCCGATGGGAACTGCAGGTGGGACGCTCCGCATCGCGGCGACAATCGTCACCGCCCAGCATCCGTTCGTGGCAGCACCTGCGTTGCCTGCATCGCATGCCGACGGAACACTTGATCTCGCGATCGAGGGGGGTAACCTCGGGACCGTCACCTTCGATAAGAAAAAAGTGACGGTCGGAAGCGCTCCCTATTCGTTTGATAAACCGCTACTCACAATTGCTGGGTCAGATATACTGCCAATCACAGCGCTTATCCGCGACAACACGCACACTGGTTTCGTAGCACACATCAACTGGCAAACATACGCGTGGGACTACACGCCGGGTATTGCGCCACTCGTGATGAGTTCGAGTACCGTCGTCGTACAACCAGGGATCGCAGGGACGAGCACTGTCGCTATCAATGACACACATGCGTCGGGTTATGTAAGCTCAGGAATACTCGACGCGGGCGGAAACAACGACGTATTGACGCTTGCAATTGCTCGCGCAGGTACTTCTCAAACGCACCTTAGCAACATCATTGCTTCCAGCTATCCGCTCACGGATCCTTCGTCCGTGACGACGTGCATCCGAGGTGTCGACAAAGACGCGACAGGTCAGATAGACGTGCGAGTCACTCGTGCGAATGCACCAGAAGCTGTTATCGCGATCGGGACCCATACCGGCGCGCTCAGCGATGCCGTCACGATCCCCCTGCAGAAAGTAGCTTCGGAGGGGCTCAGAGACTTCGATGTCACCGCTCGCCTTTCGACCGGCGAACAAACGATCAACAGCGTTACCGCGCATTATTCCTGTAGCGCATTCGGTTTTCCTGATTGCCCGAGCAACACATTCGGCGCGCCTGCGAGCTCATCGCCAATGACCCTAGTACTCATACTCATCATTCTTCTTGGTCTTGCGGGTTACGGCGTGATCTGGGCCAAACAACATCGAATTTGGGAAATGTAATATGAAATTTCTCCGATACATACGCGGAAATATAGCGAGAAAGCGAATCGTCGCGGCAGCTGCGGTGTGCTCCGTCACGGTGATACCACTTGTGACATTGGGCTACGGAGAAGGTTATTACTACAGCGAAGGCTACTACTATAGTCAAGGCTCTTACTACAGTCAGGGCTACTACTACGCTCAGGGCAACTACGCGCCCACAACACCGATCGCGGGGGCGTCAAACCCACTCGTCGGCACGACCAGTGTCGCGACATCACAGTTCTCATTTGTATCGACAGATCCCAATGCGGGCAACACAATTCATTACGGATTCGATTGGGACAGCCTCGGATCTATTGTGCAGTGGTTCCCTGGTACCACGACGTACCTCGGAAGTGGCGTCGCCGCGACACTCTCACATATTTGGTACACACCAGGTTACAAAACCTATAAGGTCTGGGCTCAAGACAACATCGGTTCAACGACGCCGTCGGCGTACACGGGCTCGATTCAGATTAACTCTCCGCCGAGCATTCCGGTCATCACCGTCCCGTCCACGGGAACGACGACAGGCTCGACCGTTAACTTCACGTTTTATTCAACCGACCCGCAGAGCGCTCAAATTCGTTACTGCGTCGACTTCTCATACAGTGGCGCGTTCCCCTGCACGACATATCTCAATAGTTCAACGACTGCTACACAATCATCGTCGTGGATTTCCCCGACAACGACCGCCGTCCGCGCCTATGCACAAAATGCACTTGGACTTAGTTCTGCGATCGCATCAAAAACAGTCTTCATTGTCGCCGGTCCCGGATCGCCGAAGCTCCTCGACCAGACCTATCCCAATTGGACGACAGGAGTTGGCATAACGAACACAATTCTAGCGTCATCGACCGACTCCGGCGGTACCCAAGTCCGCCTCGGATTCGATTGGGACGGCAATGGTTCGATCGACCAGTGGCTCCCGAGTTCGTCGACCTACTCGCCAAGTGGTACGACACTCAGCGCCACGCATTCATGGAACACCACGACCAACATCAACGTCATCGCTATTAATAGCAACGGCATACGATCTGCAACGACGACACAGCAAGTCGCGATCTCAGCTCCTCTTACATGCAACTGGTCGAATGTCACTCAAGGCACCACTGCGGGTGAAAAGAAGTGGGTAGCAGTAAGCGGCAACACCGATCTCTCGAGAGTCGTCATCTCGAATGGAGAAGGAAGTTCTTCGGGTGGTGGATATATTTACACGGGCGTTCGGACTGGGAGCAGCGTAACGTGGACACAGGGCTCAGTGAAATCGTACTGGGCAGGGCTTGCGATGAGCGCAGACGGCAGCACTTACTACGCCGTCAACACCGGAACCGCCGGAAACGGCAATGTCTGGGAAGCGACATATTCGGGCGGCGTCTGGGGTACTCCGACGCAATTTGCGAATGCAAATATTCAAAGTAAGCCATTTGACGCAGGAATGACGACCGACGCCAACGGTCAGGCAGCCGTGGTGGGAATTTGCCAAGGCGATCCGTCGTCGTATGCGACCGCGAATGGCGGAACCACATGGAACTCTTTCACTGCAGCTCAATACTATTGCCGCCAAGGTCTCGCATCGAATTCCGACGGGTCCACGATTATCTCCGCCACCGAAGTCGGCAACAATGATCCGCCTGCGTACTCAAGAAGCACGTATTATTTGACCTACTCAACCGATGGCGGCATTCATTGGACCAACATTACGACGCCCGGAAAGCAATACTGGGAACGCGTCGCGATGTCGAGTAACGCGGGCACCACGACCGGCACGATCGCGGGTTCACCAGATGGGGCCAACGCAGGCAAGGTGTGGGTCACGAAGAATGGCTATAGCGGGGCGTGGCACAGCGTCACCGACCTCGGGACCGGGTATTGGTGGGCGGTTGGTGTTTCCCCAGACGGCCAGTACGTCGCTGCAGCATCGAGCGATGGCAAACTCTACGTTTCCAATGGCTACGGCGACAACGGCACGTGGGCGTTGCAGTCGTCTCTTCCCTCAAGCGCGAACTGGAAGAGTCTCATCGTGAGCAACAACGGCAGCCACATCCTGGCGGCCGACGATCTAGGTAGCGGCGCGGGGGGCGATGTCTGGCTCGGCACCTGTAACACCGCGGCAGCAGCTCCGACGGCTCCGACAGTGCTCAACCAGACAAACCCAAGTTGGGTGAGCCCCGCCGGCGCCGCCAACACGATTGCTGCATCATCGACCGATCCTGCGTTGGACACGATTCACTACGGATTTGATTGGGATAACTCAGGGAGTATCGACCTGTGGGTACCGGGGACGACGAGTTATATCGGAAGCGGCAACACTGTCACCGCCAATCACTCATGGAATACCAACGGAACATTCAGCGTGCTCGCTGAAAACAGCCACGGATTGCAATCGTCGAAGACAACGCAAGCAATTTCCATTACTGGCTCAGCGCAATGTAGCTGGGGTCAGCGCACGAGTGTGGTGGACAACTGGAGTTCTGTTCACGCGACGGCTGATTTCAGCACCGTCGTCGCGAGCGCCGGCTACACGAGTGTAAGTGGCTACCTCGCTCGTTCCACTGATGGCGGCTTCACATGGAATTATTGGAACGGCGCATCACCAGGGCACCTGCAGTGGAAGGACACGGCGATTAGCGATTCTGGACAAATCATATATGCAGTTGCATACGGTGGCGCCATTTGGAAAAGCATCGACGGCGGAGTGAACTGGACCTCAACTGTCATACCTGGCAACACTGGCTTCAAAGGTATCACCACATCGTCGACGGGAGCCACATCGACGGCGGCGCAAACGCTGAATTACTCGGGCACGAACGCGTCTGCATACTATTCGACGGATACAGGACAAAGCTGGACGCCAGCTCCGACCTCAAACAATTACGCGCGCGACAAAGTCTCCTCATCGAAAGATGGCAGGGTCGTGTTCATCAACGAACTGAACTGGGACAATTTGCATGGATATCCCGCTCTCTCGACGGATTCTGGAAAGACCTGGACAGACATCTCCGCGCTCGGCCACGTAGGCTCAGCGGGTGTCGCAGTGTCGGGAGATGGAACACATTTGGCGGTGGCTGCCGGCTGGAATGAATTATATTTCTCTAATAATGGCGGTACATCGTGGAGTAACTCAGGTCTCGGCTCCAATCACAACTGGAAGAGCATTGCGCTCGACAGTACAGGACAGCACGTGATCACAGCAGAAGACGGCGCTTCGACCGGGCAATATGGCAAGATTTACATCTCAAGTAATTACGGCCAGCCTGGTTCGTGGACCGCACAGACTCTGCCGACTACGGGCACAGGCAACTGGTACGGTGTAACCGAATCATCAGACGGCAGCCAGGTGGCCGCTGTAAGTTATGGGGGCTACATCTGGACAGCATCGTGTGGTGCTGCCGGAGGGTCGTGTACTTCATGTGGCTTCGGTGTATCAATTGGTAACGGCCAATGTCGTGGCGTTCTCACCGCGGGTTCAAGTTGGTCGGTACCGACAGACTGGAACAGTGCTAACAACGTTATCGAAGCGATCGGTGGAGGTGGTGGAGGTGGTGGAGGTGGTGGATCAGGTGCTCCAGGCAAATACATGGCCTCCGGTGGAGGTGGTGGAGGTGGAGGTGGGTACGCGAAAATTACGAACTTCAATCCAGGAGGATCCACTGTGTCATATTCGGTCGGATCTGGCGGGAGTACCGGAAGTGGCGGGTCATCTCCGAACGCGGGGACATCAGGAGGAACAGGCGGCGACACGTGGTTCAGCAGTACTGCCACACTCGATGCGCGGGGCGGCGGTGCTGGCGGCGGCGGAGGCGGAGGAAATAGTAGCTCTGTCGGTGGGACAGCCGGAAGCGGCGGCGGGAATTCTCCATCGAACGTCGGCGCAACGATACACAAAGGCGGTTCTGGAGGCGGTGGAGATGAAAACGGCCCGTACAATGGTGCTCCTCCAACTGATGCGAGTGCTGAAGGCGGTCCTGGCGGAGGAGGCGGAGGTGCTGCAGGCTCTGGCGGTGATGGCTCTCCGGCTTGTAAATGTGGTCATCCCGATGACGCCCCTTGTTCCCCGGTTGCAGCTGATTGGATCTCGGGCAGTAAAGGAGGCGCCGGCGGAGCAACTGGTGGGGGCGCGGGGGGCGCGGGGGGCGCCGGAAGCTATAGCGTCACTGCCGCATATCCTGGTTCCGCTGGTTCAGCGGGGACAAATTGGGACGCGACTCACGGTGCGGGCGGCGGAGGTGGTGGCGCAGGCAACGGCAAAACCGCTCCGGGTTCGATTGGAGGCGACGGAGGTACCTACGGAGCAGGCGGAGGAGGTGGCTCAGGCGGAGGTTATTCATCGCTTTCGGGTGGCAACGGTGGCATTGGTGCATCGGGAGCAATCGTTATTACCTACACGCCAAATATTTGTGCGTCTTTTGCTCCGCCAACAAATCCGATGGTGAAAGTCTACGACCCACAAGGTAACCTGATGAACCCGGACGTGAGCGGCTTTTATACGGGCACTGCAGGCGTCAACTATGGCTTCACGTTCAGCTCACACGACATCAGCAACCAACTGAATTTCCTGATCGATTGGTTCGGAAATGGCAAGCTCAACGCGATGTGGCCGACGAGTGGCTCTGTATCGAGCGATCAAGCGACGACGAAAGACATTATGTCGAGTTCCACGAGCGCGACCGCCATGAACACGTGGTTTATTAATGTCGTCGCGAGTTCCACGAGCGGTCTGAAATCGACAGGGACCACGACCGTCAAGATGAAGTTGTACCCGCAATCAAGTTTGACTCTGAGTGGGCCTACCGGTGCACTCGTGAACTCTCCGATCACGCTCACGATCACGGCGCAAAACATGCAAGTGAATAGTTGTTCGCTCAACGGTGGCCCGTCTTTCACCGCGCCGAATGGCAATTCGACTGCGTCAACGACGGCGCCTTCGACGTCGCAGACCGTTACGTACACCGTCGTGTGCCGCGACCTGCAAGGAAATCCCTTCTCATCAAATCCGTGGTCGGTGAATGTCACTACGTGCTCACACTTTGCGTGTTCCACAGACAACAAGAGTGTTCTCTGTACCGATGATCCGAGCAACACATTCCCCATCCAACAATGCACAGCGAGTGAATCATGCTATTTCGGTAATCCCTCCCCCGATGGTAACAACTATCAGAACGCATTTTGTTCTGGCACATCATGGAATGGACCGCCGGAGTTCACAGTGACGCCGCGACTTGTCAGCAAGGGCAACAATGTCCACGTCCACTGGCATGTCGATCCCGCATTGCAGTGTACGGTGACAGATGGCACGCATGTCTGGAACAGCGTCTCGACTCAAACAGTTATAACGCTCCCACCAGTCGGTGGTTCGCAATCGTACACAACGCACGGAACCTACCAATTTCCGGTGCCGTCATCGTATGGCTCCCTCACCGTAAGAATCTGGGGCGCCGGCGGAGGCGGAGGCGGATCTGGCTGCGACGGATTTTGGGGCTACTCCTCCGGCGGCAACGGTACACAGTCTTCGTTCGGCAATTTGATCGCACTCGGAGGAAATGGCGCACAATTCACCGACTGCACGTCAGTGGGGGCCCCGGGAGCTGGCGGCAGCACATTGGGGGGCGGAGATATCGCTGCGAACGGGAACCCTGGCGCGAGTGGAGGTTACTACGGAGGCGCTGGCGGTGCACCAGCAAATACCGGTACGGGAGGCACCGGAGGGGGTCCAAGTCCCTTCGCATGGGGCTCTCTTCCCACGTGCAACTACCTGTGGGCACCTCAACCGACCAATGCGACGACAGGTGGTGGTGGTGGAGGTGGTGGCTCGTACTATTACGGCATGTACGGTGGTTCGGGTGGTGGTGGTGGTGGCTATATCCAACGAACATTCGGCCCGGGTCTGCTTTCAGGCAACATGGCAGTCGTCGTCGGGCAAGGAGGCCTGCAAGGATCAGGTTGCGGGTTGGCCTCATACGGAGCAGATGGGCGAGTCGATATCACATGGACTCCTGGGCCAGTCTGGACAGTACCCAGCAACTGGAACCCAATCGCAAACACAGTCGAAGCAATCGGCGGTGGAGGCGCAGGCGCCCCCAGCGGTGGTGGAGGCGGCGGTGGCGGTGGATACGCATCCATAACCAATTTCTTCGCCTACCCTGGCGACTCGATTCCCTACCAAGTCGGTGCCGGCGGTTTGCCCCTCAATATTGCAAGTTTTGTCCGCGGCAACGGATCATGTGCGAGCGGCAGCTGCACATGGCAAGTTCCTGCCGGCGTATCGTTGATCTATTACACTGTGGTCGGGGGGGGCGGGGGAGGTGGATCAAACATTGGCGGCGGGGGTGGCGGTGGCGATGTGCTCTCAGGGACCGTCGCTGTGACGCCATTAAGTACTCTCAATATTACCATCGGCGCTGGGGGTACAGGACTTCCAAACTTCACTGCGGGTACCGGGACGAACGGTGGAAATTCAGTATTAAGCGGCGGTGCGACGACCATCACAGCACTCGGCGGGGGTGGGGGCGGTGGATACGCAGCGAATCAAACGGGCGCCTCTGGAGGAAGTGGTGGTGGTGGATCAGGTAACGGCTTGGGAAGTGGAGGCACTGGCGGGACGGCAACGGGGGCTGGTTATGCAGGTGGTAAAGGATTCGAATCGGGGTCGGGCGGTGTCGCTGCGGGCGGCGGAGGTGGAGGAGCGGGAGCTGTTGGGCAAAATGCCCCGAACACCCTAACGGGAGGCAACGGAGGTGCCGGGGTCCTCTCATTTCTCTCGGGTGCATACTACGGCGCAGGTGGAGGCGGCGATAGCTCCACGTCAGGTACAGGCGGCTTAGGTGGTGGAGGTTCGGATTTAGTAAACGGTGCAAGCAGTACGGGTGGAGGTGGAGGCGGACGAGCAAGCGGCGGCTCTGGAATAGTTATTATTGGGTACAGTTCTGCGGGAAGTAATGACACATGGTTAAAGTCACCAACAACGATTAACGCAAAGGGAGGCGTGAGCGCAACTGGCGTGACAGGCGGGATTGGAGGTGGACGACCCGGCAACCTTGGGAATTTCGGGACAACAACCCACATGGGTGGCAGTGGCAAGAACGGCGTCGGCGGATATGGTGGTGGTGGTGGTGGAGCGGCCGGACTCTCCGGCGACGGACTACAATAATCGTATGCGATATACCAACGCAAAAGGCATACGGCAATCTCGTCACATCGTCGACGTGTTGCTGATCTGCGCAATTGGCGCCGCAGCGCTGTTGCCGACATTCGCGCACGCATATGGCGAAGGGTACTATTACAGTGAGGGCTACTACTACAGTCAAAGCTACTACTATGCGGAGGGCGGCTATCTCTCAAGCTCGGGTGCCTCAGCAGATCTCGATTCATTCGGCGTTGCGCATGGTGGCACAGGCGGCGCAGTAGCCCCAAACGGTACAGCAAACACAGTAAGTAGCTCCGGCGGCAGTGGCATCGAATGGGACGCATCGCATGGCTCCGGCGGCGGAGGTGGTGCAGGCAAGACAACCGCGTACGGCTCAAGTGGTGCAGGCGGCCGCTACGGCGGTGGATCAGGTGGCGTCGGCAGCAGCGTCGGAGCAGGCAGCGTCGCGCAAGGATACCCCGGCGTCATCATCATCAGCTACACACCGATCGGGCAATCAACCGCCATTTCCGGCGACGTGGATGTCGCGGTGACACACCAGACACGATTTTCAATTTCATGCACGGGTCCCGCGGGTCCTTTCAATGCTTCTATCACCGTCAACGTCGCTCCGCAGTGGCTCGAGATTTAGAGCTCCCACGCCACTGGCTGAAGCTTTTGATTAAGAATCTGACGAACTCGTTCCATCGATTGCGGGTCGAGAAGCGAAACAGGAATCGCATCTATTTTGATTTTCTTGAGTGCTGCAATCTTTTCTTTGACTTCTTGAGGACTCACAGCGTCAGATTTTGTAAGGAGAACCTGTTCTGATTTTTCTCCAAGCGCCGCACTATGCGCGGCAAGTTCTCGACGAACGATTCGATAGTCGCGAACGACATCATTCGAATCCGCCGCCACGAGATGAAACAGTGTTCGCGTGCGCTCGATATGGCGCAAGAATTTCGCGCCGAGCCCCTTCCCTTCTGAAGCACCTTCGATGAGACCGGGAATGTCTGCGATGATGAGTCCGTAGTAGGAACCAAGATGCGGTTCGAGCGTCGTGAAGGCATAATTCCCCACTTTGCTCTTTGCCGCAGTGAGGTCATTGAGAAGACTCGACTTACCCGCGTTTGGTAAGCCAACGAGTCCCAGATCCGCGATGAGTCGCAACTCAAAGTGAAACGTCGCACGATCACCCTCCTTGCCCTCTTCAAATTCGCGCGGCGAGGTGTTGATCGACCCGCGTGTCGACGACTTCTTCAAGTTGGTCATCGAGGAGCGGCAGCGCTGCAAACGTCGGCGCGAAGCGCTTGAAAGGGAGCTTATTGAGCGTCGCGCTTGTAATGACGGCGACTGCGCGGGCATCGAGCGTGCAATCGCCGAGGCCAAGCGGCTCGAGCAGTTCCTCAAGACCTTCGCCAACGCGACCGCATACGGCATCTATGCCGAGGTGAATCGCCGCGACACCAAGGCAGGAAGCAAGCATGAGGTCCGCGTCTACGGCGCCGGGGAACCGTTCGACTGCTACACCACGGCGCCCGAAGATCCCGGTGAGTTCTACTTTGCGCCGGTCGCTTCGTTCATCGCGGGCGGCGCACGCCTGATGCTCGCGTTACTCGAAGCGTCCATCACCGAGGTCGGGGGCGCGTACGTCGGCTGCGACACCGATTCGATGCTGATCGTCGCGACAGAACACGGGGGGCTCGTCGCATGCGAGAACGGACCGTACCTGCTCAACGACGGTCGCGAGGCGGTGCGGGCCCTGTCGTGGGAGGAGGTACGGGGCATCGTCCGACGGCTCGAGTCCCTCAACCCGTACGATCGCGAGGCCGTGCCGGGCAGCATCCTGAAGATCGAGGACGAGAACTACGACCGTCCGAAGCAGTGGGACCGCCAGCTCCGCCAGCTCTACGTCTACATGATCTCGGCGAAGCGATACGGTCTCTTCAACTGGACC
>CAZOZG010000003.1:14914-58574 GCA_964584225.1 uncultured Candidatus Saccharibacteria bacterium | reverse complement strand
GCTCTATAATTACCAGAAACAGCAGTCGAGCAACAACCTCACACTTCCACTTCTCTTGAGCGGCGGCGGCAACAGCAACTCGCTCACGACCATGATGCTCTTGAGCAGTATGAACAACAACAACGTCCAGCCGCCGGCAGTACCATGCTATCAACCAGCGGGGACTAGCCCCTATGGCGGTACCGTCGGAGCCAACGGCCAGATGTGTTACTCAGCGCCGGTGCAACCTGACCCGAGTCAGTGCAAGACCGGATCATGGCGCCCGACCTACGATAGCAACCAATGCCCCAATGGGTGGCAGTGCGTCCCGAATGCCGGAAGCGGCCCCACGGCGCAGATCGCGTGTCAGCCGCAAGTCGCCGACACCGGGATGACCGTCGGACTTACGTATTCGTGCACCAACGCGACCTCGGCGACCTCCAATGGCTTTGACAACGGCGGTGCGCTTTCCGGTAACGCCACCGTCAATATCACAACGCCACCACCGGGAACGAATACGCTGACATACGGACTCACTTGCGCCAACGCTGGCGTTTCTTCGAGCGCGCAATGCACCGTGCAAATCGGTAAGCCATCGATCAGTGTCGTTGCGATTCCGAAAACAGTCGCGTCGGGACAAAGTTCGCAAATCGGCTGGGTGACGAGTGGTATGCAAGCCTGCATCATCTCTTCGCCGCAACTCCAGGATTTCACGACTCAGAACGCGGGCAACACGAGCCCCAACGGTACCGCGTCGACGCCAGCGATGACGTCGGCTGCACAATTTATTCTCCACTGTGAGACGGTAGGCGGTGGCACGCGTGACGTCGCGATAGCGATTCACATCAGCGGCGTCTCAGACAACCTCACCGACAGCGCCGGCGGCTCAGGTATCGGAAATGGAGGTGGCAACGGCTCCGGCGGAAGCAGTGGATCGGGCGGAGACAGCGGCTCTGGTGGCCCCACCAATTGGATCAATGTGCAATCAACGATGGACGCACAGACCGTCGCATCTGGTTCATCAAGTACGATCTCGTGGTCGAGCGAAGGTGAGGCCTCAAGCTCGGCGGTCGCGCTCTTCCTCGTCGATGAACGCACGAATCAGGCGACAGCGCTGATAGCCGATGGACTACCAATCGAGGGTTCATACAACTGGACTTTGCCGACAGATTCGACGCAGTGCCAAGCGACAGGTCAAAATGTCTGTGCAAGCGATTTGGTCTCGGGGCGTCAGTACGCAATCGAAGCCACGATTTACAGCCCGTCGAATGCATATGTCGGCAACGGCCCAGTACCCGCGCATCCGATCAATCCGACGTACGGTGACTTCTCAGTCACTCATCCCTTCACGCTCCAATAGAGTTTAGAGACCGACGAACGCGAGAATTTTGTGCGCGATCGGTTCTCTCATTCGCACCTCGTCTGCGTGTTCGAGCAAAAATGCTCGCACGGAAGCCGCGTCGACATGCTGAATCGGAATAATGAGATTGGGTGAGAGGAATTTGACGGTGTCGACGAGTAAAAGTGGCGAATTCGCATTTTCATCGTCCACCCAGAACGACACGATCTCTTCGTAGCGGTGTAGCGTTTCGCCCACACGTATCCCTCGATCAGAAATCTCAAACTCAACCATACTCGATGGGTGGCGAGCAATGAGTGCGAGCGTAATCGCGGCGACAATGACGAGGATGCCGAAGAGCGCGTCGTTGAAGAGTACTGCAATAATCGCGATTGCGACGGCGGCGATCCCGAGCGCCACATACCAATCCTTGCCACGCTCTTCAACATCGCCGTCGAGTGCGCTCCACTTGAGAGGAGCAGATTCTGCCATGCAAGTATTGTACTACGCTCTCGCAGCTCGCTTGTGGACGTGGTACAACAAGTGTGAAGGAGGGGTGGCTGAGTGGTCTAAAGCACCGCACTTGAAATGCGGCGTGGGGCAACCCACCGTGAGTTCGAATCTCACCCCCTCCGCAATGCAACGCTTCAGCGGGACTGTGCAAAGGGGCGAGCGACGCGGAGTGGCGTTGGGATTTCCGACGGCAAACATTTCGCTCGGTGATGCAGCTGAGCGCGGCATTTATGCAGCGACCGTAGTAGTCGATGACGCGGAATACCAAGCCGCTGTATTTGTTGACGAAAAACGAGAAATACTCGAGGCGCACCTCCTAGATTTCTCAGGTGATCTCTACGGAAAGACGATTTCGGTGAAGCTCTGCAATAAAATCCGCGATGCAGCTGTATTTAGTGATACAGCATCTCTTGTTTACGCTTTCGAGGTGGATGTTGCAGCGGTGCGCAGTTAATTTAAAAATGCATGAAACGAATTATGGTATTTGGGGTTTTCGAAATCATTCACCCGGGGCACGAGGATTTTTTCCGACAAGCTCGCGCGCTCGCGGCTGATCCTTACTTGATTGTCTCGGTCGCGCGCGACAGCGTCGTCGCGCGCGTGAAGGGGAGCGCGCCGCGCCGCGCCGAGGCGGCGCGGCGCGCTCTACTCGAAGCACACGATCTCGTCGATGAGGCGATTCTTGGAGACGCACGCGGCAACATCGAGCACATCGTTGCGGCGCAGCCCGACGTCATCGCGCTCGGCTACGATCAGCAAGGGGAATTTGTCGATTCTCTTGAAGAAGATTTGAGCGCACGCGACCTGGCAACGAAAATAGTCCGCCTCGCAGCGCATAAGCCTGAGGTGTACAAAACGTCAAAACTAGTATGAGTATCGAAACCGATGAGCAGATCGTCGCCAAAGTACAGAAGGGCGATAGTGAGTCCTTCGCAGAACTTGTAGCGCGCTACGAAGATAAACTATTGCGGTACGGAAGAAAATTCATGCGTGATGAAGATGCAGTCGATATTGTGCAGGAGGTCTTCATCAAGGCGTATGAAAACATCCAAAGTTTTGACGCGTCGCGACGCTTTAGCCCGTGGATCTACCGCATCGCACATAATGAATTTGTAAATGCGATAAAGAAAGAGTCGCGTGGACCGGTCTGGGGTATTGATATCGACGAAGTCTTTCCGCACCTTGCGGCTCCTGAAAGCGCTGAGGATCGTGCGCTCGCGCGCGATTCTCGTGAGATGCTGGAGCGATATTTGCGCGAGCTCGATCCGAAATACCGGGAGCCCCTGGTGTTGTACTATTTTGAAGAGATGAGTTACAAGGACATTGCGGACGTGCTCCGCATTCCCATCTCGACCGTCGGCGTGCGTATCGCCCGGGGCAAAACGGCCTTGAAAAAAATGGCACCACAGCGAACCTTATGAACACAGAACACCACGATCCCATGGCGGGCAGTATCATGGAGAAAATCAAAAAGGGCGATATCACGATGCGCCCGCGTTGGCATTTTGTCGTGCTCTCTGCTTTTGCGCTCGTTGGCGTTGCGCTTGTCGTTGCGACGCTCCTCTATGTTGCCTCGCTCGCGCTCTTTTTCATGCGCGATAGCGGCGTGTGGTTTACGCCGGCCTTGGGCGCGCGTGGATGGTTTGACCTGCTGCATTCGCTACCGTGGCTTTTGATACTGCTCGTTGTGCTGTTCGTCGTTCTCTTGGAATTTCTTGTGCGTCGCTACGCCTTTGTGTACCAACGGCCACTCGTCGTGTCGATACTGGGAGTCATTCTTGTCGTTGCCGTCGGCGGTTTCTTTATCGCGCCGTTCCATCGTGGACTGTTCCTCTCGGCGCGGCACAACACCTTGCCGTCGCCTTTGGGGATGTGGTACGGCAGAATGTTCCGCGCCCCGCGCCCGAACGATGTCTATCACGGCACCGTCGTCGCGGCTTCGTCGAGTGGTCTCATTGTTTCAGATATCGACGGTGAAGGTACATCGACGATCATCATTACGCGAGAGACACGGCTTCCGTATGGCGCTGATTTTTCCCCTGGTGATTATGTTGTCGTCGTCGGCGATCAGGTCGGCACAGACACGATGCGCGCGTGGGGCATCCGTGAAATTGAGGAATGAAATAAGGCCGTGATTGCACCTGTAGTAATCAATGTCTTGGGCGCGCTCGCGCTCTCGAAAGTGACCCTCGCTTCATGACCCCGAAGCGGGGGCCGCGCTTTTTTGGGAGAGTCTTTGTATACTGCCATCATGAAGCATCTCGGTATTGACTACGGCAGCAAACGCGTCGGCATTGCGATGTCCGATGAGGCGAAGCAGATCGCGTTCCCGCGGGATGTTTTCGATAACAATGATGCACTCCTCAGCAAGATCGTTGATCTCATTAAAGAGGAGATGGTTTCGGGCGTTGTGATTGGCGACACGCGCGGCTCCAGCGGAATCGCCAATGAGATTACGCCCGACATGGAGCAGTTCGCAGAAAAACTCAAAGAGCGCGGCGGCGTCCCTGTGTCGTTCGTTCCTGAAATCTGGAGTTCGATCGAAGCCGATCGATTCACGAAAAAACCGACTCATTTCGACGCCGCCGCAGCAGCAGTCATCCTGCAGCGATACCTTGATGGTTTGCGCTCAAAGAATTGACTTTCGCCGCGCCTCCGCTAGTGTGCTCTACGGTACAGTGAAGTCCACGAACCAAAAGGAGATTAGCCGTGGCACAGAGAGAAATCTTGAACGTTCAGTACGTTGTTCGCCCAGGTAATGTGAACCGCGCGTTTTCTGTCGAAAATGCCTTGAAGAAGTACTTCAAACCATCACGATTTGAGGTGCAAGTGTTTGTGTTGGGTGATCGCGAATTCAAGCAATTCAGTTCCGAGTTTGAAGTAGGCAGAACGTTGAATGCAACTGCCGGTCTGAGCAAACAGTTCACGGCGCTGGAAACGATGGCGTACAGCGCGATAAAGATCGTTCCGAGTGCTCATGTCGCGATTGCTCTGGACGACGGCTACACTGAAGTTGGTCAAAGAGTACAGAGTCACTTGTCGTCTCATTGCGTAATTCTGGACGCCAACAGAAGCTCGCCGCGCTGGAACCTCACGTTTCCCGTGCCGTTCGTTTCCGAACTGGTCATGCCGTATCTGGGTCTAACCGGTGCCACCTCTGAGCAGATCGAGCGTGGTGCGCGAACCTCTCTCCGGTGTGCCGTCGACGGGTGGAGAAAGTGGTCTCTCGATCATGACGGTATTGCGAAAAGACTGTAGATCCAGTCGATTCGAAATGAAACAGAGCCGCGGACATATGTCCGCGGCTCTTCTCTTTTGTTACAATGCCGACATGGCAGACGAAATTCAGTACGATGACTTTGCGAAGGTAGAGATGCGCATTGGGACTGTCATTGCCGCTGAAATGGTTCCCGATGCAGACAAACTGATCAAATGCACCGTCGATTTTGGCGGTGAGATTGGAGAGCGCACGATCGTCTCCGGCATTGCACTGTGGAAGCGACCCGAAGAATTGGTAGGGATGCAGTTGCCCTACATCGTCAATCTCGCACCGCGCACACTTCGCGGTGTCGAAAGCCAAGGGATGCTCCTCGCTGTCGGTATCGAAGACGGTGTTGCTCTCTTAAAACCTGAACGGCCAGTTCCGACGGGGACGAAGCTCCGCTGAGCACTCGTTTTCTGCGATATACTTGAGTCAATGTCCGCTCGTGTGGGAACTTTTCTCTCTGGAGCGCAATCGTCGCATCGCCTCGCGCGTGCCTTTCCAACGCCGCAGATGCTGTACCCGCACTCAGCAGGTGTCGATATTTCTGACGCATCCATTCGTTATCTCGCACTCGCCCCGGAGGGAACGCCGGAGCGTGTATTGGCATACGGTGTTGAGCCACTTCCGGAAGGAGTCGTGGTCGGCGGCGCGGTGCACGATGTCGCGCAACTCGCTGCGATACTCGGACGAGTGAAGCGGCACCTGCACGGCGTCGGTGCCGCTCATGCGGCACTCCCCGAGGAAGCAGCGTATGTCTTTAGTATGAGCGTCCCAGGAGATAGCCCACGCGATCAGATACTCAACATGATTGAGTTCGAATTGCCGGACCGAGTACCGATTCCACCGAATGCTGCGGTCTTTGACTTCGACGTCATCGACGAGCACGCAGGTGTAAAAGAAATCGGAGTTGCTGTGTTCCCACGAGAGTTGGCGCAAGCGTACGCCGATGCGTTTATGACGGCCGGGATCGAGCTCTTGTCACTCGAGCTTGAGGCACGTTCAATCGCGCGTGCGGTCACGAGCACGACTGAGAACGACAGCGCGGTCCTCCTTGCGGACTTTGGTCGCGCTCGCACCGGCTTCGCCGTCCTCAAAAAAGGTATTCCGATATTCACGTCAACCGTCGGTGTCGGTGGAGAAGCTATCACGCGCGCACTCATGAAAAAACTCTCGCTCACGGCGGAGGCGGCAGAAACGTTCACCGACGAAGAAGGGCTTCTTGCAGTCGACGCCAAGAAATCAGCGATCGAAACGATTACCGCGGGAGTCTCCGCGTTCGCAGATGAGGTAGCGCGTCATTATCATTACTGGGACACGAGACGCAATGACAAGGGAGAGCGCATGACACCTGTCAGTCGCGTATTGCTCGGAGGTGGCAGCGCCAATATAAAAGGTCTCGCCGATTTTGTTGCTTCACGAGTACAGGCGCCGGTCGCGATTCCCAACGTATGGACGCACGTTGCTTCGTTTGAGGAATACATTCCGCCAATCGATCGAAAGGCGTCCCTCCAATACGCGACCGCGATTGGTCTTGCGCTGCGAGCGCTCTCGTGACCATGGCCAACGTACTACCTCCACAATTAAAAAAGATTCGCGCTCAGGAATTCAACGCCCGGCTCATACGCATCGCCGCACTCGGCCTCATAGCCGCCGCACTCGCGACTATGCTCGCGCTCGTTCCCTCGTACCTTATTGTACGCATGCAAATGTCATCCGCCTTTTCGACCCAAGCGACTTCAACTGCAGGCGCAGCGCTTCGCTCTGACCTCGCACGCTCTGAGATACTCACAATTCAATTCGCTGCTCTCGCAGCCGCGACTTCGACGCCCCAGCTTCTTCAGCGCATTTTCGCCCTGCGTCCATCGGGTATGTCGATTGATTCGATTGATTATGTGCGAGGACAAAAGAGCGCTCCAGGGAGCATTGTTCTCAACGGCATCGGCGGCAGCCGCGATGCGATCAATACATTTCGCCTCGCGCTCGGAAAAGATCCGACATTCACTAATGTCGTCGTACCCGTCGGGGCGCTTGTCGGCTCGGGCGATGGCTCATTTAGCGTCACGCTGAACGGTATCTTTTGATATGCAGCACTGGCAACAAGCATCGGTATATCTAGGAGCTGCATGCGTAGCGTGGATACTCGTGGGTCTCCTCGTATGGACACTCTGGGCGGATGAAGCTGCGCGGGCGGCTCAGATCAGCGCCGCACAATCTGCGTCAACGAAAACTGCAGACGCACAGCGTTTGCAGTCAATCGCACGTGACAGCGCAGATGATCGCGCTGCACTTGATGTACTCGCTCACACCGACATTATCTCTATTGTCGATACGATTGATGCGCTCGGTGGAGAGGCGGGAGTGAAACTCACGATCGGGCAGGCGACACCCGACGACGCGTCACTCGAGAGCGTGGCCGGAAGCGGTCTCCACGCGCTCGCATTTGATATCGAAGGAAACGGCAGTTTCGGCGCTCTCATGAAAGCGGTCGCACTCTTTGAGACGATGCCGATCCCAGCGCAACTTGAGCAACTGCATCTTGCGCGTAACGACAATACAGTCGCTTTTCCGTGGCACATGAGTATGCGCGCGCATGTGTACACCACAGCAAGTATATGAAATTACAATTCGCTTTCTTGAAACGCCTCCCTACGCTCTACGAGTATCGTGATGATCCTGAGGCGATGCGCCATCTCGCCGATATCGCATGGCGCGGGATATTGTTGGTCGTCGCCTGTATTGCTGTATGCGGGATTGTATTCGCGCTCATCCAGCTTCAATCGGCTCTTGCGCCAAGTAGCAGCTCTGTACAGATAAAAACGCGTGATCCTTTGGATCCAAAGCAACTCCACGCAGTACTAGATGCCTTTGCAGCACGAAAAGGAGAGTACGAATCGCTCCAACAAAGCGGCTATCAGATTTCCGACCCGCACTAGTTTGACCGCGCTGGCACTCACGAGCTACGATTTAGGTGCCCCTGTAGTTCAATGGATAGAACTGCGGACTTCTAAGCCGTCAATCGAGGTTCGATTCCTCGCGGGGGCACAAACGAGCGAAGCGCAGTTTGTGCCGGCCGGAGCGCGACGGCGCGAGGCGGGGTCGCGCAAAATCGCAGCAGCGATTTATGCGTGACCACATGAATACTTCGATTGTGATATGTTGAGGTAGCTTGCGCGGTTAGCTCAGTGGTAGAGCAACCCCTTTACACGGGGAGGGTCGGGGGTTCAAATCCCTCACCGCGCACAAGGCTGAAAAAGCAAACTGCTTTGCTTTTTCGTGCACTTGTGCGGGCCGGAGACATGTTTCGCCGGTAGGCGAAACGGTCGGCGGGGTCGAGGAAATTTTCTTGCGACGGCAAGAAAATTATCCGTGACCACAAGAAACATTTACGTATAATGTCGCTCATGAATGACATTGCCGAAATCCGCTGCATCGTGAAGGGTAAAGTGCAGGGTGTGATGTACCGCGACTACGTCGCGCGACATGCGCGGCACCTAGCTATCGTCGGTAGTGTCCGCAATCTGCCAAATTTCACCGTTGAAATCATCGCGCAGGGCTATGAAGACAAGCTGCAGAAGTTGCTCGAGTATATTCGCAAAGGTCCATTTCTCGCACGTGTTTCCGACGCAGCCGTCGAGTGGCGTGAGCCGAGCTCGGCGTTTGAATCATTCGATATTGTCTTCTAACCAAACGAATGCTATAGTGCGCCGACTATGACAGTAAAAACTTCGCCAGTAGACATGGCGGCACGCAAAAATCTCGATCTTCGGCCGGGCGACACGGTGCGTGTGTGGCAGAAGATTGAGGAAGAGAAAGGTAAATTCCGCCTGCAGGCGTTCGAGGGCCTCATTCTTGCCAGGAAGCATGGCACAGAAGCTGGTGGTACGTTCACCGTTCGTCATGTCCTCCAAGGCGTCGGTGTCGAGAAAGTATTTCCGATCTACTCCCCGATGATAGACAAAATCGAAATCTTGAAGCGCAGCCGCGTCCGCCGTGCGAAGCTCTACTACATTCGCGAGAAAGTGGCGCGCGAAGCGCGCCGACAGTTGCGCCGCACACGCATTATGGGCGGCAGCGTCACCACGGAAGGGAAGCTCGAAGCTGCAGCTGAGACGCCGGTCAAAGAGAACGAAACAGTAGAGGCTGGAGCTTCTGCGAAAACTGAGTAATATAGAAGCGACGCGCAGGTGGCGAAATTGGTAGACGTACTACCTTGAGGTGGTAGCGCCCTCACGGGCATGGGAGTTCGAGTCTCCCCCTGCGCACAAGGTGCATTTTGATAGTATCAAACCCCGTCTAGTCGATTGCTGCGCGTTTTGATTATTTTTGCTATACATTGCTGAGGAGAAAAGGTTTCTGACGCATCTATCCAGACGAAATGTTCTGGCTCACTCTAAATGGAGGTATACGATGATTAAGAAGCGGTTACGAATCGAGAAAGTGGCTCTCTCCGACGTCTTCACAGACGGAGCGCGGGGTCTGATTACCCTCACATTGACCGAACCGGGAATGCACGATCCGAGCCTAAGGCGTTCAACGATGATCCTCGCGCCGGCGATGTGCGATCGGTTGGGGATCTCGATTTCGGCAACGTTGCCTGGTACCGATCTTCTCCTGACTCTCGAAGGGGAACGGTCTTGTCTCGTACATCCTCTGGCTAACACCTGGGTCCGCCCGGTCGAGTTTAGCCACAGACATATGGTCGGCGAAACGCAGGGCAACGAGTTCGAAATCGAATTCATATCGCCTGATAAGGACGGTTTTTGTTGGAAGGCATACCGGAAACTTCCGCGGCCGACGCCGTTTTTCCACTTGTTCATTCTTTTGACTGGTGGGCCGTTCGAGGAGGCTAGGCGTACGTGTACGCCGTATTACTCGCTTGCCGTCGAACGTGTGACGGACACGACTGATCTTCGAGACGCGGCGTAGTCGATTAACTGTGCTCGCAAGAGGGTTCGAACTCCGTCCAAGCCACTTTCGGCTCGGACGGAGTTTTCTTTTGCGCGATTTTCTCAAAAATTCATTGACACCTCAGGATCCATCGTGTATATAAAAAAGAGTTGTAACAATGAAATGGTGACGTGATGGCAGCAACACTGCTTTGTCTCATTTTCGCGGTCGCATTGTGGTTCGCGTTTGAAATCTACTTCAAACCTGTTCGACGAATCTCGGCATCTTTGCTGAGAGCGTTGCTCGTTCTCGCATTCGTTACGGGCGCGTACCTCGATTACCGATCGCTTACGAATACGTTGCACGTTGATCTTTCTTCTCCACAAGTCCAAGTGCAGCGTGCAGGAGAATGGCCCCGATGAGACATCAGAAGCTCGCGGGGTCTTTACTTTGATATGATGAACGCATGGCTCTGTTTACAGGAAAAGGCGATGGCGGTACGACAAAACTCTTCGACTCTGCGCAGGGGCAACGGGTCTCAAAATCCTCGCCAATTTTTGAATGTCTTGGTCAGCTCGACGAGCTCAATACTGTTGTCGGCTGGTGCAAGGTCGCAGCGCCCGATGATTTTTCTGTACAAGGAAAGGCAGGTGCAGACGTCTTGAGAGATGTACAAAATTATTTATTTACGATCCAGGCTGAAGTTGCCGGCGCAAAGAAAAGCGTACCGCCAGACAGTGTCGAGCAGATGAGTGCGTTCATCAACGGAATCGAGAAAGAGTTGCCGGAGATAAAGACGTTTCTTGTGCCGGGCGGCACTGAATTTTCTGCGCGACTCGACATTGCGCGGGCGATTTCGCGACGCGCTGAGCGACGCCTCGTCACTTTGCACGAAAGTGGCGAACGCGCGGTGAGCGAGTCGAGCCGCGCATACGCGAATAGACTCTCGTCGCTCTTCTATGCGCTCGGTCGTCTGGCGAACCACCGCGCCGGCATTGTCGAGACACCGCCTGAGTACAAAGCATGAAACCATTTCGTATCCCTAAGAGCATCGAAGAGCTCGCCGATTGGTACATCCGCTACGTCTCACCGATCGGCCTTATCGCGGGCGTTATTTCAGACAACTTGATTCTTCTGCGCCGCGTTGATCTGTGGACGTCGAATGCCCTGCTTTTCTTTTACCTCGTTGCTGCAGCTACGTGCATCATACTTTTGAATTGCATCGAGCTTGGCCGATTGCGACAACAATTGTTCCTCAATATGTTGCCGCTGGTTCCCGTCGTGGCGCAGTTCGCTTTTGGCGGCCTTTTCAGCGCGTTTGTTTCACTCTATAGCCGCAGCGCGGCGTATTCGTGGAGTTGGATTTTTGTCGTCGCCGTCGGTCTGCTTTTGATCGGCAATGAGCGATTTGTGCATTTCTATCGGCGCTTCTCATTCCAGATGTCGATTTACTTTACAGTACTCTTTTCGTTTCTCATTTTCTTTTTTCCGGTCGTGTTTGGGCAGATCGGTCCATCCATGTTTCTTCTGAGCGGAGCAGTCGCGCTCGTCATTGTCGCAGTGTTCGCGAGCGTTCTCTTCTTCTATTTGCCCGAACGACGCACGCAGGCTTTCGCACTCGGACGGTCCATCGCGATCATTTATGTTGTTTTCAACATTTTGTATTTCACCGGCGCGATTCCGCCGCTTCCTCTTGCACTCAAAGACGCCGGCGTACTTCACAGCGTGCAACGGTCGGCTGATGGCTACCTTGTCTCATATGAGCCGGTGCCATGGTACGAATCGTTTCTTCGCTACAATACTGTTTTTCATCACGCGCCGGGTGAGACAGTGTACGTGTGGAGCGCGATCTTCGCGCCGAGTAGCCTTGCGATCACGGTCTATCATGAATGGCAGCATTTTGATGAGACGAGCAACTCGTGGGTGACGCTGCAGACAGTCCAGTATCCGATCCAGGGCGGCCGGGACGGCGGCTTCCGCGGCTACAGTGCGCGACCAGATCCAGAAGCGGGCGCATGGCGCGTGAATGTCGTCACGTCGTATGGGCAGATTATTGGGCGCATTTCGTTCTCTATCGTCGATGTTGCGACGAGTACTCCGACCGAGCAGGATGTGCGCTAAAGTCTCGCTTTAGAGCCGAAATTTTGCTATACAGTGGGTGTGTGATGGCGATCGTGGTGTAACGGTCAACACTGGAGCTTGTGGAGCTCTCAATTCGGGTTCGATTCCCGACGATCGCCCATGAAGCTGAAAACTCTCGCCTGGTGCGGGAGTTTTCAGCTTTACTGATTGTTCGTGCGGGAATCGAAGCCAACCCGAGCGCCATTGGTATAAAGCGAGGGTGGCCGGCTGCGGAGGAGCTTCGCCCCGGCGAAGCGGGGGAGCAGGATTCCCGACACGTGATCGCCCCGATATACTTACGATATGTACATACTGGCGCAGCGTCTGTTGCTCCAAGCCGTGCCGGTCGTTGTCATGATCGGGCTGATCCCCCTGGTGCAGAATGACTACCTCTTGTCGATATTGTACGGACTTATCATCTTGACCGCGTTTGCGATTGCCCTCAACAAACGCGACTTCGTTTTTTTCCTCTTCGGTTTTTGCGTTTTGTTTTGTTCCGAATACATTTTCATCGCGACCGGTGTCGAGACGTTTGCTCGCAATTCACTCCTCGGCGTCATGCCGCTGTGGCTTCCGATTTTGTGGGGTTATGCGTTCGTGGCAATACGCCGTTCGATCGTGCTTCTCGACGCGCACATGCACTAGCTATGGATATCACGCTCATCATTTGTGCGCACAATGAAGAATCGGTGATTGCCGAGACACTCGATGTCGCACAGAAATGTTCGCGAGGAAAATTCAAAGAGATTATTGTGGTTGATAACGCATCGACAGACAAGACGTCAGGAATCGCGACCGCGCATGGTGCGCGCATTGTCTTTGAATCAGAGAAAGGATTGCCTGCCGCGCGGCAGCGCGGATTTGAAAGTTCGCACAGTGACTACCTCGCGTACATCGATGCAGATACGTTGATTACCAACGATTGGATTGAAAAAGCCGAGATGTATTTCGCGGCGCGGCCCGACATCGTGTCTTTGAGCGGGCCGCGCCGCTACTTCGGTAGCTCCTTTTGGCGTTTGTGGATTTTAAATGCGCTGTGGGCGTTTGCGCCGGTCACGTATTGGCTGGTCGGCTACATGATTTTGGGCGGCAATTTTGTCGTCAAGCGCGACGCACTCGAGAAAATCGGCGGCTTCGACAAATCTATAAAATTTTACGGCGAAGACACCGATCTTGCGCGCCGCCTGAGCAAGGTAGGGAAGACACTCTTTCGGATGAATTTCTACGCTCGCGCGTCTGCACGCCGCTTTGAGAGGGAAG
Organism: uncultured Candidatus Saccharibacteria bacterium; assembly: GCA_964584225.1. GTDB lineage: Bacteria > Patescibacteriota > Minisyncoccia > Phycocordibacterales > UBA2100 > UBA10103. Next base: position 45,210 of record CAZOZG010000003.1, on the reverse strand, counting down.
GAATTTTCCGCACGAATCTCCGCTACATGCTCAACTACCTCTGGCCCGTTCTCTTCCACCGGCCGTTTACCCACGAATACAAAGACGTCCGGTAATCGTATGCATATCATCCGCGCAACACTCGCAACGCTCTTCTTTATCGCAGCCGGCGTCGCCGCGCTCTTATTTGTTGCTCCTCCGAACGAATATGTACTCCCGCACAGTATCTTTTACGCTGTGCTCACCCTCAATACATTCTTCTCGATCAAACTGTACGCGACGATCCAGCCGAATGACCAGCATCAGCGCATTGTCGATTTTTTACTCGTTGCCGCGTATGTCGCGCTCGCATTTTCAATTGGCCGCGCGTTTGAATTTTCCCTGGTCGCGCTTATCCTCTTCATCTTTGCAACACCGAAATACGCCATGATGCGCGGCAAAATCCCACACGATGCGCTGTTGCGGCGCAAAATTCTTATCGACCTCTCTGGCGTCGCCTTCACGGCCGTAGTCTTCCTCGGTACCATCGCCGGCTATCCGCTCGAAAGCGCGTGGGTCCTTGCAATTGGCTTTGTGATCGCCAACATCTATCACCTCGTCATTAATCCGATGTATCATCTGTAGCGCTTGACTTCTCTGTGGATGATTGGTCAAACTAGGGCAGGTCTACCTAAATTGGGGAAGAAGATATGTATGGCACCGCACTACCCTCTGGAAGCGCGCTCGCATACGGGTCGCTCTTATTTGGAATACTGTTCGCAGGGCTCCTGGGTCTCGGGCTTGGGATTTGGCATGAACACGACGCGCCGAATCAAGCAGACGGACTTCCGCTTGCAGTATCGGCGGCAGCGATGGCCGCGTATGCGATGGCATGGTTTGTCGTAGCACTGATCGTTTCGCTGGTACGATCCTCACGTACAAGCAACCAACAGTCGTGACGTGCCCGCACTGCTGATCCAACAACGACGCACAAACTTCGTGCGTCGTTTTCCTTATTGGTCGGTCGAATTTTCCAAATGTTGTGTTCCATACGCGCCTCGCTTTTCATCAGGCAACATCGTGGCCAATATTCGCATGAGCATATCCGATTGTTCGCGAAGCTTGTTTGAAAGCTCCTTGAAGCGCTCGATATCTGCGTCTGTTACTTCCTCGTTCGAGCGCCTTTTTTCTAGCAACGCGTTGAATTCCTCGATACCTTCGATGTGTGGCAGCTCGATTGGTTTTCCGACGATGACAGTTGCGTCCGATTTTCGCAACGTCTCCTTCTTCCGCATCATAATTGCGGGTCCTGGAATATTGACGGCCACAGGTAAAATCACAGCACCGCTTATTTGTGAAAGATAGACTGCACCGTATCCGGGGCGTCCTAGCTCACCCTCGGTCGGGTTGTGGGCGGCGACGAGCACTGCTTTCCCTTCGTCCATAGCCTCTGCCATCGGGGTATAATTTTCAGGATTGAACGGTAGCGGGACGTTTTTCTCGCCCGTCTCCGCGAAATCGATGGGCAAGAAATTGCTTTTGCCTGCTAACACGACACCGAGAGTCTCTTGAAAATTTCTTTTAAAATCGTGTTGTGTGGACGCGTTCGAGATCGCGAGGTTGAGATCTTTGCCGAGCGACTGTATGACGAGTGGAATATCCAAATCAGAGAGGTGCGATGTCGCGACAATTATGTGTTTGTCCTTGGGGATCTCTTCCAAATGTTCCTTGCCTTCGATATCAGTATGCTCGATAAATTTATTGACATTACGATCAACTGCAAAGCGCATCTGCAGTGAGCTCTTTCCGCGTTCGAGTCCCATACGGGAAGTATACCGGACGAATGCTATGCTTTGAGGGTGATTTCTATAGTGATTCCGGCGCACAACGAAGAGGGCGTGATCGGGGAAACGCTGAGGCGGCTGCGCGAAGGCGCGCGGGCAGCTGGAGTAGAAGTGGAAATAATTCTTTCGGATGACGGGAGCACGGATAAGACGGCCGACGTCGCGGCGGGAGTCGCCGACTTTGTCGTTCGCTATGCGGGGCAGCAACCGAAGACGATCGGCGCCGCGCGCAATCGCGGCGCCGCGATTGCGCGCGGCGATATCCTGATGTTCCTCGATAGCGATGTGTGGCTTCGCGACCCACACACTTTTTTCCCGGCAATCATCCAGCATTTCGAATCAAATCAAAAACTTGTCGCAATGACCGTCAGCATGCGCGTCGAGCCGACGGCAGAAACGCGCGCCGATCGATTCGTGCTTTCGTGTTTCGACGCGTACTTTCGTTTTGCCAACAACGTCTTGCATTGGGGCCTGACACACGGCAAGTGCATGATCGTGCGCACGACTGCGTATAAACAGGTCGGCGGTATCAATGAACACCTGATCGCATCTGAAGACGCGGATCTTTTTATGCGACTTTCAAAAGTCGGTCGCACACTTTTGGATTCGACGCTCCGCGTCTACTTCAGTGGCCGACGCGCGCATGTAATGGGCTGGCCGAAACTACTCTGGCAATGGACTCTGAACGGCATCTGGATTGTCGTATTCAAAAAATCCTATTCGCAAAACTGGGCGCGCGCGAAAGGCAGTTGACTCAGTCTGATTGCTTTGACTCTTCTCGCAACAAAAGTTTCCTTCCGTAGTGGCGGATGACGTACGCGACAGCAAAGGCGATAACTAAGGCGCCAATGACGATTTGAATTTTATCAAGAAGAGCAACGAACGACGCGCCCAAAACCGCGCCGAATTCGTAGCCAAGTATGAGGCAGATTCCGTATTGTACCGACGCGATCGATGCGTTGTAGCCGATAAACTTCTTGAGCGACATCTTCACCATCCCCGCGACGATAAAAAAGCTCGGCGCGACGCCGTAGGAAAGTTTTCCGAGGAACATCGTGCTGAATGGCCGATGTTCCCACAATGCCTGCGCTTTCCCGAGGTGCTCGGCCGTGACCCCGATTTTTTTGAGAAACCACTGCACGATTCTCGTCGTGCGGGCAAACATGCCGACGTAGTAGTAGAAGAGGTCTGTGAGAAGATCGCGGCAGATAAAGAGCACTTCAAGCACGTAGGGATTGAAATAACCTGCGGCGGCGAGTGTACCAGCAGCGAATGCGACGATCGGCCCTTCTAAAAGCGACAGTGGAATCAAAATCCAATAGCGATACTCGATGAGGAGCTGCGTCGAGTTGGCCCCTAAATCCATCAGAATAGTATACTCTCTCTATGGCTTCGGCTTGGACGCTCCTCGCGAATCGAAAATTTCTCGCACTCTCGGCTTTTTCGCTTGCGTTTTTCGCGGCGGGCGTCATCGCGGCTTTCTCCACCGGAATCTACGCGACTGATCACGAAAGCAATTACGTCACCGACATTATCCTCTCGAACATTCCTGTTTTCCAAGTCGACGGACTTTTTTTGTGGGGGACATTTGTTCTTTTGTTCTCTGTGCTGGCGATCTGCCTGTGGCGACTTGAGTGGACGCCGTTCATCGTTTCGAGTCTCGGATTCTTCTATCTCATTCGCTCAGTCTTCGTCTCGCTCACACATATTGCACCGTTCCCTGAGCACGCAACGCTCGATGTCGGGCAGGCGCTCGGAAAAATTATCGCCGGCGGAGACATGTTTTTCTCCGGTCATACGGGCGCGCCGTTTCTTTTGGCGCTGATCTTTTGGCAACACCTCCGGTTGCGCTATTTCTTCCTCGCGTGGTCAATCTTCTTTGCGATCATTGTTCTCCTCGGACATCTGCACTATTCTATAGATGTGCTCTCCGCGTATTTCATTACGTTCACCATCTATGAGCTTTCACGCTTCTTTTTCAAGCGCGCCCACGCGCTTTTTCACGAGGGACTCGCCACACTATGATGGTTCCGGCTGAAAGACAACAAAAGCGTGAGGCCAATATTTACCGCGTATTTGAAGTGGGTGTTGTCCTTAAAGGCGCGAATGCTCTACTCGAAATCGCGCTCGGCTTCGCACTTTTTTTCTTCAACATCGGCGACATCGTCCAGACGCTCGTTCAAAACGAGCTGGTTGAAGATCCAAACGATTTTCTCGCGGCTCACCTCCTGCCGCTTGCCGAGAAAATCACGCCGCAGGCAGAGTTCTATAGTGCGCTCTACCTGCTCTCGCACGGTCTCATCAAAATCGTGCTCGTCGTCGGCCTTTTGCGCCGAAAAGTATGGGCATACCCCGCATCACTCGCGGTCTTGATGCTTTTTGTCGTCTACCAAAGCCTCACGTTTTTGCGGACGCACTCAATCCCGCTCCTCCTTCTCACGATTTTCGATCTTGCTCTCATCTGGCTCATCTACCACGAGTATCGGCGCATGCAATCGAGCGGCTTGAAACCCTTGGTACAATAGGCGCATGGACCCAGAGCTCAAAGCTCGACTCGACGCGATTGAGCAGAAAGTCGAAGCTGCGTATCAAGCTGCCAACAAAACAAAACTCTATATGCAGTGGACTGCAATCATCACGGTTGCGCTCGTGGTGTTGCCCCTTATCGGCCTTGTGTTTGCAATCCCGTCGTTTCTCTCGACATACAGTCAGATCAGCAATCTCGGCGCATTTTAGTAAGAATCCGAGACGATCAGCGTCTAGTGTTATACTAGTAGAAAGGGGTTAACATAATTTTCATATGGATGACCAATCAGTGCAGAGTATTATCAAAGCTACCTACTGGCCGCGGACCATGGCGCCGATCGCGCTTGGCGCGCTCGCGCTCTTCCTCGTCGTGCTGACGTTGAATGAACTCAAGAGCAACCAATACATCGGCAGCGGGGTTACCGCTACAAATACGATCAACGTATCCGGCGAGGGGAAAGTTTTCGCAGTCCCCGACACGGCGACTTTCACCGTTTCAGTGCAAGAGGAAGGAAAGGATGTCGCGACGGCGCAAGCTGCCGCGACGAAAGACGGCAATGCCATCATCGACTATCTGAAAGGCGCCGGCATTGATCAAAAAGATATTCAGACGACCGACTACAGCGTCAATCCGAAATACACCTACCAGCAGGCGGTGTGCCCGCAGCCGGCGATTTACAACAGCGGCAACATCGCAACGCCCGTCTACTGCCCGCCCGGGAAACAGACGCTCGACGGCTACACCGTTTCCGAGACATTCACTGTGAAAGTGCGCGACACCAGTAAAGCTGGTGGCATCCTTTCGAAAGTGGGCACGCTCGGTGCGTTCCAAGTAAGTGGGCTTTCGTTCACGATCGACGACGAAACAGCACTCGAGGCCGACGCGCGAGGCAAAGCAATCGACGATGCCCGCACCAAAGCCGAGGCCCTCGCCAAACAGTTGGGCGTGACGCTCATCCGGGTCGTCGGCTTCAATGAAAACAGCAACCGCCCGTATGCGATTTACGCGACGATGAGTGCCGGAGCGAGTGCGAAAGACATGGCGGCGCCCGCACCTGAGATCGCGACCGGCCAAAACCAGATCACCTCAGACGTGAACGTCACCTACGAAATCCGCTGATTGGCACGTAGACTGCGGCCCCGCCTACGGACGGGGCCGCTTGACTTTTCCTTGCTGACGGGTAGCATTCCTTTATTGACCGCCGGAAGGCGGTTTTAAAATGACTAAAATATGGCAAACGGATTCACACAATATTTGAAAGACACGCGCTCGGAGTTGCATCACGTCGCGTGGCCGACGCGCGTCCAGACAATCGTCTACACGGCGCTCGTCATCGGCATTTCCGTCGGTGTCGCACTCTACCTCGGCTTTTTCGACTTTCTTTTCACGACGACGCTTTCACGTACACTCGTATTTTTACCTGACTCGCAGACACCTGCCGTAGCGGCTTCGACGAGCGCACCGGTCACGCAGACACCAATCACGACGCCGACAATTACCAACTCACTCGCTTCGACGACGAAGACGCAATAATATGGCACGACAAACGTACGGCGCAGAGAGACAGTGGTACGCAGTTCACACGTATTCCGGCTACGAAGACGCGGTCGCGCGAAATCTCAAGCAGCGCATCGAATCTTTTGGCATGAAGGACAAGATTTTCAATGTCGTCGTTCCGACTGAAAAGAAAATCAAGATCAAAAACGGCCGCAAGACGGAGACCAAGGAGAAAGTATTTCCCGGCTACGTCCTCGTCGACATGATCGCGACAGACGACGCATGGTCGGTTGTGCGCAACACGCCCCAGGTTACCGGTTTCGTCGGCACCGCGAATCAAGCTGTGCCCCTCGCGCAAGAAGAAGTCGACAAAATTCTGAAGCGCGCCGCTGGCGACACCGTCCGCCACGCGATCGATCTTGCTGAAGGTGACGCAGTTATCATCATCGATGGTCCGTTCAAAGATTTGGACGGCAAAGTAGGTGAGATTGACGAAGAGCGCGGAAAAGTTAAAGTATTGGTTCCGATGTTCGGTCGCGAGACTCCGGTGGAGCTCGAAGCCGACCAGGTTCAGCGAGTCTAAAGGAAAGAAACAATTGTATGGCAAAAGAAATCACAAAAATCATTAAGTTGCAGCTTGAAGCTGGTAAGGCCACGCCTGCGCCGCCTGTCGGCACAGCGCTTGGTCCTGCGGGCGTCAACATCGGCGAATTCGTCAACCAGTTCAACACTCTGACGCGCCCAATGATCGGGAACGTCGTACCTGTCCTCATGACAGTCTACAAGGATCGTTCATTTACCTTCATCGTCAAAAAGCCGCCAGCCTCGCGCCTCATCTTGAAGAAACTCAATATCGAAAAAGGCTCACAGAAACCACAAAACAAGATCGCGAAGCTCTCAAAGCAGCAGGTGAAGGAAATTGCTGAAGAGAAGATGGAAGATTTGAACGCAAACGACTTGGAGCAGGCGAAGAAGATCATCGCCGGTACTGCTCGTTCGATGGGGATCGACTCGGAACTCTAAATAATAAAAACGTAAAAAGAGAAAACGGCAGGACGAAATGTCCCACCGTTTTGATTTTATACACAACTACGGACTATTGAATGAGTAGTCCGTGAGCAGGTTCTTGAAGGAGTGTCGGTCCCTCTCCTTGTTACCCCAGACGATTTTCACGTGCACGTCGATATCGCCGCAGCCGAACCAATGCTGCACTTTCTTGACGACGACCGGAACGCCTCCGGCGCTTTTGGTGTTCGTTTCACAGATATCGATTTCTTCACCCTTGCGAGGCAGCGCGGGCCATTCGAAGTTCCGTGATGCAACGTCTCCGCCACTGGGATTTTCAACGACAAGTTGGAACTTGATCATTGGTTACGTTCCTTTTCGCGCCGCACAAATGGCGAACGCGTCGATATTGGCGGGGACTCCACACCGTTCTTGCAACAGCACCCAGGCTGATTTCGGTGGGGGAACGCGGTGAGAATCGTGATATCGCAGAAACGTGGTCGTGATCACCGTACTTACGATCAGTTGCACTGCGAAAACGACGGCTCCGATCTTCATGTTGCTGGTCATGTGCTTTTTCCTCTTTATCTCTAGCAGCAAAATGCTTGCCAGGACTGCCAACATGTTGCCTTATTTATTGGAATATGTTAAAGAATCGGTCGTATTGATTAGAATATCTTGACAATATCCTTAAAATATGCATATAATAAGGTACTCTATAACAGCATACAATTATGACCAAAAACAGGTCGTTTTTACAGGAGGAGGACCAAAAGATGCTCAAGAGCCTAGGGCTCTCGGAGACAGAAACTGCGATCTATTTGGCTACGCTGGAGCTCGGTGAGGGGCATATTCAGGAGATTTCTAGGAAGTCGGGGGTTAAGCGCACGAGCATTTATCATCTTCTCGAAGATCTCAAATCTCAAGGTCTTCTAACCGAGGTCACAAAGGGGAAGCGTAGGTTGTTCTCGGCCGCGAGTCCGTATCAATTGGTCGAGTTACAGAAATCAAAAGTCTCATCTGTCGAGCAGCTCATCCCCCAGTTGCTCGCAATGCAGAACAATGCCAAGCATAAACCGAAAGTTTCCTACTACGATGGCATCGAGGGTATTAAAGCAATCTATCGAATGGCGCTTAGAGACAAGCAGACCATTTACGCATGGGAAGATCTTGATCGTACAAAAGATATTTTGCCTGGCACTTTTTTCAAAAGTTATCCTGTAGAACGCGCTGAAAAGAAAATTCCCGCACGGTGTATCGACCGCGATACGCCATTCGCACGTCAATTTACTTCCGAGAACAATGTGCGACTCGCTCGCGAGTCCCGTTTCATTGATTCGGAGGAATTTGGGACGGAAATCAATGTGTTTGGAAGTAAGGTTGCGTTTTTTGGTTTTGATAAGAAAAATCCGTTTGGCGTTGTCATAGAAGATCCAGGAATCGCGGCTGCCGTACGTGTGGCGTGGCAGGAACTGTGGGATCGCTTGCCAAGCGCGAGTACGGCATAAGACGTATCGCCGGTACCGCGCGCTCGATGGGCATCGACGCGGAGTTGTAATTTTTCTCTAAAGCGTATAGGCTCTCCGCAGTCACATGGGAGAGCAGCATGACCGATGCCGTTTTCAGGTCGGCACAAGAAGACGTGCCGATAACCAACTTCAAAAATGAAGCGCATCGCAGCATGTGTTTGCTTGCCGAGCGCCTCAAAGTGCGAAAGATCCTGCGGGTTGTCGATCACGACCTGATGCGATTTTGGATACCGCAGATTGTCGCCGCGATCGATACAGGCAAGATGAGCGTCGACAACTATTCGTACAGCAATTGCATCACCGACGAAGACTATCGGCGCGATCTCTACAACGAGCTCGGGCCGAGCTTCCAGGTGTATCACTTCCGAAAAGGTCTCCTCAACCAAAAGTGTATCGCTGTTGCTTGGTTGAACGACTAAGCTCGGTAACAAATCGAAAGGGCCGCTCGCGCGGCCCTTTTCTGTTAGAATCCCGGTATGAAAGCCGCTCTCGAGGCCAGCCTTTCAAAAGCACTCCGCAGCCTTGGCGTCGATGGGGACGCACTCGTTGAACACCCAGGAGATTTGAAGAATGGCGACTATTCGTCGGGGGTAGCGCTGAAGTTTGCCAAACAACTCGGTCTGCAACCGCGGGAGTTTGCGGAGAAGATTGTCGCTGGGCTTGGCAAGGTTGATGGCGTCGAAAAAACCGAAATCGCAGGCGCGGGATTTATCAATTTCTATCTGGCAGCGTCAGCTGTCGCAGCGAGCGTTGAACAAGCGCGCGCCGAGGACATGTGGGGAAGCGGAGCGTCTCGGAAAGGAAAGACCATCATGGTCGAATACACCGACCCAAATCCTTTTAAAGAATTCCACATCGGGCACTTGATGAGCAATGCAATCGGCGAATCGATCGCTCGGCTTCTGCAATTTTCTGGCGCGAAAGTCTTGCGCGCGAATTACCAGGGCGATGTCGGCCCGCATGTCGCAAAAGCGATCTGGGCGTTAATGAAAAAAGGCCTGAAAAATCCATCGGTTGGCGAGATCAGTACCGCGTACCAGGAGGGAGCCGCCGCCTACGAAGAGAATGAATCGTCCAAAGGGGAAATTGATGCGATCAATAAGAAAGTGTATGAGAAATCAGATCCGGCGATTAATGACTTGTACGATCAAGGGCGGAAGGTCACACTCGAGCATTTCGAAGAACTCTACAAAATTCTCGGCACACAGTTCGACTACTACTTTTTTGAAAGCGACACGGGTCCACGTGGCGTAAAGGCGGTGAACGCACATCCGGAGATCTTCGAAGAAAGTGAAGGCGCGACTGTTTTCAAAGCCGAGAAGTTTGGACTTCACACACGCGTTTTTCTTAACAAACAAGGGCTGCCGACGTACGAAGCGAAAGATCTCGGCCTTGCCGAGATCAAAAAAGAAAAAAGTACATTCGACACGTCGATGAGTGTCACCGCGCACGAGCAATCGGATTACTTCAAAGTCGTTCTCAAAGCCATTGAACTCATTCATCCAGAATGGAAGGGGCAATTCGAGCATATCGCACACGGCATGATGCGTTTCGCCGAAGGGAAAATGAGTTCACGCAAGGGAAATGTCATAACCGGCGAATCGCTCTTGGATGAGTTGACCGAAGCCGCCGACATTCGCGCTGCAGAAAGTCGAGCAGACGACAAAGTGTTGCTCGGACAACAGGTTGCGGTCGCAGCAATCAAGTATCAAATTCTCCGACAAGCCTCCAGCAAAGATATTATTTTTGATCGTGGTCGCGCACTCTCGCTCGAAGGAGATTCAGGACCGTATGTGCAATACGCATACGCGCGGGCGCATGCAGTTGTTGAGAAAGCAAAGGAGCAAGGGGTCGCGGCGCGAGCGGATGCGAGCGCCGCCCCCTCGGATCTCACGCGGCTTCTCCATCGTTTTCCCGAACTGGTTGAGCGCGCGGCCGACGAGCTTGAGCCTCATATACTGACGACATATCTTCTTGAAATCGCCTCGACATTCAACAGCTGGTACGCACAAGAACAAATTCTCGATGGTACGCCAGCAGCTGCGAATAAAGTTGCCATCGCCGAAGCCGTAGCACGTACGCTGAAAAACGGACTCTGGATACTCGGTATTCCGGCACCGGAAAAAATGTGATAGGTTGGGGGTCGTTTTGTACAGGAGAAAAGTCATGCCTTCAAGAAAGTTCGAACCCATCGAGCGACAGCCTGGCGAACTCGAATACGTTGCCGGATATGCCGGAGCAGCTCTTTCGATGATCAAAGCGCGCGGCGAACACGGCTATCCTGTAGATTTGGTCCGAACTAACTATTTGGGTCAGCCCGTCTCTGAAAAAGCCGAGTGGACAATCCAAAGCGAGACGGCATTCAAAGATTTTCTTGGCCGTTTATCGGCTGAAGAAAAATACTCGCCGTGGGGTTTGCGATGGCCAAAACAGAAAGACGCCGTTGTCGCTCGGGCAGTCGATCTCACGGAGACTACCGCAATTGCTGACGCACTCGCATCTGATCAAAAGATCTACGGCTAGAGAGTCCTGGTCAAAGGCCGGCGCTTCGCGCTGGCCTTTTCCTTTGGTACGATAGCCGGAATGGCTGAAAATCAGGGGAAATCACCGGTTGCTGCGCGCGAGGAAGAAATACTGAAATTTTGGAAGGAACGAGACATTTTTAAGAAAACGCTCGCCAAACCATCACCACGCGGCGAGTTTGTCTTCTACGAAGGGCCACCAACCGCCAACGGCCGGCCGGGCATCCATCACCTCGAAAGTCGCGCATTTAAGGACGCTGTCATGCGCTACAAGGTCATGTGCGGCTATCAGGTACGCCGCAAAAATGGCTGGGACACGCACGGATTGCCGGTCGAGCTCGAAGTCGAAAAGGAGATTGGCAGCAAGAGTAAAAAAGACATCGAGGCGTTCGGCATCGCGAAATTCAATGCGAAGTGCAAAGAAAGCGTCCTACGCTACATCGATGAGTGGCAGATATTTTCCGATCGCATCGCGTTCTGGGCGCATGACCCGTACTTCACATTCGACAACGCCTACATCGAGTCTGTGTGGAATATTTTGAAAAGGGCCCACGAGCGCAAACTCCTCTACAAAGATTACAAAGTCGTCCCCTGGTGCCCGCGTTGCGGCACCGCACTTTCCTCACACGAAGTTGCGCAAGGTTACCAAGATGATACGCCGGATCCGAGCGCGTATGTGAAATTCAAAATTCGCGACAAAAATGAATACTTACTCGCGTGGACGACGACGCCGTGGACATTGCCCGGCAATGTCGCGCTCGCAGTCGGCGAAGACGTCGATTACGCAAAAATAAATGTCGGAGGCGATTACGTCTGGATTGCGAAAGCGCGGATCGCGGCAGTCGCGCCGAATGCGATTATTGTCGAAGAGAAAAAGGGACAGGAGCTCGTCGGTCTTTCCTACGAAGAGTTATTCCCCTATATGAAACAATCGCTGCCACATGCGCAGGAAGAAGCGCTCGCCAAAGCATACAAAGTCTATCCCGCGGATTTTGTCTCGACCGAAGACGGCACGGGGATTGTGCACACGGCAGTGATGTACGGCGCCGACGACTTCGAGCTTGGTACGGAAATTGGTTTGCCGAAATATCATATGGTTGGGGAAGACGGTCAGTTCTTGCCTGCCGCTGGGCCGCTCGCTGGAATGTTTTTCAAACACGCCGATGAGTGGATCGAGAAAGATCTCGCTGATCGCGGACTTCTTTTCAACAAGTTCGGCGAGAAAATCCACCACACGTATCCCTTCTGCTGGCGCTGCAAGACGCCTCTCATGTACTACGCCGACACGTCGTGGTATATCGCAATGTCGCGGATTAAGAACGATCTCATCAAGGAGAACGAAACGATCAACTGGGAACCGTCACACATTCGCGACGGGCGATTCGGCGAATGGCTCAAAGATCTGAAGGATTGGGCGATTAGTCGTTCACGGTACTGGGGGACGCCGCTGCCGATCTGGGAGTGTGAACAGTGCAAGTCAGTCACTGTCGTTGGCAGCGTCGCGGAGTTGCAGCAACTTGCGGGAAACGTGCCCGATGATTTACACCGCCCCGCTATCGATGAACCGCGATTTTCCTGTTGGTCGTGCCATGGGCCGATGAGCCGTGTGCCGGAAGTCTTGGATGTGTGGTTCGATTCTGGCGCGATGCCCTTTGCGCAGGATCATTATCCGATGGCGACGAATACCATTTCGTACCCGGCGGATTACATTTGTGAGGCAATCGACCAAACGCGCGGCTGGTTTTACACGCTCCATGCCGTCGGCAACATCATGGGGCGCGGGAAAGCATTCAAAAATGTAATTTGTCTCGGACACGTCTTGGATGCGAAGGGAAAGAAGATGTCAAAATCGCTCGGCAATATCGTCGTCCCGAGCGTCGCGATCGAAAAATATGGTGTCGATGCGCTGCGCTACTTTATGTACACCGTGAATGCGCCGGGCGAGAGCAAGAATTTCGACGAGCGGCTTGTCGATGAGATTGTCAAAAAAAATATCGGCCGCTTGAGTAACGTACTTTCGTTTTATCAACTGTATGCTGACGCTACCGCTCGTTCGCGCACAAGCACGCACGTCTTAGACATGTGGATTCTCGCGCGTCTGAACGAATTAATTGCCGAGGCGACGAACGGATATGAGCAATATCAGCTCGACTCTGCGACGCGACCGCTCGCAAAATTCATCGACGATCTATCGGTCTGGTACCTGCGCCGTTCGCGCGATCGATTTAAGGAAGATGGCGCAGACAAAACAGCCGCGCTCGCGACACTACGATTCGTTCTCTACAATCTTTCGCTAGTCATGGCGCCCGCGATGCCTTTTTTTGCTGAATTTCTTTTTCAGGCGGTGCGTGATGAGAATGATCCTGAAAGTGTGCACCTGGAAAGTTGGCTTCTGCCCGCGAAGAAGGGTTTTTTCGAGAGACTTTTTGGTGCCAAGGAAGAAAAAATTCTCCTCATGATGGAAGCGACGCGGCGCGTCGTTTCCGAGGCGCTCGAAGCTCGAGAAAAAGCTGGCATTAAGGTGCGGCAACCGCTTGCTTCGTTGACGATTCAGCAAACGCGGTTCTCGCCGAATGAATCCGAGTATCTCAAGATTATGAAAGACGAAGTGAATGTGAAAGAAATTTTGTTTGCCGATGTCGAACAGGTAGCCCTCGATACCACACTCACGCCGCAGCTACAGGAAGAAGGAATCGTGCGAGAGACAATTCGTTCGATTCAACAGTATCGGAAAGAGCAAGGAATGAAACCGGGCGAGCCGGGTACGTACGCTGTCGCAGAAAATGTTGATGTTGCTCGCAAGTACAAAGAGCACATAGAAAAGGCGACGCACATGACGTTGCAGTTTGAATAGCATGTATCAAAAGTATCAAACGGATTCGCTTGTACTCAGCAGTCGCGAGAGCGGTGAGAATGATCGCGTGTACGCGCTCTACACGAACGATTTTGGGCTCGTTCGTGGGCGGGCTACAGCCGTGCGGAAAGAAAGTTCGCGCATGCGCTACGCATTGCAGCATTACTCGCTCGCGCGTGTTGGACTCGTTCGCGGCGCGCACGGATGGAGAATTGGGGGAGCGAGTGCGGCGCGGGTCGCCGTAGGCGACCCGCGCGGCATTGCTGCATACGCACGCATCGCCGAACTTGTGCTGCGTCTCATAGGCGGCGAGGAGCGCAACGACTACTTATTCGCGGCACTCACCGATGCACACGAAGCGCTGATGGTTGAGCACTGTGACGCATGGCCGACGATCGAGATTGTCTGCGTTGCGCGAGTGCTCTTTGCGCTCGGGTATCTTTCCGCGGAGGCGCTCTCATCTGCACTTTTCACACACACATCGTACACGGGTGAATCGCTCGTGGAGGCAGAAGGAATGCGCGACAAGCTTCTGACGTCGATCAATAAGGCAATTGCTGAGACGCAGCTCTAAACCTCGTTAAAATCACAGTCGGGAAGCGTGGTATTATGGGCAGATAATGGAGCCTTCGTCCGACCATGAGCGTGATGAAATAGAGCGTTTGCGACGCGCGATGTACTCGCGCTCGCTCTCGGAACAACTCAAAGACAAGCCGCGTCGCGCGCTTGAGCAAGGACACTCAACCGTCGGAGACGACTGGAAGCGCCCGGAGGTTGGTGCGCCCAAGGTCATCGCACCGCCGCGCGGTATCTCAGCGGCGCGCACTGGCGTGCGTATCGTCTTCGGGCTCTCGATACTTTTTTTCCTCGCTGCTGGGGGCTATTTTTTCTACTACTTTACGTTCGGCAGCGGTGCCGCCCCCGCGTCGGCTGCCAATATTGATATCGCAATCGTCGGGCCGCCGCAGGTTTCCGGCGGCGAGCCCACTGAGCTCCAAGTGGTTGTCACCAATCGAAACGCCGTCCCGCTCGATCTCGCCGATCTCGTCATTACGTATCCGCCAGGCACGCGATCCGCGAGCGATCTCACGACCGATCTGACGACGCAACGCATCTCGCTTGGTTCAATCGAGGCCGGCGGTCGCCGACAAGGGACACTGAAAGCCGTGTTCGCTGGAGACACTGGTACGCAGGCCGATGTCAAAGCTGAGCTTGAGTATCGTGTCACCGGGTCAAATGCAATCTTTGTCGCAGATTCTGATTATGCAACCACGATCGGGTCAGCTCCGATTACGGTGACCGTCGACGGCAATACACAGACCGTCTCGGGTCAGCCGGTTGAGCTCACGGTAACGGTCGCTTCAAATGCAAATGCACCGGTGCGCGACGTCTTACTTTCCGTCGGACTTCCGTTTGGCTTCAGTTCTGTCACCTCTAACCCGGCACCGACTCACGGGAGTGTATGGGAACTCGGTGACTTTGCGCCTGGGCAGCGGCGCGAGATCACGATTCGCGGCACGCTCACCGGACAAGAAGGCGACGAGCGCGTCTTTCATTTCACTGCGGGGACGCGCAATAGTCCGGACTCGCAGACAGTCGACGTGCCGCTTTCGAATACGGCATTTTCGCTTCAGATCTCTCAGCAATTCCTCGGGCTCGCTTTGAGCGTCAATGGTGTCAGTGGGAGTACCGCAGTCGTCACGCCGGGCGGTCGGGTGAACGTCTACATCAACTGGCAAAACAATCTCACGACACCCATTACCGATGCTGTCATCGTCGCGCGTCTTTCTGGTTTGCAATTTGACGGCTCGACCGTGCAGGCCATCAATGGCTTTTATCGCTCGACCGATAGTACGGTGTTGTGGGACAAAACGACGAGTAACGGGGATCTCGCAAATATTCCTGCGGGTGCAAAGGGCGTTGTCTCATTTTCGTTCGAGGTTCCGGGAAATGACGTCCTACAGACTATGCGCGATCCGTATCTCACGATTTCCGTCAACGCGGCGGGGAAGCGCCTTTCAGAATCCGGCGTACCGGAAAATCTCCAATCGACTATCTCGCAACGCGTCGGACTCGCGAGTGATCTTGTCCTGACGGCGCAAGGGCTCTACTACGCCAATCCATTTGGGAGTGTCGGTCCATTGCCGCCGGAAGCAGGCACTGAGACGACGTATGGCGCGGTCTTCACCGTCACAAACACCACAAACAAAATCAATAACGCCAAATTGACGGCAGTCTTGCCACCGTACGTCCGCTGGATGGGTATCTATAGCCCACGCTCTGAAAATATTTCTTTCAGTCTCAACAACAGCACATTTACGTGGGATGTTGGCGACATTGATCCTGGCGTCGGTGTCAACGGCACGCAAGCGCGCCAGGCGGCCGTCGCGATCGGCTTTACGCCATCGACCTCGCAGATTGGACAGGAGCCAGTACTCCTCCAAGATATTTCTCTCACCGGCACAGACGCAGCGACGGGCCAGACAATCACGAAGCACCTCACGAATGTGACATCAGATTTGTCGCGCGTATCGCGTTCGTCTGAGGGCGTCCCGGTCACGCCGGACCCAGGATTTACCTCGACAAACGCGACTGTGGTACGCTGAGCCAGTATGGCTGAGGTAACCATGGAAAAAATCGTCTCGTTGTGTAAACGCCGCGGTTTCATCTACCCGGGAAGCGAAATTTACGGTGGACTTTCCGGGACATGGGATTATGGCCCGTTTGGTGTCGAGCTCAAGAACAACATCAAAGCGCTCTGGTGGCGCATATTTGTGCAGGATCGCGATGACATGGTCGGCCTCGACGCAGCTATCCTCATGCACCCGAAGGTCTGGGAAGCGAGTGGGCACGTGAGCGGTTTCAATGACCCTTTGGTGGAATGCAGCAACTGCAAAAATCGCTTTCGCGCCGATCAGCTCGATAGCGACGCGTGTCCCGCGTGTGGCAAGAAGGGGACACTTGGGCAAGCGCGGCAGTTCAATATGATGTTCAAGACGCATATCGGCGCATCAGAAGACGCAGCGTCTGTTTCGTACTTGCGACCGGAAACGGCAGGCGGTATTTTCGTCAACTTCAAAAATGTTATTGATTCTGTTCATCCCAAGCTTCCGTTTGGCATCGCGCAGATCGGGAAGGCATTTCGAAATGAAATCGCGCCGCGTGATTTCGTGTTTCGCGTTCGTGAAATGGAGCAGATGGAAATCGAATATTTCGTCCGCCCGCAAGAATGGCAACAAGGTTTTGAAGCGTGGCGCACGGCGGTGAAAGCTTTCTTTGACGCTGTTGGGATTCCGGCGGATCTCGTACACGAGCTCGAAGTCGCAGATGGCGATCGTGCGCACTACTCGAAGCGCACGATCGATTTTGAATTCGATTTTCCGTTTGGTCGTAAGGAACTCTCGGGATTGGCGTATCGCACTGATTTTGACCTTTCGGCTCATGCCGAGGCGAGCAGTGTCGATCTTTCTTATCTCGATGAAACTGCAAAAGAGCGCTTTGTCCCGCACGTCATTGAGCCCTCGTTTGGAGTCGATCGCACGGTGCTCGCACTTTTGAGCTCTGTGTACACCGAAGACGAACTCGGTGGCGAGCCGCGCACCTACCTCAAATTCAACAAAGCAGTCGCACCGATCAAGGCTGCCGTCTTTCCACTTTTAAAAAACAAACCTGAATTGGTCGCCAAGGCGCGCAACGTCTACGAGATGCTCAAAAAAGACATTCCGCAGATCATGTGGGATGATAACGGCAACATCGGCAAACGGTACCGCCGCCAGGATGAAATCGGCACGCCGTCTTGCGTCACTATTGATTTCCAGACACTCGAAGACGACACGGTGACACTCCGCGATCGTGACTCTGGGGCGCAAGTCCGCGTTCCCATCCCAGAACTGCCAGCAGCAGTTCGTCCATGATCTACACTACTTGCACAAGAAAATCAATGCTCTCGATATCGTTGGTCTTATCGCCGCGGGCGTTGCTATCGTCTGTCTTGAATTGAGTCTGTAAAAAGCTGAATTTTACCTCTCATATGGTACGATTCGACTCATGCAGGATCGGCCGATTACCTTTTCCATCACGACGGGAACCATCATCAAAACCATCCTCCTTCTTATCGTCGCGTGGCTTGTCTTTACGCTTCGTGATCTCGTGCTCGACGTTCTCACGGCAGTCGTCGTCGCCTCTGCAATCGAGCCAGGTGTCGCGCGCTTGCACCGGCACAAAGTACCACGTATTGCTGCGGTCGTGATTGTCTACCTCACGGTCTTCATCGTTCTCTTTGGGATTTTCTATTTCTTCCTCCCATCAGTCTTCGAAGATCTCGCGACGTTCGTCTCCGCTCTCCCGAATTACATCAACGCGTTCAGTAGTTTTGGTGCGTTTGATCAGTATGCCCACATCCTCGGGATCACGCCGCCCTCGATGATCTCCACCAACGACATTATGCAGAGCGTCCGCACCTCGCTCGATGTCGGCGGCATTTTCGACAACGCGTTTACCGCTGTCTCAGCAATCTTCGGCGGTTTCTTTTCGTTCATCCTGATTGTCGTCTTCTCATTCTACTTCGCGGTGATCGAGACAGGTGTCGATGGTTTTTTGCGAGTCGTCACACCGAGCGAATACGTCGATTATGTGTTGAGCCTCTGGAAGCGCTCGCGCACGAAGATTGGCCTCTGGATGCAAGGACAACTCCTCCTTGGCTTTATCATGGGTATTTTGGTCTATCTCGGCCTGACGGTCCTCGGCATCAAACACGCGCTGATTCTTGCCGTCATCGCGGCGGTATTTGAAATTATTCCTGTCTTTGGACCGACACTTTCGGCAGTGCCTGCGGTCATGATCGGTTTTGTCGACGGCGGCCTCGGAATCGGCCTCCTCGTGATCGCGCTCTATGTGATTTTCCAACAATTTGAAAATCACCTGATTTATCCTCTGGTCGTCACACGCGTCGTCGGCGTACCTCCGCTTCTCGTGATTCTCGCCCTTATCGTTGGTTTCGAGCTCGCAGGATTTTTGGGCATATTGCTCTCGGTGCCAGCAGCGGCAACGATTCAAGAATTAGTCACCGATCTCGAAGCGAGTCGCAGGAAAACGCGCGACGCGTGAGCACAATGGCGAAATCCTTCTATCTCACAACGACGCTCCCGTACGTGAATGCCGACCCACATATCGGCTTTGCGCTTGAGCTTGTGCAGGCCGACATTATTGCTCGCTATCACGCGCTTCAGGGTGACGATGTTTTCTTCAACACCGGCACCGATGAACACGGCTTAAAAATTTATCAGAAAGCGCGCGAAGAAAAGAAAGAGCCTCAGGCGTACGCAGACGAGTACGCGGCGAAGTTTCGCACGCTCAAGGAAAAGCTCGGCCTTTCCGACGGTTTGCACTTCATTCGCACCACTGACCCGCATCACAAAGCTGCGGCACAAGATATGTGGCGTCGTTGCGCGAAAGACATCGAGAAGCGGAAATACAAGGGACTCTATTGTGTTGGCGACGAAGCTTTTGTCCGTGAGAGCGACCTTGTCAACGGCCGCTGTCCGAATCACCCCACGATGGATCTCGTCGAAATCGAGGAAGAAAATTATTTCTTTAAACTGAGTGCGTACCAAGACAGATTGCTTGAGTACCTTGGCAAAGAGGGAGTAATCGTCCCCGAATGGCGCAGGCAGGAAGCAATCAATTTCGTCAAAGCCGGACTCGAGGATTTCAGCATCTCACGCGTCAAAGAGAAAATGCCGTGGGGCGTGCCAGTGCCGGGTGATGATTCGCAGGTACTGTATGTGTGGTTCGACGCACTCACGAACTACATCTCGACGCTGGGGTGGCCGGAAGACGAAGAAGAGAATTTCAAAAAATTCTGGGTCGATGGCGACACGCTGCAGCTTGCCGGCAAAGATCAGGTTCGTTTCCAATCCGTCATGTGGCAAGCGATGCTTATGAGCGCAGGACTCCCAAACACAAAACAGATTCTCTATCACGGCTTCATCACTTCCGGCGGCCAAAAAATGTCGAAAAGCATCGGCAATGTGATCGATCCGATGACGATTGTCGAAGAGTACGGCGTCGACGCACTGCGTTATTTCCTCGCGCGGCACATTTCGCCATTTGATGATTCTGATTTTACGATGGAGCGCTTCAAAGATGCGTACAATGCTGACCTCGCGAATGGTTTGGGAAATCTCGTCGCGCGCATATTGAAACTTGCCGAAGCTAACGTTCATGCGATAGCAGTTCTTCAAGCCGCTCCGTTGCCAAAAGAGTACGGCGAATCTTTAGCAAACTACCAGTTCAACGATGCCCTCGATTATGTGTGGAAGCTCATCGCAGAGTTGGACAAGGATCTTACAGATAAAAAACCGTTCGTCATTATTAAAGAAGATCATCAGAAAGGGGCGGAAATAATTGCAGAAATGAAAATGCAACTCTACAAGATTGCATGGCTTCTGCGGCCTATAATGCCCGCGACAAGCAAACAAATAGAATCTGCGATTCTCGCAAACAAAAAACCGGCGAATCTGTTCCCGCGCAAGGAGTAGTATGCCGGAAAAGTTGAAAGGTCAGCCGACCTTGCGCGAAGCGGTGCAAAAGACAGTCGAAGAAATTGCAACGAAAGCGTATCAAGAGGTCGCAGAAGCACGCGATATGCCAATTGAAGAGGTGTATCACTCGGGCGTGTGTGAGCAAGTGAGTGAGGTCGTGCAACGGCATCTTTCTGGTGTCTACGGTGATGCGGCGCACGTGTTACGCTTTGAACAGCCAGGTTTTGCGCTGCATCAATTCGTGCGACTCACAATCGGCAATGAGTCACTCATCATCGATCCGACATGGCAGCAATTTCTTGACGCGCCCGATCCGTCGAAGCCGACCGTGCTGTGTGTTGAAGCTGAAACCGTCGGACAGCAGTTGTCGTCGCTCGGTATACCAAGTGCGATTCATCACTTCTGGCTCGACGCGGTACAGCACGACACATGAAGTACTTTGATGCACACACCCACGTGAATTTTGTCGCTTTCGACCCAGATCGTGAAGCGACGATTCAGAGAGCGAAAGCCGTCGGCGTCGCGATGAATTGCGTCGGGACGCAGATTGATACCTCACGTGCCGCAGTTGCGCTCGCCGAGAAATACGAGCATGTCTATGCGACTATCGGATTGCATCCGATACACACATCGAAGTCGTATCACGATCAGAAAGAGTTGGGAGAGGGCGGAAAAGAATTCACTTCACGCGGCGAGCTCTTCTCCGAAGCCGCGTACGAGTCGCTCGGCAAAAATCCACGTGTCATCGCCATCGGCGAGTGCGGACTCGATTACTATCGCGCCGATGAAAGTACAAAAGATGTACAAGCGAATGCGTTTGTCGAACACATCGAGCTTGCAAACAAATTACAAAAGCCACTGATGCTTCACATTCGCAATGCGTATGACGATGCGATCGCGCTCGTCAAAGCGCACGCGAAAGTCCAAGGCGACGTCCATTTTTTTGCGGGCGATTGGAATATTGCGAAGCAATTTCTTGATCTCGGGTTCACGCTCTCGTTCACAGGCGTGCTGACCTTCACGCATGATTATGACGAGGTCGTCAAAAATGCCCCGCTCGACATGATTCTCACGGAAACCGACGCGCCATATGTTTCCCCGGTGCCGCATCGTGGCAAACGCAACGAGCCCGCGTATGTTATTGAGGTGGTCCGAAGAATCGCGGAGATACGAGGCGAGAATCTCGAGAAAGTCGCGTCGCAACTCACCGCAAATGCCCAGCGCGTCTTCCACGTTGCATAGTGTGCTCAGATATGGTTACTTTAAAAAAAGAGTGTCATCAACGGCACAGAAAAGGGGAGTAGAGAATGATTCCAGCGGAAAAAGGTCCATACATGGACCGTCTGTGGGCTCGCTATCGCGGGCTCGCCGACAAGAAAATCAACGTCGACATGAAACGGGGCAACCCGTGCAGCGAGCAGCTCGATCTTTCGGATCGAATGTTCAACATCAAGGCAAAGTACGCTGAGGCGAAAGACGGCACCATCATCGATTGTCGCAACTACAGCGGTGTCGATCTGTTGTTCGGTTTGCCGGCGGCGCGGGTTTTCGCGGCCCGCTATCTCGGGACGAAATACGAGGAGACAGCTGTCATCGGCAACTCGAGTTTGATGTTGATGCACAACGTTATCGGTCTCGGACTTCGCAAGGGTCTTGCGGGCTGGAAAGCGCCCGGCATGAAGCCCAAGTTCATCTGTCCGGTCCCGGGCTACGATCGGCATTTCGGCGTGTGTGAAGACTTGGACGTCGAGATGACGCCGGTGCCACTTCTGAAGGATGGGCCCGACATGGCCATCGTCCGCGAACTCGTGAAAGATCCATCCTATGTCGGCATCTGGTGTGTTCCTCTGTACTGGAACCCGACCGGCGCCATCCTCAGCGAGGCCGTAGCCAAGGAGCTGGCGACGATGAAAACCGCGTGTCCCGGTTTCGTCGTGATGTGGGACAACGCCTATGCGGTTCACGGACTTACGTCGGTAGTCCGCAAGGCGCCCGATATCATGCGTTACGCCCGTGAAGCGGGGACGAGCGACCGGATCTTTATCTTCGGCTCACTTTCGAAGGTGACGCATCCGGGCGGCGCGCTTGCGTTCATCGCGAGCTCGCCAAAAAACTTGGAGTGGTTTGGCCGAAGTCTCGAGAAGCGAACGATTGGGTCTGAGAAACTCAATCAGCTTCGCCACATCCGCTTTCTTCGCAACATGCCAACGCTGCGGCGGCACATGGCTCGTCACGCAACGATCTTGCGACCGAAACTCGCCGTCGTTGAAAACGTGCTCTCAAGTCGTCTGGGTAATTCGCCGATCGCGAAATGGAGCAAGATCGAGGGCGGATATTTCGTCTCCGTGATGCTTGCCGAGAACTGCGCAGAGCATGCGCAGAAGCTTTGCAAAGATGCAGGCGTGATCCTCACCGATTACGACTCTGCCTATCCGTATCGGAAGAATCCGATGCGCAATCACAATCGAATTCCGTTCACGTTTCAACCCGAAGATACGCTCAAACACGGGACGGAAGTGTACGCAGTATCGGCCGAACTCTCGTACCGTTATAAGCATCCCTGGTGATGCATGTGAGCCCCGAAGCGGCGACTGCCGCTTCGGGGCTCTTTCTTCTTGCTCCTCGAAAGAGCGCGTGTTACAGTGCCCGCTACATGGCTGAAAACAAGGACGCAGTGAAGGTCGAAGACGGCGCCGAAGAGGCGACGCTTCGCATCTACGAGGTCGGATATACGATCTCACCATCCATCAAGGAGGAAGATTTGGAAAAGCATGTCGGTACCATCCGCGCGGCGATTGAGAAAGCCGGCGGTTCATTTATTGCTGAAGGTGCGCCTGCGCTCACGAAGCTCGCATATGACATGAGTGGCAAAGAGGGTGATCGCACGGTTGAGTTTGATCGAGGCTATTTTGGATGGATCAAATTTGAAGCAGCCACGTCATCTGTCGCTGCGCTTGAAGAAACTTTGAAGGCAGACGCAACGATTTTGCGCTTTATCATCTTTCGCACCGTGCGTGAAGATACTCGTGCCAAGATTAAGGCTCCGACACTACGCGAAGTGAAGCGCACGGATGTGATTAAGTCGACGCCGCGCCGAGCAGAAGAGGCTGCAGCGCCTGTCTCTGAGGAAGATCTCGACAAAGCACTCCAAGACATCACCGTCAACTAATATATGTACATCAACAAAGCAATGCTGTTTGGTAATCTGACGCGTGATCCGGAGCTTCGCGCGCTTCCGAGCGGCATGAACGTGTGCAATTTCTCAGTCGCGACGAATCGCGTCTACCGAGACCGCGATGGCAAAAAGCAGGAGCAAACAGACTTTCACAATGTCGTCGTCTTCGGCCGCCAGGCAGACACCGTCGCGCAGTATCTCAAGAAGGGAAGTTCTGTGTTTGTCGAAGGTCGCATGCAGACGCGAAGCTGGGAAGACAAAGGGAGTGGCGAAAAGAAATACCGCACGGAAGTCGTCGCTGATCGCGTGCAATTTGGGCCGAAGAGCGGCGGAGGTGGTGGACGTCGTTCATCTGATGACGCTGCGCCCCCCGAAGAGTCATCGGGCGGAGGCGGTGCGGGCATCGATTACCCGAAAGACGATATTAATCCTGACGACATTCCGTTTTAGTCTATGGCAAACATTCTCACACAAAACGATATTCAGTACGTCGATTACAAAGACGTTGACCTCTTGAAGCAATTCATGAATCCGCACGGGCGCACGCTTTCGAGGAAGCGCACGGGCCTTACGGCAAAGCAGCAGCGCTCTGTAGAAGCAGCAATCAAACGCGCACGCTTCATGGGGCTTCTGCCCTATATCCAAAAATAATTTTTGGATGAGAGGCAGAAACGGCCGGAGCGAGGGGCCCACGTGCGTCGGCACGTGGGATCGCGAGGCGGGCCCTGCGTGTGGATCGCAGTAGCGATCCGACATGTGGGGTGCTCCCATACATTCAGAAGTAGAGTCAATCGCATGAAAGGTTACGGCGCGGCCTCAAGGGCCGCGCCGTCTTTATACTTGCTTTGCTGCGCATCCCCTGAATGTGAACATCACACCGCCGAGGAAACAAAAGACCAGAAGCGCAGTTGAAATCATCTCGAAGCCATACCTCGCGACGATAGCCATTGATCCACCGCTGATCGTTAGAGCGATAATGCCTTGAGCGACCCAGTAGATACGGCGCAACGGCGCAAGTTCAGGGTCTTTTCTGTGTATCGCGTTCGCAACCGACATCATTCCACCTGCAATAATCCCGACGATCGCCCAGGCAACAAGCCCTCTGACCCATGTGATGCCAGAATCAAGCATGTTGCCAATGAGTACGAGACTCACGATGTATGTGACGAGAATAATCATGACAGCTCCGGAGCGCCGACTCATGCGCTCGTCGCTTTCACGTAATTCCTGTTCGTATCCACCGTGGATCTCTTTTGCGGCAACGATCCACGCGCTGCCATAGGCCGTGGGCGTCAGTTCGGTGAAAATTTTCTGCAGGCGAGTCTTTTTATTCCACTCATCGATCATCGCCTTCACTTCGTTTCTTGGAAGCTCTGAAAGTTTCTCCTTTCGGTAAGCGTGGGCTGCGCCAAGATAACCGAAACCTCCGTTCATGTCTTTCTCCTTGGGTTTGCTTTTATTCCCCTATAAGACTATATAAAATAGGACATAAAGTCAGCGATTTATCCGAATATCTGTGCTGCTCGGTGTATTTATGGCTTAAGACATAAGCTATTTGGGGTATTTCTGTCAGGAATATTGACAAATTAGCCCATTTCACTATGCTGACAGTCATGAAGACCGAAACACTTCAGTCAATCGGACTTGGCGACAAGGCATCGGCTGTTTATCTTGCCGCGCTATCGCTCGGAACTACATCCGTGCAAGACATTGCAAGGAAATCAGGTTTGAAGCGCCCCACCGTGTACATTCAGATTGATGAGTTAATCAAACAAAGACTTTTTGAAGAAGTCAGAGTAAATAACAAACGGTATTATCGGGCGGCGGATCCGAAGGTTCTGGAAGATCGACTCGCAAGAAACCTTTCACATATCCGCGCCGCCATGCCGGAATTCTTGAAATTGCGATCGAACGTCCCTGGCAAACCACGTGTTGTTGTGTACGACGGTAAAGAAGGAATCAGCATGGTATATCGAGAATTGAAGAATGCGCACAGTATTCGCATTTGGTCTCATATAGAAGCGAGTGAAGTTCCATTTCACGACGTGAATATGGAAGTCGCCGAAACGGTTCGCGAGAAAAGCATTTCTGTTCGCGAAATCATTGCAGATACGAAGGGTGCGCGTCGATACGCGCGACTTGTGGGCAAGGTCGCGGGCCCGACGTATCTGACGCGCATTGCAACTGTTGATGGATTTGCACACGATTCGCTCATCTATGGTGATGTGATAACGCTGTTCCGTTTAAGCGAACACGATACGTTCGTTGTTCGAATAGAGGATAAAACAATTGCAGATAGTATGAAGGCGCTTTTCGACATGGCTTGGAAAACGGCACGCTCGTTTAAATAGGATAAGCGATATAATGATGCGATGGCACATCCGCATTTCCCTCGCAATAAAATTCCTCTTTCTGTTACGATAGAGGCGTGGGCTCTTGTCGCGAGCATTATCGCTGCATATTTCTTATTTAAATCCGACGTTCTCACGTCGTTCATCGCGCAGCAACGGGATCACCATCTCCTCATCAGCTTCGTCTCCGGGGTCCTTTTCTCCTCTGGTATCGTGACGCCGCTTGCGATTGTCGCTATCATGGATAGCGCGAAAGAAATTCCGCTCTGGGAGTTATCACTCGTTGGTGCGGTCGGGTCTGTGTGTGGGGATCTACTCTTGTTTCGCTTTGTACGCAGTCGCCTCGTCGAATACATTTTGAAGGTGAGTCTGCATCCGCGCGTGTTACGCATGGGAAGATCGATCGCTGCGGGGCCTTTCTGGTGGATTGGGCCGCTTCTAGGGGCAGTTGTCATTGCCTCGCCATTACCAGACGAGCTCGGGCTCGTCATGATGGGCCTTTCAACGATTCGTCTTTCAACGTTTATCCCGCTCGCACTCGTAGCAAATATCGTTGGTATTTGGCTCATCGCCATCTCCGGACCGCTATTTGGTTAAGCGCGTTCGACGTATTCTCCTGTTTCTGTGTTGATGCGCACGATGTCGCCTTCGTTGATGAACATCGGGACGTTGATCTGCGCGCCGGTTTCGAGCGTGACGATCTTCGAGCCGCCTTGTGCGGTGTTGCCGCGGACATTTGGCGGCGCTTCTTTGACTTTGAGATCCATTTTGATCGGGAGCTTCACATGGAATATTTTTCCGTCAAAGGCTTCGGTCATCACCTCGGTGTCGGGTTTCAAAAATTGCCCGCCGTCGCCGATCATCTCGTCGGTGAGAGAGAAGCGCTTGGATTTGTCACCGACCTCGTGAAATACCCACTCGCTTTTGCGGGCGTCGTGGAATATGAATATTGCTTGTTTTTGGTCGATCTCTGCTTCGTTGAGCTTGTCGCTCTGTTGGAACGAGTACTCGATCACGTTGCCGCGGATCAAATGGCGCAGCTTCGTCTGATTGACCGGGCGGCGTTGCTGCTTCTGCATGATGTTGTTCCATGTGCAGACGTATGGCTCGCCTTCGACGAGTACCGCGACCCCCGGCTTCACATCGTTGTAGTTCAACATAGTTGGGTATTCTAACCGTTTACTGTTGATTGTCCAGAAAATTCACGCCGGCTGCAGCACGCGGAAGTAAAATATTCTTGGGTACCTGAAGAAGACCCATAGTGTTACGGGGCAGAGGAACACCTCATGATCATACCGATGGCCGCGATACGTTTCGATCGTGTAGTTTGCCCCGCCGAATCCGTACGAAAGGATATTCGCTCGTTCAAGACGGTCATAGCCCTGAACCGGCGAGACGCTCGCCTCGATTGTGACGAGCGATTCACCGCGCGCGAGGATATCTAGAAACGTATCGGCACCGCGTACCATTGCCAACTGTGCCCTCGTAAACGGTGAGCGTTTGAGATCGACGTACCAACCCTGTCTGTCCTTGATGAACGTCAACGTCCTCATGTCCGCATGCTACTCCTCGTTATCTCCTGACGCTGCCGCCTTGGCGACGCCGCCACTCGCGAGACCTTTTTTGATGTCTTTGAGGAGTGCATTGAGTACCGGTTTGTTTTCGCGCAAGAATGTTCGCGCTGCATCATAGCCGCGGCCGAGTTTTGTTTCACCGATTGAATACGAGCCCGCGGACGACTTTTCAACGAGACCGAGTTTCTCGCCGAGCGCTAGGCTCTCGCCCTCGCGCGAGATGCCCTCACCATACATCATGTCGAATTCTGTCTGGCGGAAGGGAGCTGCGACTTTGTTTTTCACGATCTTCACGCGGTGCCGACCACCCATCACTTCGTCACCTTTTTTGATCTGCGCGATGCGGCGGATGTCGATGCGCACGCTCGTATAGAATTTCAAAGCCTTGCCGCCGGGTGTCGTCTCGGGATTGCCAAACATGACGCCGATCTGCATGCGGATTTGGTTGATGAAAATTACGACCGTCTTTGTCTTTGAAACGATCGCCGTGAGTTTCCGCAACGCCTGACTCATGAGACGCGCTTGTTTGCCGACGTGCTGTGCGCCCATGTCGCCTTCGATTTCGTCTTTCGGCGTTAGTGCTGCGACCGAGTCGATAACGATCACATCGATCTTGCCGCTTCGCACAAGCGACTCGACAATCTCGAGTGCTTGTTCGCCGGTATCTGGTTGCGATACGAGAAGTTGATCAATTTTCACGCCGAGTTTTTTTGCATACTCAGGATCGAGCGCGTGCTCCGCGTCGATGAAGGCGCACACACCGCCAGCCTTCTGTGCTTCTGCGATCGCGTGCAATGAAAGTGTCGTCTTTCCCGACGATTCAGGTCCAAAGATTTCGATGATACGACCGCGGGGGAGTCCGCCGATTCCGAGCGCCCAATCGACGCCGATCGAACCGGTCGGGATTGCGTTCACGTCCACCTTCGGCGTATCACCGAGTTTCATGATCGCTTCGTCGCCAAATTTTGTCTTAATGTCCGAAATCGCCCGGTCGATATCTTTATCAGATCCGGTACCCACTGATTTCGCAGGAGCCTTCTCTTTTTTCGTTGCTAATGCCATGCGCAAAAATATTAGCCTTGTATCGCGGCAGTATGGGCTATCTCATGTCGGCCCGCAAGTCTATTGCACAACCTTGCCCGCGAGGTATTTATGTGTTGCGTCGGCGGCGTCATACATGCAACCAGGACCACATTGCTTGCTGGTGTTGAGCAGGACAAAGGTCGCTGGATCGGCGTTGGCGACAGTAATGACGCCAGAAGTTGCGACGTAATAGATAGTTTTGCCGTCTTCCGCATAGAGGCTCCATTCGTTGCCCGATGTTTTGAGAACTTTGAATGTCGTTGCGTTGGCGCCAGCTATGGGCTCGCAGCGCTCGTAGACCATGTTTGCGTCTTTCGCATACGCCGAGTACTTGCTAGTACCAGGTAACAGAGCGCCCGGCAGCGCGGTAAATGTTTTGTTGTCCGCGTTGGGCACGGCATTGCCCAGGCAATATACACTCCTGTCATCTTTTGCGTAGATGGGGCTGATTACCGATACGACAAAGCTTGAAACATCAGCAGCAGGATTCGTCGGCGTTGTAGAAGAACCAATTGGAGAGTTATATGCAATCACCCCGTTGACGAGCGCATATCGTTTGTTGCTCTGAGATGACAGAGGAATCCAGTCAGTCGTCGCAGACGCGCCGGGAGTAGCACTCGTATCTGCACGGTCGCCAGCCAACGACGTTGTCGCGGGAGCGTACATGACTTCAATCACTCGCTCCGCGCTCTTGCCGTACTTATCCTTCGCGTCGAGCGCGATTCTGTTGTACCCAGGTGTCAGCACGTATGACTCCTCAAAGACGCCGCCCTCAGAGACGGGAATATCTTTGCCATCCATCGACAGCGTCGCAATCCGTAGCGCTGTACCGCTCACCTTGATGAGTGGATCGCCGGTCGTTAGCACGCGCGGAGAAATGATGATAGCGGGGCCAGCAAGAAATCCGCGAGCTTCAAAAAGCCCGTAGCCGATCAATACGAGAAAGAAGACGCCGAGCCCGATGTATACCCAGCGACTGCTGCGCATTTGGAGCCTGAAGCGGAGCGCACCCAATGAGTTAAACGAAGCCCACGAAGGCAATTTCATACAGTTTCTTCTTCCATTGTTTCCTCGGCAGGTTCGTCGGGGGCGTTTTCTGACGACGTATCTGGCATTTCAGTTTCGGTCCCGCCAATCACGTCGCGCGGTTTCGATCCATCTGCCGGTCCCACGATGCCTCGCGCTTCAAGCATGTCGATTAATTTTGCGGCGCGTGCGTAACCGACCCCGAGTTTGCGCTGGAGGTAGGATGTCGATGCTTTGCCTGCTTCGAGCACTGTTTGTTTCGCAGCAGGGTAGAGATCGTCCTCGTCTTCATCTTCGAGCGCTGCTGAGAAAATTGGATCTCCGCCCGCCATCGCCCCGACCTTGCCCTCGGTCAGGTCGATTTCATTTTGTAGTGTACCTTCGCCTTGCTTGGCGACGTAGCCGACCACCTGCTTCACTTCCGATTCTGAAATGTAGGGCGCTTGGATGCGGCGCGGCTTACTCATTTCGCCTGAGAGGAAAAGCATGTCACCGGCACCGAGCAATTTTTCAGCGCCGCCGGTATCAAGAATCGTGCGCGAATCGATTTGCGAAGCGACCTGGAGCGCGACGCGTGCGGGGATGTTGGCTTTGATGAGACCGGTGATGACTTTCACACTTGGGCGTTGCGTCGAGAGAATCAAGTGGATGCCGACAGCGCGGCTCATCTGTGCGAGGCGCACGATACCGCCTTCGAGCTCGCGCGGGTATGTCGACATAATGTCGGCCAGTTCGTCGATCACCACGACAATATAGGGCATTGCTTCAGGGAGGGGTGTGTCGTTGGGCCTTTAGGCGGGGCGTTTCCA
>CAZOZG010000003.1:0-14904 GCA_964584225.1 uncultured Candidatus Saccharibacteria bacterium | reverse complement strand
CGGCGTGAAGGTTTCAGAACGTGGGGCGGTGTGGGGGGGGATCAAGGTGAAGTCAGCAGGCGGGGTTAATGTTGGGGGGCGGACGTGTACCGCTTTCGGGCTCGGGCGGTTATGTCGACATAATGTCGGAAATTTCGTCGATCACGACGAAAATATAGGGCATTGCTTCAGGGAGTGGTGTGTCGTCGTCACTTCTGCGCGGGCGTTTCAAGGCAGGCGCCACAATGTTTTCGTGATACGAAGCAATGTCGCGAACTGCTTCGGTCTCAAGTATGTTGTATCGCCGTTCCATTTCTTTCGCGAGCCATTTCATCGCGAGGATCGCCTTTTTTGCGTCAGTGATTACAGGTGTCAGCAAGTGCGGAATCGAATTGTAGAGTGTGAGCTCGACTCGTTTTGGATCAACCATGATAAATCGCAATCGTTCGGGGCCACAGCGGTAGAGAAGAGAAACGATGAAATCGTGTATGGCGACCGATTTACCAGCGCCAGTTGTTCCGGCGACCAAAAGGTGTGGCATGCGTGCGAGGTCGGCAAACATCGGTGCACCGGTGATTGTGCGACCGAGCGCCATCGTGAGTGGTTTACCAGATTGTGCGAATCCGTCATCTGAAATAAGCGGCGCAAGGCCGAGCGTTGTTCGCGCGATATTAGGTACCTCGATGCCGACAAGTGACTTGCCGGGGATCGGGGCTTCGATACGGACAGGCGAGGCAGCGAGCGCAAGCTCGAGGTTGCTCTGAAGCGCAACGATTTTTGAAAGCCGAACACCCTCGGCTGGTTTCATCGCGTAACGTGTCACCGTAGGGCCGATCGATGCTTCGTCCATTTCGACTTGTATCCCGAAATTCTGAAGCGTTCGCTTGATGATGTTCATATTGGCCTTCACGTCACCTACCTCGGGTTTCCCTTTGTTTTTCGCCAGATAGGAGATAGGCGGGGGACTGTAATCATCGCCTCGCGCCGCAATGATGGGAAAACCTTCCGACGGCTCATCGCTTTTGAACATCCGGGCGATCGGGCCTTTTGTTTTCGGAACGTCATCTTCTGTCGGTTCATCGGGTGCAACTTCTTCCGGAGCTTCTTCGATGTCGAGAGCGACAGTGTCGACAACGTCCGCGTCGGCGTCATCGATGTTTGTTGCAGATCTCCGACTGAAGAGTTTTTTGATCAACGACCAGATTCCATACGCAAGCGCTCCCATGTGCACATCAAATGCGATAACGAGCGCAATAATGCTGAAGGCAATCAAGAAAACGACAGCGGCAGTCACGTCAAAGGGGAGCACGAGGAGGCGTGAGGTAAGTACACCCAAAACCCCGCCGCGGCCTGGGAAGGAAATATTGACGAGTCCCAAGGTCGACACAAGGAACAACCCCATGCTTGTAATCTGGACGATTCCGAAGTGTTTTTCAAACGATCGGACAATTGCTACAGCGAGTAGGAAGAGGGAAAGTGGCAAAATCATGTAGCCGACGCCCAAAAGCCACGACAGAGACGAGTACGTTATCGAGCCGACGATTCCGCCAATTCCAAAACTCGCAAGTGCGAGAAAGCCGGCAAGAGCTACGACAAGGACAGCACAGACGCCACGAAGCGCTTCGCTGCTGACTCGTCGGGCTGGAGCACCCTCGGCCGCTCGTTTTCGTGATTTCTCGGCTTTTTTACTGTCTTTCATGCCGACAATAATACCACGCCATAGAGTCTAGAATTTTGGAAATTTTATCGATATTGAAGTTAGTCATCACTCAGGCTTGATTCCTCCCCGCGTCCTTTATATAATCGCCAGGAATTGGATAAACAGACGTTTATCGAACATTGCAGCGCATACACCACACACTATGTCAGAAGGACAACAACAGAACGGACAACTAAAGGTCATCGGAGATTTGCCGATTCGCACGAATCCCTTCGGCGATAACGCCATCGGGTTAAAGGCGTACCAACGCGCGGAAAGAATAGTCGGGGCCGTTTATCTGCTGACAAATCATATCGCTGAGACTGAGCCAGTCCGTGCCCGCGCGCGTGAGGTGGCCACGTCGCTATTGACGTCTATCCTGGAACTTCGAGACGAGCTACGGAACACTACTTCCATCAAGTTTCGATCAGCACAAGCAATAGTACGTGAGCTGATTTCACTGCTCCAGGTGGCAAACGTTGGCGGGCTCGTTTCCATAAATAATACCAAGGTGGTAATAGAGGTAATCGACGAATTAGGAGTTTTTTTGCAATCGGCTCAGCGTACCGTATACGCAGAGAGCATAGCACTCGTAAAAGATGATTTGACTGATACGGACAACGTAAAGGATACGAATACTATAAAGGACGTCTATAAGACTTCAAAGGACGTTCGTAATGCATTGTCCGATATGTCCGATTCTTCACAAACATCGTCTCGGACATCGCGTATTGTCGCTCTGTTGAACACTAAACAAGACGCCGGCATTAGGGATATTTCCTCACATTTGCCTGAGTATAGCGAGAAAATGATTCAACGTGAACTTGCCCATTTAGTATCGCTGGGGCAAGTAAAGAAAAACGGATCAAAACGCTGGAGTACGTATAGCCTCGTTAGGTAGGGTCGAGAAATATTGACGTCTTCCATATTCATTGTTCTATCGTGTTTCACCTATTCGGAAAGAAGTTATATTCTAGTGCGTCTTTGCTATTGACTCCTCTGTGCCAGGGGAGTATTGTGGCTCGATAACTTGAGTCCCGAAACGCCCTTTAAAAACGGCTCTTTTTGGTCACAAGTTATCCACAAAACAGAGATTTACGCGTTTAAGCGGCCGAGCATCGCCGATATATAATTGGCGCGATGCCTCTCATGACGAGAGTGCATCGAAGCAGGAGCCGCAACGAGGCGCGCTCTCTGCGTGGTTCATTGACAATTTCATAGGCAAATCATTATCGAGGTTAATACCTCGTAGTTGTGTATGTATTCATTAACTAATTCCGCAATCCTGAAATGTTCGGAAACGGTCGGTAATAGATGTACTCGGTCTTCACACTCGCTGCTAATCTCGCAGCCCGCATCGACAATTAGTAAAGGGATGCGAGGATAGCAAATAATTTATTAGTTGTTCCGGTGCAAACCGGAACCACACAACGCATACATGCGCTCGTCGAAAGCACATGAATGCGGTCCCGACGTACGTCGGGATACAAAGGTCAAAACAAACTATGAGTAAAGCATTAGCAACAAAGAACGTTGCAGCAGCGCTCATCGGAGTTGGTTTGGTTCTTTCGTTCGCGTTTGTCTCAACGGCAAAAGCTGACACGATTTCGGACCTTCAAGCTCAGGTGCAAGCGTTGCTCGCACAAATTCAAGCCCTGCAGGGTGGTTCATCCATGTCGATGAGCGCCGGCGCAGGCTGCCACACTTTCACGCGCGACCAGAAAATGGGCGACTCGGGAGGTGAGGTAATGTGGATTCAGCAATTCCTTAACGGGCACGGTTCCCAGGTCGCTGCAAGCGGCGCGGGTTCTCCGGGCAATGAGTCCTCGCACTTCGGTGCGAAGACGCAGGCGGCGGTCAAGGCATTCCAGAAAGCCAACAGCATTTCGCCTATGGCTGGATACTGGGGTCCGAAGACTCGCGCCTCGGCGAACGCCATGTGCGCAAGTAGTAGCACGGGCGGCGGTACCACGACAGGCGGAACGACAGTACCGACTGGTCCTGGTGTCACCGTGACGGCAGGCGCACAACCGGCCAACTCGTTGGCTCCGGGCGGTGCAGCCCGTGTTCCGTTCACAACGTTTACGTTGACGAACAACACGTCTGCAGCCGTTACGATCAACGGTGTGACGGTACAGCGCTCTGGTCTTGCACAAGACCAGGTCTTCACGGGTCTCGCACTGGTTGACTCCAACGGTCTCCAGATCGGCATCTCGAAGACGCTCAACTCGAACCACCAAGCAACAGTCGGCGGCACCTGGACCCTCGGTCCTGGCCAGTCGCAGACACTCACGGTCGTCGGTAACATGCAGAGCGCAGCTACTCTCGCTTCATACGCGGGTCAGGTTGTCTCCGTATCACTCGTCGGCGTGAACACGAGCGTTCCGGTCAATGGTGTGCTCCCGATTACGGGCGCGCAACAGACGGTAAACGCGACGTTGACACTCGGTGGAATCTCAACTTCTACATCGTCGTATGATCCGGGTGCTGCGCAGACGCGCAACATCGGCGACGCTGCGGTCCGCTTCACGGGAATCAAGTTCACGGCAAGTTCTGCCGAGGACGTGAAACTCTACTCGGTCCGCTGGCGCCAGACGGGTTCCGTCTCAGGTGCAACCGATCTCGCGAATCTCGTAACGATCGTCAACGGTACAAGCTACCCGACGTCGGTTGATTCGACAGGTCAGTACTTCACGACGGTCTTCCCGGGCGGCCTCTTGATTACGAAGGGTAACTCGGTCGACGTCTACATCCAGGGTGACATCTCCGGCAGCAACGCTTCCGGTCGCACCGCTGAGTTCGACATCGACAAAGTGACCGACGTGTACTTCGTCGGCCAGACCTACGGCTACGGTATCGCTCCGAGCGGCACCGCAACACCGTGGTTCTCTGGTCACCTCGCAACCATCAATCCTGGTACTGCGACGTCGATCAGCAAAGCAAACGAAGTGGCGGCTCAGAACGTCGCTGCGAACGTCAACAACCAAATCTTGGGTGGCTTCGCAACGAACTTCACGGGTGAATCTGTATCAGTACAGGGTATGGTCTTCCAGGTCGCAACCTCGACGGGAAGCTTCGGTGGCGCGACAAACGTGCTGACGAGCGTCTCGATCGTGGACTCGAATGGTGCAGTCGTTGCTGGTCCTGTCGACGCGACAGCTGTCGGTGGCAACCTGTCTGAAACACTCACATTCTCCGACACGGTGACATTCCCAGTAGGACGCCACGTCTACACACTGAAGGGTAAGATTCCTTCGGCTGCTTCAAATGGTACGTCTCTCTACCTGACGACCACGCCGTCGACCAACTGGTCGAACGCGCAGGGTCAAGTCTCGGGCTCGACAATCACGCTCCCGTCGACACAGGTTCAGATGAACACGATGACGGTCCAAGCCGGATCGCTCTTCGTGACGATGTCTGCTCAGCCTGCCGCACAAAACA
This sequence comes from uncultured Candidatus Saccharibacteria bacterium, assembly GCA_964584225.1. GTDB lineage: Bacteria > Patescibacteriota > Minisyncoccia > Phycocordibacterales > UBA2100 > UBA10103. The sequence continues at coordinate 9,785 of CAZOZG010000003.1, read as the reverse complement.
TTGTGGCTGGCGTACAGGGCTTCGTCTTCGCCAACCTCCAGCTCGACGCATCGCAATCCGGTGAGGATGTGCGCGTCGCGTCACTCCCGATTATCTTCGCGGGTGACTCTGAGAACCTCACGGGCTGTCAGCTCTGGGATGGAGCGACTGCACTCAACACTGGCTCTCGCGTGGTGAACAACCCGACGGGTGGCAGTGCGAAGTCGGTCTACAGCCTCGACAACACGCTGACGATCGGTAAGGGCACCGTGAAGACACTTGGTATCGGGTGTAACCTCTCGAGCCAGGCAACGTCTTCGACGACCTACCGCTTCGGCGTCGACACAACCCAGAGTGACTACTCGGTGACGGGCGCCACTTCGGGCAACAACATTACGCCGACCAACAACGGTGGCACAACGATCTCTGCTTCGAACGGCGGTCTCATGACTGTCCAGACGGGTTCGTTGGCAGTCACGGTTGACCCGTCGTCTCCGTCCTACGCAGTAGCGGCAGGAGGCACGAACGGCGTCGTCGTCGGAGTCTACAAACTCCGCGCATCGAACGAAGGCGTGAACCTGACGAAACTCGGGCTCACACTCGCCAACGGAACCACGACCGCGTACAACGATCTTGGTACTGTCTGGCTCTACAACGGTTCGACACTGATTGGTTCGGCCCAGTTCACTGGTTCCAACCAGACAGCGACGTCCACGTTGACGACTCCGCTCTCAATTCCGAAAGACACGGATGTCTTGGTCACCGCAAAGGCTGACCTCGCAGACATCTCGTCGAGCGGATCTGCGGTCTCGGGTGACCTCGTGAAGGTTGACCCGTTGAACGCAGAAGGATCTGGCGCCTCTTCAGGTGGCACGGTCCGCGTCGGCGCCACTTCTGGTGTAGCCGGTGTCCGTATCTTCAACACCTACCCGACACTCGCGCAGGACACCCTGCCGTCGACTGGTGTTGCAGACGGTCGCTTGCTGCGCTTCAAAGTGACGGCAAACTCGATGGGCAACGTCGGTATCTACCAGGTCAAGTTCACCGTCTCTACCTCGTCACTCGTGACCGGTAGCTCGGCGTCGAACTTCTCGCTCTGGGGCTTCTCTGACTCGGCATACTCACAAGGTATCTCGGGCCAAAGCAACGGAGGCCAGATTGACTCGACAATTGCGACCACGACCTGTGTCGGTGTGACAAGCACCGCCAACGGCTCTGGTTGTACGTTCTCGAGCGGTATCGCGACATTGACCTTCAAGACCTCAGGCGCGTCTCCGGTTGAAGTTCCGGCTGGTGGCACCTACTACTTCGAGCTTCGCTCGACAGTCGGTGGTGTCCAGACTGGTTCTTCGGTCGTGACGACGATGTCGGGTGACACAAACTTCAGCGGAGCTGCTGCGGCACTCCTCGCTGCTTCGAGTGTCACTGGTAACTTTGTCTGGTCTGACAACGCCACGACGACGACAGTCGCCGCGGTCGCTGACTGGGCCAACGGTTACGGTCTCAACGGACTCTCATCGAGCGGTATCATCCAGACTCGTTCCAACTAAGGAACCAGTCAGGGATATCACTCCGCGTGTAGCGACAATGCACGCAGCAAAGCCCCCACCGAAAGGTGGGGGCTTTGCGTTTGCGAATTTTGCAATGGAGGGAGTGCTCGGGTAATCTATTGTTATGCCGCAATCGAATCGTGTGCCTCCGGTGATACTCGCCATCGTTCTTGTCGTCGCGGCCGGCGCGTTTCTTTGGTACAACAACAGCAACGGTGTGAGCTCGATGGCGACTTCCACTAGCGCGACCTCTACGGCGCAAAATACGGGTGGTTACACGATCACACAGGTACCCATTCCACAGGCACCTGATTTCAAAGCGCAACTGCAGTTCGCATCGGACGTGAGCGTCGATATTCGTATGCAGCTTCAGAAAGAAGATGCGATAGTCGTCGCAACGCTCACTAAAACACCTGGCGATTTAAACGCGTGGGTCAATCTTGGGACGTTGCACAAAATGGCGGGCGATTACCAAGGCGCTGCGACAATCTGGAGTTACGTCGCTTCGCTCTACCCACAAAGTCCAGCAGCGTATGACAACCTCGGCGATCTCTATCAGAATTTTCTCAAAAACTATGCAAAAGCCGAGAGCAATTTTCTCGCCGCGATTCAACAAAAGCCCGACGATACCAATCCGTACCGTGCACTGTATGAGATGTATACGAGCGTTTACAAAGTAGGCTCAAGTGCAGCAGAGGATATCCTGAAGAAGGGAATTGCAGCCAACCCAAGGGCAGTCGACCTCGAAGTGCTCCTCGCCCGCTATTACAAGAGCCAAGGGCGTACGGCCGACGCAAAAGCCGAATACGACGCGGCGATTCAAAATGCCAATGCACAAGGACAGGTGTCGCTCGCCGCTGAGATACAGCAAGAAGCTGCGGGTCTCTAGTCTTATCCACAGTCGCCATTCGGAGAGCGCCGGGAGAGGCGTATGATTTTTATGTGTCAGCAGGGGTCAACCCCTTTATTCTTTAAACACTAAAGGTATCTCTATGCGTTCACTTACCAATCGCGCAACGCTCATCGCAGCGCTCGCAGTTCTCGCGCTCACACTCTGCATCGGCATGCCGCGCTCGGCACACGCTGCTGCGGCACTCGTCTTGGCCAATGCGACGACGACTTCGTCCACCAACGCTTCTTCTACGCTCGCACACCCAGGAGACACGGTGGCATTTCAATTCCTCGCTAATGGCAGCGTCTGGACCGCACCCCAGATCAGCGTGCTCAACATGGGCACCACGACCATGAGCGGAAGCGGCACTTCCTGGACATACTCAACGACATCCACCTCCGGCTGGACAGCTGGAAGTGTAAGTTTCTTTATCTCGTTCGGCAACACCGATGGAACCGCGACGACGACATTCGCCTCAACCGGAAGTTCCACACTCCAGCACGTACGTTTTGACAAAACAGCACCCACCATCACTTCGTTGTATGTGTCGTCGAGTAACTCGTCGACAACCTTGGCAAAAATCGGTGACGTAATCACGATAAGTTTTGTTGCCAACGAAAACCTTATCGCGACGACGACGCTGACGATCGACGGTCGCGCTGCCGATCACGTGTTGGCAACGAGCTCGCCCGCTGCATTTATGACGGCATCCAGCACAATCGTTAATGGTGACACGAGCGCGAATGTCATGGGCTTTTCGCTGACACCCGTGGATGCAGCAGGAAATGCATCGAGCACGGCTATCACGCTTGTGCTTTCGGGCGCCAACGTCTCAGTGTACGGATCTGTCCCGACTATCACCATCTCCGGCAACAATCCCGATTCCGTGTACGCCAGCAACAGTTCTGGATACGGAGATGCTGGCGCATCCGCGACCGATGCCTTGAGTCATTCACTGAGTATCAGCACCTCAGGCAACGTCGATCGAAGTACGTCAGGTAGTTACACTCTGACGTACTCGGCGACCGATGCCGCGGGCAACACGAACAGCGTGTCCCGAACGGTCACAGTCAACGTGCCTGGCGGCGGTGGCGTCATAGTCGGTATTCTAAGTGGTGGCGGAGGAGGATCGCCGACACCACAGCCGGTCGCAGCTCCGACGGCACCTGGCACGAGTAATACAAGCGCGATTGGGCAATTGCAATCGCAAATTCAGGCGCTTATGGCGCAGATTGCTGCCGCGGGAGGTGGCAGTGCTGGAAGTTTCGCGCGCAGCCTCACGGTGGGCTCGTCTGGATCCGATGTTAAAGCGCTCCAAATCTGGCTCAATGGTCATGGCTTTGTAATCGCGAGCTCTGGTCCAGGGTCGCCAGGCAATGAAACGATGAAATTCGGTGGGCTGACGCGCGCTGCGCTCGCCAAGTGGCAAGCGTCAGTGGGCATTTCGCCGGCAGCTGGATACTTTGGTCCAAAAACGCGCGCGTATATTGCAGCGCATCCATAAAGTAGATACGAACGTGCGAAAGCCCCGCGAAGCGGGGCTTTCGCACTTGATGTATCATGAAGGATATGAATAGTTCCTCCAGTTCATTTTTCAAATTCACGCTGGGCTTCCTCACATTCATTAGCCTCAGCTTCGTGCTTACCTTCGCTGTGACGAAATACAGCGTGCAGCAAGAAGCAGATCGGCAGACTGCCGCCGCTATCCAAGCAATGCTTGTGCCAAAGAAGTAAGGTTTGCATTACGCTCTTGCATCCTGTAGGATGCATCTCACTAGGCTTGAGACAGTGAGCAGGGAACGACTCGTTCCCGTCAGACTTACCGAGGTCGACACATCCTAGTGATAGAAAACTAAAGAGCGAAAGCGACTATAGTTTTCATCACCCGGCACTTTCAAGCGCCGGGTGAACTTAGAAACATAGAACTTGTTACGGAGCAAAACTAGACTATGGAAATCTCGCTGACTCAGAAAGTGCTGGGTCTAAGATTTTCTAATCTCGCGAAAGCTCGATAACAAAATCTAAGATGGCAAAAACGAAACAACAGAAAGCGGAAATCATTGCGAAGCTTGAGGACGCCATGAAAAATGGCGCGTCGAGTGTGTTCGTGCACTTCAGCAAAGTGACGGTCGCCGAGGAAGGCGCAATGCGTCGCGCCTTGCGCGCTGACGGCGTCAAATACTTCGTCGCCAAAAAGACACTCATTCGCCGCGCGCTCGATACGCTCGGCCACAAACACGACGAGCTCGCGCTCGACGGGGAAGTGGCAGTCGCTTCGGGCGGTGGCAGTGATGTCACAGCGGCTGCCCGACTCATACACGAGTTTGGCAAGAAGTTTGCAGACAAACTCACAATCCTCGGAGGTATCTTCGAGGGCAAACTCGTCGACGCTTTGCGCATGCAAGGCGTTGCGACGATTCCGCCGATGCAGACATTGCGCGCGATGTTCGCGCAGGTACTCAATTCTCCACGACCACGCTTCGCGCGCGTCTTGAGCGAAGTCGCAAAGAAGAAAGTATAATCATCTCATTAAAAAATATGACAAACGATCAAATCATTGAAGCGGTTGAGAAAATGACAGTCGTCGAGCTCAATACGCTCGTCAAAGCAATCGAAGAGAAGTGGGGCGTCTCCGCGGCAGCAGTCGCGGCCGCTGGCCCTGCAACAGGCGCCGGAGCGGCCGAAGAGAAGACGGAATTCAACGTCGAACTCACGTCGGTCGGTGAGCAGAAGATTGCAGTCATCAAAGTTGTGAAGGAAGCCTTGGGCCTCGGTCTTGCGGAAGCAAAGACAATGGTCGAAAGTGCGCCGGTCATGATGAAGATAGACGTCAAGAAAGAGCAGGCTGAGGAGTGGAAAAAGAAAATCGAAGAAGCCGGAGGTAAAGTGACACTGAAATAATTTCAGTGTCACTGCCGGCTTGGGAAGGGGTCGGGAAACGGGAGTTTCCCGTGTCGGAGAGCAGCAAACCGCCCGCATGGGTGGTTTGTGCTGAGAACCGAGGGTTCTCAGGGAGGAGTGGAGCGACGACGGCTGGTGGGAAAGTTACGTTGAAGTGAACACAAGACCCTGCATAAAACTGAGACCCCACTCATCGTGGGGTCTTTGTTTTTACACGGCTCATGACACGGCGCCTTGTTTCCTCTTCAAGTTTTATCTGCCCTCGCGTCTTTCCGTACAACTGCTTTTCGAGAATGGGTATTTCCACGCCCAGATGGTGTGCGAGATAATCCGCTCGTCTGCAGTACGCGGTCTTTTTTACTTGCAGTTCCCGCATCACACTCGTGTACCGCATCATTTCTTGTAAAACCTCGGATCGGAAATGATCGTTTGTAAAAGGACCAAGAGTTTCCTTGTACATACCGGCGACAGGATTGGTACCCAAGATAAATGCCCCACCGCCTTCATTTAATCGGAGTATCAGTAGCGCTTCGGTCTCCAACGTGTAAGACCAATACTCGCACTGATCACGCTCGCTAAGAAGCACAAACGGTCTACTGACCTCCTGACCGTTCTCAACGCGGCGCAATCCGATCCATAGGGGAAGGTTTTCTAATTTTCCAGGTTTCCACATGAGGGAATCTCCGTTTGTCTCACGACACTGTAGTGAATTTTGTGCACTTGGCAAGTGGCTGCGGATCAGTACAATCTCAGCCATGGCTGAAGATTTTCTGGCCCGGTTGCTGGGGGACAAGAATCGGGCGCGGGTGATACGAGTCCTCGTGTTTAATCAGGGCGAACCCATGACGACAAAAGAGCTGGGGAAGCGCGCGGGCGTATCCGCCCGCGCGCTTCTTTCTGAGCTGACTGAACTCGCGCGTCTTGGCATCGTCAAAAAAGGCAAAAATGTGCCGGCGCCCAAAAAAGCTTGGCGCACCAAAGGCACTCACAATTCCGCCCCCGATAACGCCTGGCTTATCGATCCTGATTTCAAGCACGCGCGCCCCCTCACCATGTTTGTCAAAGAAGTTTCGCCGGTGCAACACGAGGCCATGCTCGAAGCGCTCAAAAAAGCAGGGAAACTCTCGGCAGTCATCCTTTCCGGCACGTTTGTCGGCGATCCGACGCGCCCGGCTGATCTCGTCGTCGCCGGCGATTCGGTCAACCAAAGCCGACTCGATGATGCAATCCGCGCGCTTGAGCCGCGGTATGGCCATGAGATTCGCTACGCATCCTTCACGACGCCTGAATTCCGCTACCGCCTTACAATCGAAGACCGTCTCATTCGCGACACCCTGGATTTCCCACATGTCGTCCTCCTGAACCGCGGTGGCTTGCTCTAGGTCAAAAAAGCGCCCGGTTGAGCCGTTTCTGTCGTTTTTCTCTATCCACATATTGGGGTCGCTTCCGAGGGTAGGGTGCTATCATTATGGGTACGGCTGAGCGCTTCGCTCAAGCCCGTGCGCCCGTCTTCTATGAAGATGGTAGGGGTCGACCCATTATTTCCTTATTAATATTATTCAATAACTAAATCATATGATTGTTACTCAGTCTGCAAACGTTCTCCAGAGTTCGTTCTCCGACCTCTGGTTTACCGTCGTGCAGTATCTCCCGGCGATCATCGCAGCCATCATTATCTTCCTGATTGGCTGGATCGTCGGTACGGTCCTCTATCGCGTCGTGGACCAAATCGTGAAAGTCTTGCGCATTGATGACGCGCTTCGTTCTGCCGGTCTCAATGACATGGCGCGTCAAGCGGGCCTCAATCTCGACATTGGCGCGTTCCTCGGCACGCTCGTGCAGTGGTTCATCGTGATCGTCTTCTTGGTTGCCGCGATGGATGTCTTGGGCTTGAACCGCGTGACGATCTTCTTCCAGCAAGTCGTCCTCTCGTACATTCCGCAGATTATCGTCTCGGTCTTGATCCTGGTCTTGGCAGCGATCGTTGCAGAGGCAGTGAAGAACATCGTCGCTGGCTCCGCTCGCGCCGCAGGCGCACACGCAGCCAATCTCGCCGGCGCAGTTGCCAAATACGCCATCTGGATCACCGCAGTCTTGGCTGCAATGAACCAGCTCGGTGTCGCGACGGATTTCGTGCAGACACTTTTCACTGGACTCGTGGTCGCGCTCGCACTTGCCTTCGGCTTGGCCTTCGGCCTCGGCGGCAAGGAAGCGGCGGCACGCGCAATCGAAAAGATTCGTTCAGAGATTGCGCACAACCGCGAGTAATTTCTTTTGTGTTCTTTGTTTACGCGGCCCGCCTTTGGCGGGCCGCGTGCGTTCTGCTAGGATGCCAAGATGCAAGCAGTTATTCTCTCCGCGGGCCGCGGCACTCGCATGGGGCACCTCACTGAGTCGCTCCCAAAGCCGCTCTTGGAAATAAACGGCAAGACACTGCTTGAGCACAAATTCGATGCGCTTCCGAAAAGCGTCGATGAGATCATTCTCGTCGTCGGATACCTTGGGAGCATGATTCAAAAAAGGCTCGGCGGCGAATACAAAGGAAAAAAAATTCTATACGTTGTACAGGATAATCCAGAAGGTGGCACTGCCGACGCGCTGTGGAGCGCAAAAAATATCTTGAAAGGAAAATTTCTCGTCATGTATGGCGACGACCTCTATGCTGCGGCAGATATGGGAGCTGTCGCGAAATCAAAACAGTGGGCGTTGTGTGCACTGAAGTTGAGCGAGCTCGGAAGCGCTGCAAAAATTGTCGTCAATAAGAAAAATGAAATCACTGAGATTCTTGAAGGTGCCGATCACAAGGGCGGCGAAGGTTTCTGCAACACCGGACTCTACTTGCTCGACGAAAGTATTTTTGACGCAACACCTGTGAAAAAATCTCCGCACAGCGACGAAATCGGTTTGCCGCAAACCATGGTTGCCTCGAAGAAACCAATTCATCTCATTCCTGCAACCTTTTGGATGGCAATTACTACGCCACATGACCTTAAAAAAGCTGAGGATTTGCTTGCTAAAATATGAATTTTGGCTTTCGGGCTATATTTTGAGCCAAAAATAGTTGACACGCCGATAGGGATCGCATATACTCGCGGTACGTATGGTATCCATTAAAAGCTTCACGAGATGGCTCAGGTAAGCCTCAGCGAAAGCTGTGCGACCGAGCCGCTCACAAGCGGCTTTTTTCTTGGAAATCATACGTGTCTTGCCGAAGTTTTACGGAGGCAGACCGATCCTTCACAACTAAATAACGACACAAAAAATCAATCCGACACACGCGTAAGCGTGTGACGGACCCGTCACACGACTTTGTCGTGTGTCGGGCAACAAAACAATTGATCTGGTTTAGTCATGCAGAAGTAAAGCGCTGCGTGATGTCATCCAGGTCAGTTGCAGGAAAAAATGTTTGTGGACTTCAAGATGGATCTTTACGTTTGTTGTTTGGGACTGTAGCTCAGGAAAGAGAAAGATGCGCATGATCTTAGCGTTGGAGACTAGTACAACGCAAAGCTCTCAGCGTGATCGCTTGAGGTAAGAGCACTGGGCTGTAAACCCAGGGGTCGTCGGTTCGAATCCGGCCTGTCCCGCCAACAACTTGTTCTTGGGGAACCATGTTCCCCTCCATCTTGAAGTCCACGAACAAAAGTTAACGAAATCCGACACACGCGCAAGCGTGTGACGGACCCGTTCACACGACTGAAGTCGTGTGTCGGGGAAAGCAAAGTCTTTGTTGTTAGACACAACAAAGCAATACGCGGTTCTCAGAATTCCTAGCGGGAGTCCGACACACGCCAAAAGCGTGTGACGGATCCGTTCACACGTAGCACGTGTGTTGGATTCTGAGTAAGGGCGTGTGGTGGATGCCTAGACTCTAAAAGGCGATGAAGGACGCGGCTTAGCTGCGATACGCTTCGGGGAGCTGCTATGCAAGCTTCGATCCGGAGATTTCCGAATGGGGAAACCCTATCGAGTAAACCTCGATAACTCACTTGTTAACGCAAGTGTAGAGCAGACCTTGGGAAGTGAAACATCTCAGTACCAAGAGGAAAAGAGAACAATAGTTATTCCCTTAGTAGCGGCGAGCGAAACGGGATCAGCACAAACTCAGCCACAAAATCAATTCTTCTATAGTGGAGGACTGATTTTGTAGATGGGGGTTATAAGACTACGGCACTTTCGTGGACTTCAAGATGGAAAAGAGGAGACGTTAGCATGAGCGACAGACAGGACACAGGTCTTGATTTTGGCACCAAGACTATGTTGTTTGCTTTGGCGATGATTGTAATCGGCCTTATGATCTACTGGTGGCCTGATATCGCCCCAAAGTAAGTTCTTGCCAACACGAGGGGAGCCTGTTTGCTCCTCTCCATCTTGAAGTCCAACGAAATGAAGTTACAAAATCCTTAGTTAGTGGAACGAGCTGGGAAGCTCGACTCCAAAGGGTAATAGTCCCGTACACGAAA
>CAZOZG010000002.1:0-71927 GCA_964584225.1 uncultured Candidatus Saccharibacteria bacterium | reverse complement strand
ATGACCCGTGTCAAAGTACAGTGGAATGTAATGTCGATTAGTGTTCATGCTGATACGAGGCGAACGACGAATGTCTCGGCAACGATTTTGATCCAGCTCAAAGGCCGGATCAAGTGGTTCGATGTTGCCAAAGGATATGGTTTCATCGTGCCGGACAATGGTCTCTCGGACGTGCTGTTGCACGTGACGTGCTTACGGCGAGACGGTTTTCAAACCGCTCATGATGGTGCGACGGTTGATTTCGAAGCCGTCCAAAAGCCGGATGGAAAACTGCAAGCCGTTCGAGTGATTTCGATGGATGATTCGACAGCAATCCATCCAGTGTCGACTCCAGAGCCGCGCACGCATGTCACCGTGGTTCCAACCTCTGGGCTCGAGCGTGCTCAGGTGAAGTGGTTCAATCGTCTACGAGGATTTGGGTTCCTCACCCGCGGCGAGGGAACGCCCGACATTTTCGTGCATATGGAGACGCTCCGTCTGTTTCGCTTCGCTGAGCTACGTCCTGGTCAGACAGTGCTCGTCCGATACGGGCACGGTCCGAAGGGGCTCATGGCCGCGGAGATTCGGATAGACGGTGGCTCGGCGCGATAATGCCGCATGACTGACAAAAGGGGAGCTCACTCGGGCTCCTCTTCTTTTTTTAACGTTTCATTTAATCAGTGGAAATTGATAAAAGATATTAGAACCTGTTTCGTACATGGTGGAGTATACAACGTAGCCTATTTCGACGTCTCGGAATGGCTCGTGAGGCCGACTGAGAAGGTCGAGCCGAAAAATATTAGAACCCGCTAAAAAATTAACCCGCCCCGGAAGTGGTCCGGGACGGGAAATTCGTTGGCAGCGATATCAGGCAATGCTCAGTCGACGCTTGATCGATTCGAGACCGTTGCGCTGAGCATCAATGACTTTTCCGATTTCTTCGCGAACGAAGGAGGATATCGTGTCGCTCAGGTCGTTGACCGTCGCGTAGTTAACGTTGTCCGAATAACTGGTCTTCGGCATCTCGAGCGACGACTCGATTTCGCGATCGTACTTCTGCCCGCCGACCGTAATGACGGTGGCAAACTTGAACAGGGTCGTGCCATTTTCCTGTTGCTTGCGGAAACGGAATCGAAGTACTTCGACGTGGTCCGCGACAAAGAACTTCTCGCTGAGGCTTCCGCTGACCCGCGTCGCGATGGCGCAGGCCGTCATCAAAGCCGAGTGTGTCACTTCCCACAAAGGGCCGCTGATGTTCGGCTGCGGAGCTTCTGTGTAGCGCGTATCCAAACTGATCTTCATGGCCTTCTCCTTGTGCTCTAAGAGCACCCAGTGATGCCGTTCTCTAAGGAACAGCCGCCATAGGTATGTCAGAAAATGACATAAATTACAAGTCTTCAATAAGAGGTTCGGTTGTCTCCCAACCCCTCAAGAAAAATCGAGAATATTAGAATCCACTCAAAAGCCATGCGCACATGGCTCTGAGAGGTATTTTGGGTATAGATTTTTACTGTTGTGGGTGCGGGGAGACTTGAACTCCCACGGGTTGCCCCATACGCTTCTGAGACGTACGCGTATACCAATTCCGCCACGCACCCTTGATTTCACATACTATCGGCAGCTCGCACGCGGCGCAACAGCTATAATGCCTCAATGAAGCTCGATGGCGCGGCGTGTGTGTTGACGGGCGCCGCGCGCGGGCTCGGCGCCGCGCTCGCGCGCGAGATAATCCGCGAGCGCGGCGCCCGCGTGCTCCTCTCCGATGTCATTCCGACAGAACTTGAAGCGCTTGGAGCTGAGTGACCGGCGACGCTGAGGGTCGGGGTGTTGATGTGCGGGGAAGAAGTGTGGGGCTGCGTGGGAGCGGCAATGGAGGAATTTGGAGGCATCGACCTGTGGGTCAACAACGCAGGCATTGGGGTGCCGTATACGCAGGAAGAAAGTATCGATTTCAATTACGCCATGCGACTCGTCGACGGGAATTACTTCGGGCTCGCATACGGCATGCTCGAAGCTGTGAGACACATGCGCGGAAAAAAAGTCGGCACGATCCTCAACGTCCTTTCGGTTCGCGCGCTCAAGGGCAAAGGACTCGGTGCATCGTATTCAGCGAGCAAATTTGCAGCCGAAGGCTTCACGCAAGCGATGCGCGACGAACTCAAGGATGCGGGCATTCGTGTCCTTTCTGTGTATCCGTATCGCATCAAGACCGCGCTCTTTGGCGAGAACAAGCACGAAGATTACGAGAGCTCCATGGAGCCAGATGACGTCGCGCGCGTGATTGCCGACAATCTCGCCGATCCAGATCCAGCCGAACATCTTGAGATTTGGAGTATGACTGATGTACGTCGCAGTTAGAAGATGTGTTGGAAGAACGAGACGATCGCACCCCACAGTCCATTGAAGAATCCGCTCGGCGCGGCACTCGAAGCTCCAGTCGTTTGTATGATCGGTTCAATGCTCGTTGCTGTGGTAATCGGGACGGCCGCTGTTGTGAGAAGTTTTTTCAGGACAGTTTTCTTTTTGACGACATGCGGAGTCGATGTCGCGGAGCTGGTCGCAACGGTCGCGGTCAGTGTTGAAGTTGCAATAGCCGCTGTCGAGCTCGCAGTCTCCGGCGTCGATGTAGCAATCGGCTCTGTCGATGTCGCGACAGTGGATGTTGATGCGCCGAGTACTGCGCCGAGCCCGGGACCATTGCCTCCGCCACTGCTGTTGTTCACGACGCTTTGCTTCGGGAACATGCTGAGAAGCGATATCCAGCTTTTGCCGGATGCTGCGACGATTGCGTAGCTCGTGCTCCAGATACGTGTGTTCGCGTCCACGCTATTTGGTTGCACACCGCCGTCTGTCGCTTGGGTACGCGCGATCGCATCGTTGGGGACGAGGCCGGCGGAGCTCGTGAAGGGAATTGCATGAGCTGGATCGCCCTCCTGCACCGAGTTCATCATCGTTTGTATCCAACTCGTCGAGTCGACGTTTTCGTCCCATGACGCGTCGGAGCCTTCGGTCGCGAGTAGCTTTCCTTCGGCCATGCCGAGTGCTGCGCCGAGCGCGCCATCTTTCGCCGGGTCTCCTGTGAAGAGCATGCCGAGCCCCTGAATTGCCGCAGCCGTCGTGTCCGGATCGCCCCACGAACCGTCAGGCTTTTGTGCAGCGAGTACCGAAGCGCCGATTTTTTGAATTATGTCGTCGGTCGGTGCATAGCCGGCGTGCAGGAGTGGGAAGAGTGCGAAAATATCATTTTGTACCGGTCCGGGAATACTCGTGCCGTCGAAGGCATTCACAATTGTTGCAATGTAATTGACGGAAGCACCTGTGTAGGGATCGATATTCAATGCTTCAAGCGCCATTGCATGTCGCTCCGCGTCGGTAACGACGGAGAGCGTTGGCGTAGCCGCGAGTTCGTACGCGCGCAACTTATTGCACGGCTGCGCAGGTGCATTCGGGACCGCACACGCGATCGCGGCCCAGTCTGTCTTGATCGGGTCGTCCCCTGGTGCGCCGAAGGAACCGTTGGCGTTTTGTTTACTCGTAAGATACGCAAACGCGTTTGGGATGTTGAGGAATAGGTGCGAAATGCCACCGCCGCCTCCGGGCGGGGGCGGCGGATTTTCCGGTGTGCTCGTAGCACTCGTGCTTGTTGCATTCGAGCTCGTGCTCACCAGACTATTGATATGCAGGATGACCTTGCCACCCAGATTGTTGCCATTGAAGTCCTCGAGTTTCAAAGCGATCGTGTCAGTCGCATGTACCGGAAGCGAGCTCAGTCCTGCGCTCGCGAAACCATCATTTTGAAAGAGTGCCCAGAATTGACTATTTGGGTCTGCAGCGATTCCATCGACACTCGTCACAAACAAGCCGAGACTCGGAAACTGATTCGAGAGTCCAACTGAAGAAATGAGGCCACTCTCTTTTGCTGCTTCAAGCGCACAGATTCCAAGGTACGTGCTTGTCGAACTCGCTTCAGGGTATTGATGTGCGACTCCGTCGCTATCGGTCACGATGCAATTCGGCGGCACATCGATAGAACCTTCGACGCCGAGAAAGACGCCGACGTTCGAGGTGGTTGTTGCGACGTTGTTCGCGGCATCGGTCGCCGTCCATGTCACCGTCGTCGTGCCATGCGGAAATGATGTCGGAGAAAAGCTGACAGTTGGATTCGAATCCGGAGTGTCGGACGCTGTCGCAAAATCCAGTAACGGAAACGCAGGAAATGTCGTCGTCGAAAATGTTTGATCTCCTGGAGCGGTGATCGACAGTGGCGATGATGTCGCCGTAGGCTCTGTTGAAGTGGCGGTCGGGGGAGTCGAACTTGCATCGAGTGGCGGCGTCGAGCTCGCATCGTCCGCAAATGCGAAGGTCGGTGTGATCGCAATACTAAAAGTGAGAACCAAACTTGCAAACGTGTTTTTATACGTCATGCGCATTACTACTAATTAATAATTTTTCTCATATCGCCACTCGACCGTGTCGCCAGGGTTGAGTGCTGTTTGCGTTGCTCCGGTCTGCGACGATTTGCCATTGATGTAGAGAAACCAGTACCAATCGTGCGCGTTTGCCATGCCATCGATCGATTCGATAAATGCGCCGAGCGATTGATACGTGCGATAGGTAAAACGGAAGTCCGTGGTTGAGGCGAGTGTCCGCATGAGATCAAAGACCGTCGATCCCGTTGGGATAAATGTGTGGTACGAAGAGCTGCCGACAAGGAGAGTGACATTGGGTGCCGGCGCATTGGAAGATGCGGCGGGAGTCGGGTTCGAAGAATGGCTCGCAGCCGGCGCCTGCGATGCAGGCGCCGGTTCAGATTGCTGTACGTTTTGTTGCGCCGATGGGGCGACTGCTGTGCTCGTGCGCTCTTGTAGTGTCGACAACGTGACGACGCTGATCGCGGCCGCGATAAGTGCGATGATGATTGTGATGTGTTTTCGCATAAAAAATCCCTGCCCGAAGCAGAGATCTTTCGATCGAACACCGTATGCGGTGCTGTCCTGCTCGGGATGTACAGTTGATCGAAGACCGGACTCGTTCCCTCGCTACAGCGAAGGACATTACCGTTGCGGCACAGTGCGGGGATGAAACCCGACTTCCACAATCAACTGGGACGCGCATTGTACTCTTGTGCACTGATTTTCGACAAGTGGATAACAGATTCGAGAATGAGAAACTTTGAAGCGCAAGTGATATAGTTGCAGCACGATGTCGAATGTTTGCATGCCATTTGAGGGCAAAAAGATCACGGTAATGGGTCTTGGACTCCTCGGTCGCGGGGTAGGTGATGTCGAATTCTTAGCCAATTGTGGGGCTGAAATCGTCGTAACGGACAAAAAGACATCGGATGAACTCGCCGTGTCCGTTAAAAAACTCGAGCATTTTAAGAACGTTGCATTTCATCTTGGTGGTCACGACATGGCTGATTTTACAGATGCAGACATGGTATTGAAGGCGGCAGGGGTGCCGCTGAACTCGCCAGAAATCGCCGCTGCCCAGAAAGCGGGCGTGCCTGTCATGATGTCAACCGCGCTTTTTGCAAAATATGCGTCGGAAATGGGCGCAACAATCGTCGGTGTTACCGGTACACGCGCCAAGTCCACCGTGACACACATGATTTATCGAACTCTCGTGCGTGCTGGGAAGCACGCGCTGCTCGGTGGCAATATTCGCGGTAAATCAACGCTCGCCATGCTGCACAGTGTGAAAAAAGGCGACGTTGCAGTCTTGGAACTCGACTCATGGCAGCTCCAAGGTTTTGGAGAACTCAAAATCAGTCCGCACATCGCCGTCGTGACGAATCTTTCTGCCGATCATCTCAATTATTATCCTGATATGGAAACGTATTTTGCAGACAAAACAAACATTTTCAAGTTTCAAACGAAAGACGATAAATTAATCGTTGGTACCTCGATCGCGGAGCGCGTCGCTGCAACGAAACCCTCAGTCGGGGCCATGACGCCCGTGCCTCTCCCACATGATTGGAAATTGCGGGTCGTCGGAGAACACAATCGTGAAAATGCGGCTCTCGCTGCAGCTGTGCTCATGGCACTCGGACTTTCCGACGAAGAAGTGAAAGACGGACTTGAATCGTTCGAAGGTGTCGAGGGGCGATTGCAATTTTTGCGGGACGTGAACGGCGTGAAAATCTATAACGATAATAATTCGACGACACCCACAGCGACGATCGCGGCCCTTCGTGCAGTCGGTGATCAGCATAAGAAGGGCGTTGTGCTGATCATGGGCGGCGATGATAAGGGACTCGATATGTCGGAATTGATACAAGAGATCCCGAAGTGGTGTTCGAAGGTTGTTCTCTTCAAAGAGCGCGGCTCGGAACGGATTCGAGAAGATATATTTGCCCTACAACCGGCCGTCCAGGTGTATGAGGAAGAGGGATTGAAGGCGACGGTCGTGCGTGCGTTCCAGGTTGCCGAGCCAGGCGAAACCGTACTTTACAGCCCCGCGTTTGCTTCTTTCGGGAAATATTTTAAGAACGAATTTGATCGCAACGATCAATTTTTGAAAATTGTGTCGGCAGTATAAAAAATTGCCGCTTTGCGCGTATGCGCAAAGCGGCAAATCTCAACCAAAACGACCAGTGATGTAGTCCGACGTTTCTCGACGGCTCGGATTCGTTGCTATCTTGAGCGAGCTATCGAATTCGATAAGCTCACCAAGCAGCATGAAGGCGGTGAAATCACCGATTCGTGCAGCTTGTTGCAGGTTGTGAGTGACGATCACAATCGTGTAATCGCTTCTCAGCTCATCGAGCAACTCCTCGATCTTTGCGGTTGATATCGGATCAAGCGCAGAGCACGGTTCGTCGAACAAAAGCACCTCGGGCTGAATCGCGATCGAGCGGGCAATGCACAAGCGCTGCTGCTGGCCACCCGACAGACTGTTGGCGTTTGTGCGCAGCTTGTCTTTTACTTCTTCCCAAAGCACCGCTTTTTTCAGATAGTGTTGTACTCGTGCATCAATTTCAGATTTCGGCAAGCGGTTGTACAAGCGAATGCCGAATGCGATGTTTTCATAAATCGACATCGGAAACGGCGTCGCTTTCTGAAACACCATACCGACGCGCGCTCGCAAGAGATTGAGGTCGGTACCAGGCGCGAGTATGTTCACCCCGTCCAACAGCACTTTCCCTTCCGCACGCTGATTTGGGTAAAGATCGTATATGCGATTAAGAACACGAAGTAAGGTAGATTTGCCGCAACCCGATGGCCCGATAATGGCAGTCACGCATCGTTCGCGAATCGGCATGTTCACGCCTTTGAGGACGTGGTTGGTACCATAGCGGAAGTGCAAATCTTCGATCAGGATCTTGGGAGGTTGCACCGAAGCGCCGACCTCGCTTGTAATACTCGAAGGTAGCGCCATTGGACTCTCCTCTGAAGCACTATAGGGTACGTTAAGGTTCTACAACCGTCAGCACTTTAATCTGTATACTGGTACTTATGCAACTCCCGCAAAAGATCTATATGGTCGGGATCGGAGGCATCGGCATGTCCGCGCTCGCGCAATTGCTGAAGCATCGAGGGACTGATGTGAGAGGTTCAGATAGAGAAGAATCGCCGACGACTGCCTTGTTGGCACAAAAGGGAATCACAGTCGCGATTGGACACGACCAATGCAATATTCCGGCTGACAGTGAGCTTTTGATCTACAGCGATGCGGTCTGGAGCGACAATGTCGAACGTATTCGCGCGAAGGAAATGCAGATTCCAGGGATGTCGTATTTCGAAGCGCTCGGTGAGGTGTCGAAAGATGCGCGCACGATCGCCATAACAGGGACGCATGGCAAGACGACGACGACCGGCATGCTCGCGAAAATCTTGCGCGACGCGCATAAAGAGCCGACGGCGATCGTCGGATCGATCGTGCGAGATTTTGGATCGAATTTTCTTGCAGGTCGCGATGATCTTTTTGTCGTTGAAGCGTGTGAGTATCGTGATCACGTTTTGAAATTGTCTCCTGAGATTTTGGTTATTACCAACTGCGAATTAGATCACACGGATTATTTTCCCGATCTCGCTGCGCTGCAGGAGACGTTCCGGAAAGCTGCTGAAAAAGTCCCACGACACGGTTTCATCGTGACAAATCCGGAGGATTCGAATGTCGCACCGGCGTTGCGGAATGTTTCAGCGACGGTAATCGATTTCACGAAAGTGGACGTGCCCGAGATTGGTCTCCTGGGGGAATTCAACAAAATGAATGCGCGCGCCGCGGCGGCCGCGGCGCGCGCTGCGTTTCCCGATATCGAACAAAGCGCGATTAATGACGCGCTCGCCGATTTCAAAGGGTCGTGGCGTCGCTTCGAGTACAAGGGCGAAACGCCGCTCGGTGCAATCGTGTATGACGACTACGCGCACCATCCGACGGCGATTGCTCTCACAATCGATGCTGCGCGATGGAAATTTCCCGGTCATAAAATCGTTGTCGCATTCCATCCGCACCTCTATAGTCGAACCAAAAGTTTACAGAAAGAATTCGCAGCCGCGCTCGCAAGCGCCGATAAAGCGATCGTCGCGCCTATCTACCCGGCACGTGAAGCACCCGATCCGACTGTCTCCAATCACACGCTCGCTCGCGCGGCTGGGCGCAACGTGACCGCGCTCGATTCTTTTGACGCGATCCGTGATCGTTTACTCGATGAAGGCAAAGGTACACTCATTATCACAATGGGCGCGGGCGATATATACAAAGTTGCTGAGCAAATTGCTGATTAGTATGCGATACAAAACGGTCATTTTTGATTTTGACGGCACGATCGCAAAAAGCGAACTCGCCACGCTGGAGACGATCAACGTGCTTGCAAAGGAATTTAGTTTCGCGCCGATTCGATCAGAAGAAATCACGGCGTTGCGAGAGGAAAATGCGCGCGATGTGCTCACGCGCCGACTTGGCACCGCGCGCTGGAATATGTGGAAGGTCTATCAGATGCAGCGCAGAGGTCGGGAAGAATTCGAAAAACGGGTCGCTCATGTGGAGGTTGTAGAGGGTATCCCTGACCTGATCGAACGCCTCGAAGGTGCGCGCGTGCGCGTCGGAATCGTCTCGTCAAATTCGGATCGTACCGTCACGGCGATACTCAGAAGCGCTACCATTCGCCCAGATTTTGTGCGAGCAGGAGCGTCAATTTTTGGTAAATCCCACGCGCTACGCAAAACAATTCGACAGGAACACCTCGACCCATCGTCCACTGTATACATCGGAGATGAAATACGTGACGTCGAGGCGTGCCGCGCCGCGGGCATCGATATGATTGCGGTATCGTGGGGATTCAATTCGATGAACGCACTCAGTAATACTGGCGTGCGAGTCGCGACTGATACCGATGAGCTGTGGCAGCTTCTCAATGCGAGCGAATGATGGTAGCGTCTTTCGCATGGCTCAAGGCAAACTTTCAATCGTCGCAACTCCCATCGGAAATATGGGCGACATCACCTTCCGCGCACTGTGGAACCTGAAAGAATGCACGGCAATTTATGCGGAAGACACGCGTGAAATCCTAAAGCTCTTAAACCACTACGGTTTGCGTAAATCGGTCCATCGACTCGATGCGGCGACGGAGATGAAAGGCGCGAAAGAAGTGCTCGAACGGCTCGAGCGAGGGGAGCACATTTGCTACGTGACTGACGCCGGGACGCCAGGAATTTCGGACCCCGGTTCTCGCTTGGTTGCGTTTGTTCGCGAGCACGGCGGCATCGTCGACGCAGTACCAGGCCCAAGCGCGCTCACTGCTGCACTGTCGATCGCAGGTATCGATGCGCAGTCTTTTACGTTTATTGGATTTCTACCGCACAAAAAGGGAAGGCAAACCGCGATCAAACAAATTGCAAAAAGCGATGTCCCCGTCGTACTCTACGAATCGCCACACCGAATTTTGAAATTGTTGAAGGAGCTTGGTTCATTTGTACCAAAAGCGAGCATCACAATCGCTCGCGAGCTCACCAAAATGCACGAAGAAGTACTTTCTGGTGCGCCGAAAGAGTTGGAAGAAAAACTCGCCGCGGGCCAGAAGGCCCGCGGCGAGTTTGTCGTCATCATTGAACCCTAGGCGCTCGGGTTTGGATCGTGGAAGACGACCTCAATGTTGTGACCATCCAGGTCTTTCACGAATGCCGCGTAGTAGCCGGGCGAGTAATCTTTGCGATAGCCGGGTGCACCGTTGTCTGTGCCAGCTGCGGCCATCGCCGCTTTGTAGTATGCGTTGACCGTTGCTTTATCTTTTGCGGAAAATGCAACGTGATTATCCTGTTCGGCGCCATCGCCACTGATCCAAAAATCTGCCTTGCCGCTTTCACCAAAACCCGCAGCTTTGTACTCTGCGTAGTCGGCAATGAGCGTATAGCCAAGCGGGGCGAGTGCTTGTGTGTAATATGCTTTCGACTTTTCGTAATCGCTAACGTGCACGCCTGCATGATCAATCATATGTCTAAGATGAGCTACGACAGATGGTAATGGGATGAAGTGTACCATTCACACAACGTGCGATATACTTTCCGGAATCGATTATATGACGCTTGATGCGCTCATCATACTTGCCGGGACGTTTGTTGCACTACAGCCTTTTTTGGGGGTACCGCAAAGTTGGCACGACGTGTTGGCGTTTGCTGCGGGGGTGCTCGTGATCATACTTGGCATTATTGTCCGCAGCCGCCTGCCCAAGCAGCCGGTCATGCCGCATCAGAGTCAGACTTATGCTGAAAGCGCTCCGAAAACAGATGGGAATGACATGGCGTAACGCTGGCTACCTCGCTGGCATTGTGATCGTGTTGGGCGGCGCGGCGAGCGCTATCTCGCTCGCCGCGCCGCAAGTTTCCTTCGATCGCGACAACCCCGTCGACACAGTACGCATCACGCGTCCGCCCCTCGATAAGCGCGCGTACGACGAAAAGCTACTCGCACTCGCGCACATCGCCACTTCAAGTCCTTGGTACTTCGCGTTTCTCGCCGGCACGACGACTCCACTCGACGCGAACGGCTTTGCGACGAACACCAAAACGCATAGGCCCGCATGGCCAGCGAAAGCCGTCTACCCGAATGATGGCGCGCTCCTGCCGTTCAATCGTATTGTCGCCTACTACGGCAATTTCTATTCCACTCAAATGGGTGTCCTTGGTCAGTACCCGCCGGAAGAAATGCTCCAGCGTCTCGCGTCAACGACAGTGCAATGGGCCGCCGCAGATCCTTCGACTCCGGTCGTACCTGCCCTTCATTACATCGTCGTCACCGCGCAAGCCTCGAAAGGCGCCGATGGCATGTATCGCGCCCGCATGCCAGACGATCAAATCGATAAAGCGCTTGAGCTCGCACAACAGGTCCACGGACTCGTTTTTTTGGATTTTCAGGTTGGTTTTTCGACGGTGCAAAAAGAATTGCCGCAGTATGAGAAATATCTCGCGATGCCAAATGTCATGGTCGGCGTCGATCCCGAGTTCTCGATGAAACACGCAATCCCGCCAGGCGATGAAATTGGCACACTCGATGCGACCGACATCAATTGGGTCGCCACGTATCTTGCGGGCATTGTACGTGATCACGACCTTCCCCCGAAAATTCTGATGATTCATCGCTTTACGCAAGACATGGTCACGAATGCGGAGAAAATACAGCCGTTGCCAGAAGTGCAGATCGTGATGGATATGGACGGCTGGGGCGATCAGGCGAAGAAAATCAATACCTTCGTCAACATCGTTGCAGATGAGCCTGTGCAATTCACCGGCTTCAAGCTTTTCTACAAAAACGACCTCAAGCCACCATCGACCGGCATGATGACACCTGCGCAAGTATTGAAGCTCACACCGTCGCCGATTTACATTCAGTACCAGTAGCACGCAGGACCACGAAGCAATCGAACGTGCAAGATTTGCTATACTTTCCTCATGGCCGGGAATGACCAAAGCGATCCGGATAAACGTATTACGTATTTTGGCGCTACCCACATGCGCGGGAAACGCGAGATGTTTGGTATTCGCGCCGACGACCGAGGGAAGCACATGTACATCATCGGTAAGACCGGCATGGGTAAATCCACAATGCTCGAGAACATGGCGATCCAAGACATCCAAAACGGGGAAGGTATCGCCTTCATCGATCCGCACGGTGCGACCGCCGAGCGACTCCTCAATTTCGTCCCGCACGACCGCTTGAAAGACGTCGTCTATTTCGCGCCTTTCGACACCGACTATCCGGTTGGCTTCAACGTGATGGAAGACGTCGGCTACGAGAAACGACATCTCGTCGTCTCCGGACTCATGGGCGCACTGAAGCGTATCTGGGTCGATGCGTGGAGTGCACGTATGGAATATATTTTGCAAAACACCTTGCTCGCACTGCTCGAGTACCCTGGCTCCACATTGCTCGACGTCAACAGAATGCTCACCAACAAAGTATTTCGCGCCGCGGTGATTGAGCGCATCACCGACCCGATAGTCAAATCGTTCTGGACGGAAGAATTTGCGAGCTTTACCGATACCTATACGCGTGAAGCGACGCCGGCGATTCAAAACAAAGTCGGTCAATTCACCTCGAACCCGTTGATTCGTAATATTGTCGGGCAACCGAAGTCGACTTTCGATCTCCGCCAAATGATGGATGAGAAAAAGATTTTCATTGTGAACCTTTCAAAAGGGCGCATGGGTGAGACCAATGCCGCGCTTCTAGGATCAATGCTTGTCGTGAAGATTTATCTCGCGGCGATTTCGCGAGCCGACGAGCCGCCTCTCCGGATGGCGAAGTTGCCTCGCTTTTATTTTTACGTCGACGAGTTCCAGTCGATGATGAACGAGGCGTTCGCCGACATTCTTTCCGAATCGCGCAAATACAAACTTGCGCTCACACTCGCCAACCAATACATCGAGCAAATGGAAGAAAAAGTGCGAGATGCGGTTTTCGGCAACATCGGGACGCTCGTGTGTTTCCGCGTCGGGCCTTTTGACGCGGAAGTTTTGGAAACCGTGTTTGACCCGACATTTACGGCCGAGGATCTGGCAGGCCTTGGAATCGGACAAATCTATCTCACGCTCATGATCGACGGTGTAGGCTCACCACCATTTTCTGCAGACACCATCGCGCCCATCGAGGCGCCGCCTGTTTCGTATCGCGATGATGTGATTTCAAATTCACGCGAAGAGTTTGGGAGGAAACGCACCGACATTGAAGCATCAGTCAATAAACGTCAGGCAGAATTCGCACCGCCCCCGCGACCCGCGGGCGCACCCGCCGAGCGACGCGGGATGGGGGAGCGGCGATGGAACGGTCCGCGCGATGGCGCGCCACGAGATGACCGATCCGATCGTGGGCCACGTCCCCAGATGCAGCGCGAGCCGCGCGAATTCATCCCGCGCCGAGAAGATCGATACGTGCGACCTCAAAATGCTCCTCGTCCGCCGCAGGCGCAGCCGCAAGCCGCACCCGCGGAGCGCGGAGCGCTCCGCGACGCAATCGCTGCGGCAAGGCCTGCCGCCGCGCCCCAGGAAAATCCGTCAAACGCATCTGGACAGCGCTCTCCCGCAGATGTCTTAC
Source organism: uncultured Candidatus Saccharibacteria bacterium (assembly GCA_964584225.1). GTDB lineage: Bacteria > Patescibacteriota > Minisyncoccia > Phycocordibacterales > UBA2100 > UBA10103. The sequence continues at coordinate 58,418 of CAZOZG010000002.1, read as the reverse complement.
GCTCTCGCATGTCTGCAAAGACACACAGTAATCCCTCGCCGCATCCTCGCCCGCAGCCACAACCCGTCCGCGCTCCAGCAGCAGAAGCTCCACGGCCTCCGGCACCACGTCCTCCCGAAAGCAAAAGCAATGGCGAAGTCTCGCCCGAAGAATTGCAAAAAGTCCTCAACGGCGGAAGTCACGAATAAGGTTGGATAGAGCCACAAAATTGTTGTAGAGTGAAGCTCAATGGCTGGAAAAGAAACCGTGATCGTCACGGGCGGGGCGGGCATGATCGGCTCTCGCCTCATTGAGATGTTGCTGCCGAAATATCGCGTCGTCTCGCTCGACAATTACTTCATCGGTAAAAAGGAAAATCATGTCACTGTTGCAGAATACGTCGAAGGGCACACCAAAGACATCGAAGAACTCTTGGGCAAAGAAAAACCAAAGATCATTTTTCACCTCGGCGAATACTCGCGTGTCGAGCAGAGCTTCAGTGATCTCCCGCTCGTGTGGGAGAGCAACGTCTTGGGCACGCACAAAGTTTTCGAATACTGGCGTGCGCGCGGCTGCAAATTGGTCTATGCGGGCTCCTCCACGAAATTCGCCGACGGCGGCATGGGCCGCGATCAATCGCCATATGCGTGGATGAAGGCGTCGAATACGGAGCTTGCCCGGAATTACGGCAATTGGTTCCAGCTCCCATACGCCGTCACGTATTTCTACAATGCCTACGGCGCGCGCGAGAGCACCGACCCGAAGTACGGCAGCGTTATGGGAATTTTCAAGACGCTCTATAAAGAAGGGAAACCGATCACCGTGCGTGCGCCGGGGACGCAAAAGCGAAACTTCACCCACGTCGATGATCTCGCGCGTGGGCTGATGATGGTCGGGGAACAGGGGCAGGGCGACGATTACGGACTTGGCGCGCCCGAATCATATTCGATTCTCGATATTGCAAAGATGTTTACCGACAACATCGAAATGCTTCCAGAGAGGCCAGGTAATCGCATGGATTCGATCGTCGACACATCTCGCGCCGAGAAGGAGTTTGGCTGGAAAACGCAAATGACCGTCAAGCAGTATATCGACTCGCTGAAAGCCCAAGAGCAGTGAGCTTGACTACGTAAGGATTCCAAAGTATAATACCGACTGGATCAAATCAGAGACTTTTTGTCCAAAGGAGGGACTATGAAAGTTTTACTGATGCTGCCACTACTTGTGCTCATTGTCAGCTTCTTGTTTGGCTACGCGCGATTGCGTCGGGCGCTGTTTTTCTTCATCGCCTGGAGCTTCGCATGCACGACACTGTACATCGCGTCGACGATTTATTTCGTGAGTCACCTGGAGCATCCTCCGGGCCTCGCAATTGTCGGCGTCGTTGTCTCGATGCTGCTCGCAATATCGGGCCCCTGGTTGGCGACACTGTTTAGCATCGCGACGAGTCGGAGGATGGAACCTGCGCCCGTCGGCCGTGCATACGGTGCGTACCAATCGCTCGACGAGCAACAGAAAACGCGTCTGCATGACTCGCTCAAGACCGGTCTTGGCCTTGCCGTCAAGCACGGCTCCCGGTTTTTGCGCTCGAAAGGGCACTCGGCAAGCGCCGACGCTCTCGAAGACGTTGCCAACGTGCTGCACTAGAGCACATTCCTAGTGGCCAAATACAAAACCCCTGGCTCAGGCTGGGGGTTTTTCTTATGACAAGGACGATATAGAATGCAGCGTATGGGTACTGCGCAATCGATTATAGAGATCGTGAGTGATCCGGCATACGGCGTATCCCGTTCGGATCTAGATCTGTGGCAACAAGTCGTCGCAACGCTCCCGCCAGAATACTGCGATGAGTTGGTCCAATTTCTCAGTGAAGACCGAGCGCACGTCGCAACTGCAACGAAAAACATTCGGCAGAAACACGAAGCGCTGAACGAAAATAATCTGACCAAGTGGGACGCCGCCCTAGCGGAAGAAAAGACATTGAGCGAAAGCTATGCTTGAACGACCACGCACAACAGAAAAGCCTGAAAGCAAAGCCGAACCGTGGCAGACATTTGAGCGGCAGTCGGCGCGAGGGCCCGGTGAAATCGCCCGCATATTCGCTGCGCTTGGCTACGGTGTCGCAACAAATTTCTTGAAGCAGAAATCGGGAGACCAACAATCAGCTGGATTTTTTGAAACCGTCTCGGCCGCGATGAAAAAATCGGAAACCGCATACAGTGCGATAAATGATTTAGGTGATGTAGTTACCGATCGTCGGTTTCAAGCAGCTATGGCAGGCTATGACGACATGTTGCCGAGCGCGACCGGCGCACAGCAATCCCACTTGGCGGCCGAGCGTGACGAATTGAGGAAGCGATATCAACAAATCAAGGAAAACGCAATCAAAAGTCGAGACGCGATTTCGCGCTTGCTGTTCGGGCTCGTAAAATAGCCGCGATACAAATGAAACGAGTCCTCATATTTTCGCTCGCGTATGTGCCGTATGTGGGTGGCGCAGAACTTGCGATGAAAGAAATCACCGATCGGATCAGTCCGAATGAGTACACCTTTGACATGATTACACTCCGATTCGATCGCAATCTTCCGCGCGTCGAAAAGGTAGGGAACATTACCGTCTATCGCATTGGATTCACCGCGGATCATCCGAAGATTTCCGATCGCGCGATGCCTTGGCAATGCAAGGTCGCGAAAATCCTTTTTCCTGTTACGTCGTTTTTCAAAGCGCTCTCGCTCAATCAGGCGAATCGATACGATGTCGTCTGGGCGATGCTGGCCAACCAAGCAGGATTCGGAGCACTCTTTTTCAAGCTCGTGCACAGAAATATTCCGTACGTGCTTGAGCTCCAGGACGGTAATTCCCTGCAGCAAATCAAGGATCGCCAGCCGTTGCTGCGAGCAATCTGGGGTCTCTATAGGGCCATATATAGGCGAGCGGACCGAATCAAAGTAATTTCAAATTTCATCGAGCGATTGACGCGCGACATTGGCTATCATGGGCCGATCGATGTCATTCCAAACGCAGTCGACGTCGCACAATTTTCCGCGCCGATTGACGATCAAAAACTACTAGACTTGAAGAAACGATTTGATAAAAGAATGGGTGACGTGTTTTTGTTTACTGCATCTCGCTTGGTGCTTTCGCGCGGCGTCGAAGATATTATCGCTGCACTCCCACATCTTCCGGCGCATGTGAAGTTGTTGATCGCTGGCGATGGGGAAGATCGCGGTAAACTCGAAATACATGCGAATAAAATCGCGTCAGGCCGCGTTATCTTCGCCGGAAGCATCGATCACACAGACATTCCGGCGCTTTTAAGGATTTCAGATATTTTTGTCCGCCCGTCGATTATCGAGGGCATGGGGAGCGCGTTTGTCGAAGCGTTCGCCGCGGGCATTCCTGTCGTCGCGACGCCAGTCGGCGGTATTCCGGATTTTCTCTTCGATCCAGATAGAAATCCTGAACATGAACCGACGGGACTTTTCTGCAATGTCCGCGATCCGCAATCGGTCGCTGCCGCGGTTCGACGATACCTTGATGACCCGGCGCTCGTCGCTCGCATAGTCAAAAACGCGCGCGCCCTGGTGGTGGAAAAATACGACTGGAACTTGATCGCGCGTGCGCAATCGCGTCTCTTTGACACTGCACGACGAGCGGATAACTGACTTGCGCCCGGTCGAGTTCGGGTGTTTGCTGTCGGCAGTAGGAGGATCAGCCATGGCAGCATTTTTCTACTGGGTCAACGTCGGATGGTGGTATGAATGGTACGTCGCGTGTGCGCAGGTGTCTGCGCAAGCGGTACACGACTACACCCAGACTCCGATGGGGCGATGGCTTCATGCGGAGTGAGTACTATATGCGGAGGCGCGCATGGCGCGCCTCTTCGCTTTGCTGTAGTCTATTTCTCATGCGGATTGTGATTGCGACGGGAATTTACCCGCCAGAAATCGGTGGGCCTGCGCTCTATGCTGAAGGTGTAAAAAAAGCGCTTGAAGCATCCGGGCACCGGGCCCCGCTCGTGTTGTTCGGTTCGCTGCGCAAATTGCCAAGTGGCGTTCGCCACCTTTTGTATGGGATCAAACTCTTCTTCGCGTCGGTCGGTGCCGATGCGATTTTTGCATTCGATACGTACAGTGTCGGTGTGCCTGCGGCATTCGTCGGCATGCTATTGCGTAAGCCGGTACTTATCCGTGTCGGAGGCGATTTCGCGTGGGAATCCTATGTCGAGCGCACCGGTGATCTTGTGCCACTTCCGCAACTGTATGAACATTTAGATCGGTTGAACAATAAAGAACGGGTAGCATTTCGCTCGGTGCGCTGGATGCTCAATCACGCGACGCTCGTGTTCAATACACGCTGGCTCATCAACGTATGGGAGGATTACTATGATTTAGACGAAGCGCGCTGTCATGTTGTCGAGAATGTGATACCCGAGCGCATCGCACCACAGGAATCAAGCGGCGAGGTACTTGTCTTCGGTCGCAATCTGAAGCTAAAAAATCAATCTGCGTTCCGAAAAGCATTCGAGGCTGCACATACGAATCTTTCCCTCGTCGAACTCTCCAGCATGAGTCGCGATGAGCTTTTTTCACGCATTGCGCGTGCACACGCCGTTGCCGTCCCTTCGATCTCTGACGTCGCCCCGAATTCTGTCATCGACGCCTTACGCTGCGGCAAACCGTTTCTCCTCACGAAATATTCGGGCTACGCCGAACAATTCCGCGAATACGGTGTCATTGTCGATCCATTAAGTGAATCAGACATGATCAGCGGCATACAAGATTTGGCAGATACGTCGAAGTATCAGGCACTGTGCGAGCGAGTCAGAGCATTCAAAACAGTACGTATGTACAAAGATGTCGCGCGCGAAATGCTCGAGCTGATCTAGCGCTTGCGTGCCTCAACGATAAAAGCAGTGCCAAACCAGCGCAACGGTGTCCTGTCGAGTTTCTCGCACACGTGAGAGAACCACACAGTAAACCGCGGGAACAGCCGATCCAAGGGGTAGGGAACAAGTTTGAGGTTGTAGTACAACACATCTACAGTATCAAAACCGTGTTCGTCCATGAGCGCGCGTACGCGTTTTGCAGTGTATTCGCGATGCAGGAGGCCTGTTGCTTTGTGTGGCTTTACACTATTGCGAACGGCGCGTAATACGCGGTTCCACGCGCGCCACGGACTCCAGATATTCGGGAACGTAATAATGGCAGTGCCGCCCGGTTTTACGATGCGTTTTACTTCATTCAAATACTTGTGTTCGTCGTCGAGATATTCGATAAGTCCCATTGCGGTTTCGATGTCGAAAGCATTGTCGGCGAAACGCAATCCGTATGCGTCGCCAACTTCGCACACGACGTACGGGTCGGTGCTCGCTTCTTTTTTTGCAAGCTCAATCATGTCGGGCGCCGCGTCGACGCAGGTCACATCGTAGTTTTTCGCTCGGAGACCCTTGATCATGGTCCCAGGGCCTGAAGCGAGATCGAGAATCTTTTTGCCACTGCCTTCGGGCAACATCGCTAAGACTTTTTCGCGGCGCACGCGAAACGAGTAGCCTTCCGGCGTCTCACGCTGGTATTCCGCGAGATAGGAATTACTCGTGTCGTTGAAAAAAGTGACTTCTGTGCGCGTGGTCATAGTGATTTCAAGAATGATCGCACGCCAGTGAGGATTGCTGCAAATGCACCGGAGCGATTGGTACTGTCTAACACAACTCGGGTGAGTCGAAAAGGGTGTGTCGTGCTCGTGTTTGTCCCCTCGGTCGTCGTCAGAGCGTAGGTAAAACCAAGTCTCTTGAGCGATTGCTCGTTTGCTTCAGTCCAATCGCCGGGCTGTCCGTTGGGATAGGCAAACACTGATGAGAGCTTTCCGAGTGCCCGCTCAAGAGATTCTTTCGATTCGCGGATGTCGCGCTCGGCGTCGGTGCTTGATTCTGTGCTCAGGATTGGGTGCGTTTTTGTATGCGCGCCGAAGGAGACTAGCGCGCGCATTTCCTGCATCTGTTCGACCGAAAGTGGCGCATACACTGCTTTTTCGCCGTCAAAATCGGAAAGTAGCGCGCCGGTTTCTTGTTCAAGCGCCCTCAAACGTTGTTCCCGCTCGACAGAGCTAGCTCGTTTCAACTCCTGACGCATAACAGAGTCTTTCTTTATTTTCTCTGCGCGTTCGATCTTCAAGTTACCCATAGCATACTCGAGTCTATCGACCCACAGCGGTTTCTTTTCGAGCACAAAGTCGCTCACTAAAAACATCGTCGCCGTCAGGTTGTTTTTTTTGAGAATCGGATACGCGTAATCGTAAAAATTCCGGTAACCATCGTCAAAGGTAATCGCGAGTGCATTTCTCGGCAGCGTATTTTCGCGCATCCGTGAAAGCGCTTTTTCAAGATCGAGCACAGTGTAATGCTTTTTGATGTACTGCATTTGCCATTCAAAATCTTCCGGCGCGATATATTTGCCGCGGTAATTATACAGATTGTTTTCTTTGCCGATGTCGCGCTTCGGCGCGACGCCGTGATAGAGTACGATTGTCAACGTATTTCTATGGAAGAATCTGAACACAGCGGGCAAGCCGACACAACCGGCGGCGCGAAGCAGCAATCGTTTCATTCGGAGCATCATAGCTCACAATCGCTCATCGTTGTAGGTACGGAGACGGCAGTTTTTGACAAAAATTCAAAAGTGCGGGAGCGCATTTTGGCGTATACGCGTTTCTTCTCACGCGTCGACATCATCGTGATGTGCGGCGGCTCGTACAAAAAAGAGACGATCGGCTCAGTGATGCTCATTCCGACCAATTCATCATCGCGCGTTCGCAGGATTTTTGATGCGATACGTATCGGTCGTGCGCTTGAGAAAGCCGATATCGTCACGGTACAGGATCCGTTTGAAACCGGCTACGCAGGATTGAAAATCGCAGAGCGCCTGGGCGCGAAATTGCATGTGCAAGTGCACACGGATTTTCTGGCGCCAGCGTTCGCGCGGCTCTCACTCGTAAATCGCGTGCGCGTTTGGATTGCCGGATACGTGCTGCGTCGCGCGTCGCGAGTGCGCGTCGTCTCCGAACACATCAAACGAAGCATCGAAACGCGTTTCAACCTGGCGTCACCCGTCGTCGTGTTGCCGATTTACGCTGATGTTGATCGCTTCGCGCACATCGAGCATAACCCTGATTTGATTAGACGTTTTGGAAAATTTGCGACGAAACTTCTTGTGGTCGCTCGTCTTGAACCGGAAAAAAATGTCGCACTTGCGATCCGCGCTTTCGCGCAGAGCGCACCGAGTGACACCGGTTTGATCATTATTGGAAAGGGAGGTCAGCGTGCGGCGCTCGAGAGCGCCGCACGCGATCTTGGCGTCGCAGATCGCGTGTTCTTCGAGGAGACTCGAGATCCTGGGCCACACTACCGACTTTCGGATCTCGTTCTCGTTCCTTCGAAGTACGAAGGGTACGGACTCGTGATCGTGGAAGCACTCGCCGCCGGCAAACCAGTATTGTCGACCGACGTTGGGATTGCCCGAGAAGTAGGCGCAATCGTCACGACCGAAGCCGGCTTCGCCGACGCTCTCGCGCAATGGTTCAAAGATGGCTCGCGGACCGGTGTGCTCAAGGAATATCCATACAAAAATTTTGATGAATATCTGAGAAGCTACGTCGACGACATTCAGGCTTGCGTATAGCCAAAAAATCGCCATAATGCCTTCCTATGGCGAAAAACGGCAAGCCTCGCATTGGTTTCATCGGGCAGGGCTGGATCGGTAAAGCATACGCGGATAATTACGAGGAGCGCGGCTATGAGGTCGTGCGTTACTCGCTCGAAAAGCCGTGGATCAAAAATAAAGACAAAATCAAAGACTGCGACATTGTTTTCATTGCAGTCTGGACGCCGACGACGCCGAAAGGTTTCGACATCTCTGTGGTGCAGAGCGTGATTCCGCTCGTCGGCAAGGGAAAAATTGCCGTCATCAAATCAACGATTTTGCCGGGCACGACAGAAATGTTGCAGAAGAAATTCTCCGATCGGATTGTGTTGTTTGGACCCGAGTTCCTCTCGATTGCGTCGCACGTGCACGATGCTGCGCACCCGTTCGTCAATCTCGTCGGTCTACCAGTCTCTGATGCGAAACACTACATGGCCGCGGAACGCGTGATGAAAACGCTTCCGAAAGCGCCGCACTCGGAAATTGTGAAAAGTGCCGAGGCAGAAATTTTCAAATACACACACAACGCGAGCGGCTACACGCAAGTGATTCTCTTCAACCTCATGTACGATCTCGCGCAGCAATTCGGGGCCAACTGGGACGTGGTGAATCGCGCGATCAAAGCGGATCCGTTGATTTCGAATCGCTACAGCAACCCGGTGCACAAAAGCGGCCGTGGCGCAGGCGGTGGTTGCTTCATCAAAGATGTCGCGGCATTGAGCCGACTTTTCAAAAAGCATCTTCCGCATGACAAACGCGCATTCGAGGTTTTGAAGGCAATGGAAGCGAAAAACATTGAGCTCCTCACGTCCACGCACAAAGACCTCGACCTGTTGGAGGGCGTATACGGCAAAAGTGTTTTGAAAGGCGCGAAAGCGAAAAAGGTGCGAAAATAACACAATGCGGCTGCTTGTCACCACGCAAGCCTTGGACCTCGACGACCCGGTTTTGGGTTTTTTCCATGGATGGCTTGTGGAATTTGCAAAGCATTGCGAGGCGATTGAGGTGATTTGTTTGCGGGAAGGTCGGTATCAGTTGCCCACAAATGTACGTGTGAGTTCACTCGGGAAGGAGCGCGGCAGGCCGCGCGTTTCTAGAGTTCTGCGTTTTTATAGACTCGTCTGGTCGCTTCGCAATCAATACGACGCCGTATTCGTACACATGAATCAGGAATATGTATTGCTCGCTGGTATCCTCTGGCGTTTTCTCGGCAAAAAGGTCATTCTCTGGCGCAATCACAAAAAAGGCACGTGGCAAACTCGTATTGCAGCGATGCTGTCGACGAGAGTTTGTTACACGTCACCATCAGCGTACGTCGCTCACTACCAAAACGCGACGCGCATGCCGATTGGCATTGATACGACGCTCTTTACGCCGACCGACAAGGCACCGGCGGATTCGATCCTTTTTTTGGGTCGACTCGATCCTGTCAAAAAACTGGAAGTCTTTCTCGCAGCTCTTGCGTCACTCGAACGTGAGCACGTACATGCCGATGTGTATGGCGACGCGACGGTGGGCCACGAGTCGTATGCACGGGAAGTGAAATCAAAATTTACGGGGATTCCGTCTCTTGAATTTCATGGAGCCGTACGTAACGAGGAGACTCCAGCCATTTATCGCGCGCACGCGATCTACTGCAATCTCACGCCGTCGGGCTCATTCGATAAAACAATCGGCGAAGCGATGGCTTCCGGGTGTCTTCCGATTGTCGCGAATGACGCGGTGAAAGACGTTATCCCGACGCAGTTATTCGTCACAGACGGATCGACTGAAACACTTGTGTCGACGTTACGATATGCGCTGTCTCTCGCTCCTGCTGAGCGTGAGCACATCGCACGAAGTTGCAGGGAGTATGTTGAGCGGGAGCATTCTCTGGCGCTTCTTTCCCAGCGTCTTTTTGCGCTGCTGTCATGAAAAAGTTGACTGACATTCAAATTGCAAGCGTTATCGCGCTCGTATGTCTCCTTGTCTACGGTGCCTTGTTTGTCGCTATGTATAACGCCGGCAGCGCGCATGGGCGCAGTGTCGAACAGATGATTGCAAGTCCAGATTCGGTCGGCTACATCACGCTCGCGCGGACTATGCTTTCCGATCACCGCTTTGCGCTTACGGCGACAAGCGCACCGGATGTTTTCCGGACACCGGGCTATCCAGCGTTTCTCGCTTTATTGTTTTCAGTCTCTTCGTCCCTGCTGATCGTTCCCTTCGCGCAACTTTTGCTGACTGCATATGCAGCGTCATTGACGTATTTCATCGGAGTTCGTTTTTTCTCGCGACCCGTTGCAATAGCCGCGGCGCTCTTGTATCTTATCGACCCGATTGTTTTCCTGCACACGTGGTTTGCATTGTCAGAGACATTGTTTATGGCACTTTTCTTGAGCGGTTTCTATCTAATGCTGCTCACGACGAAACGGCACTGGTTGATTCCGCTTGCTCTGAGCGGCATCCTGATCGGATTGGCGATTCTCGTTCGGCCGATCGGACTCTACATGACGCCATTTATTGCACTCATGGGAGTAGTACGGTACTGGCCAGATACAAAAAAATGCGCGATTGGTCTTTTAACGATACTCCTGTGCGCGTTTGTTGTCCTCGTCCCGTGGATGATTCGCAACGAGCACGTCGCGGGTCATTTTGCACTTTCACCAAATGGTACCTATACGCTCTGGTATTACGACGTCGCTGGTTTTAAAGCCGCTGAGATGGGAAAGTCGATCGACGACGTTCACGCGGACATGTTTGCTGAGATCGGCACGAGCGACTCCGATGCGCAGCAGTCGTTCGCATTTACTGCGCAGGAAAAAGCGGTTGTGCGCGCGGCGATTCTCTCACAGCCGTTTGCCTATGCCCGATATCACGTACTCTCGACCGCACCATTTTTCTTCGGCACAAGCATCGGGACGCTCTATCTGGAGCTTCATGACCTCGGAATTCTTTCCGGATCGCCACAGATGTACCACACGCCGACCGAGAGCTTGGTGCGTGGCGATTATGCAGGCGTCATCCAGAGTATTTTCTCAAACATTCCAATTCTCCTCGAACGGCTCGTATGGCTTTTTGCTTGGTTGAGTTTGTTTGCTGCGTCGTGGATATATCGTCGTAGTCGTCTGATCGTCTTTGTGCTCGGTACGATCGCCTTGGTTGGCATTCTTGCGCTCATCGCGGGCCCAGTCGCGAATCCTCGCTACAGAATTCCCATCGAACCGTTCCTTTTTCTGATTGCAATGGACGTTGTCGCCACATTCGCATTATGGATTCGACATCGCTTCATATGAAAAAACGTGTCGCGTTTCTTATAAATTCTTTTGCACTCGGCGGAGCTGAGTCAGTCTTTATCTCCCAAATCAATGAGCTCTATGAGCGCGGATGGGAAGTACATGCCGTGACATTGTTTACGCCCGGAGCTCGCATTGGAGAACTTCGGGTGCCTCAGGAGCGTGTTATGAACATCGGCGCCCGATCGATTTTTGACTTTGGTGCGCTGCGGCGGCTGAGCGCTCTGTGTCGCGAGCACAAAATCGATGTATTATATACGACACTCAACGAGACAAATACTTTTGGGCGATGTGTAAAAATCTTTTCGCCACGACTCTCGCTCGTGACACGCGAAGCGAACATGGCCGACATCAAACCCGTGCTCTACAAATTCGTTGACATTGCGCTTGGATTCACATCAAACGCGATCATCGCTGTTTCTCACGCGGTGGCGGATTCTCTGTGCGCACATGCGCCGTGGCTCTCGCGGCGCATGCGGATTCTCTACAACGGCATTCAGCTCCCCACAGAGTCGCCAGCTCGTGTGTTCGCCGGGACAAAACTCCTGACGGTCGGAAGTCTCACTCCAAAAAAAGATCAGGCGATTTTGATTGACGCGATGAAGGAGTTGCCACGCGAGTATACGCTGACGATTGCAGGAGAGGGGAAAGAGCGGCGCGCGCTTGAAGCGCGCGCCGCTTCCTTAGGCTCGCGCGTCTCGTTCCTCGGTGCTGTCGCGCCTGCTCGAGTCGAGGAGCTCTACCGCACGCACGATCTCTTTGTTTTACCGTCGCAGCGGGAAGGGTGTCCCAACGTCGTCGCGGAAGCGCAGCGTGCGGCGATGCCTGTGGTCGCTTTCGATATTCCAGGTATGCACGAGTTTGTAGACGAGCAGTGCGGTGCGCTCGTGCAGGAGCGCACCGCCCCTGCGCTTGCACACGCGATTCGCGGCGTCACTGCTTCACTAGAGCGCATACGCGAGCTCGGTGTGGCGGGTTTTCAAAAAGTGCGTGCCGATCGCGAAGACGGGCAACAACTCCAAAAACTCATCGATATTCTCTCAGGCTTGTGATGCGTTGTTCGTGAGCGCACGGTAAAGACTGATCATCGCGAAACACAGATTCGGATACCGAGCCACCAGTTCTTCACGTGTGCGTGGCAATGTTGCATACAAGAGCCTCTCTTTTTGCAGGTAAGCAATTGCCAAATCGAGATCACGTCGCAAAGCCTCTGAATGAGGCAGCATTCGCAGCAGCGGAATCCCAAAACCACTTTTTGGGCGGTACACCAATTCTTTCGGCAAAAAACGAGCGAGAAGCCGTTTCAGCACTGGTTTCGACGGTGCCGATGGTTTGTATTCACTGGCAAACGCCGGTGCGGCTGCGATGATACGTGGGTCGAGAAGGGGAACGCGGCCTTCGATTGAGTTTAGTGATGTCGCGAAGTCGGTCTTACGCAATAAATCATTTTCAAGATACAGATCGCGGTCGAAGTAGAGTGGTTCATTCGCCTGCTCTACGAGAGATTTTTTTGCAGCAGCCCACGCAGCAGGATTGGTAAGGTCACGCGACGGTGACATGAAGAGGAGGTACGCGCTCACGGGCTGTCGTAGGAGCGTAAAGATCTTCTCGAAAACGAAGTTTTTGCCTTTAAAGGTTGGTGTGCGCAAGAAAAGTTGTTCGACAAGTGTGAGGGAAGCGCGGCAGCGCGCGCCGCGGAGGCGCGCGAGCGCGCGCTGCCGCGCGTATCCAAAGAAAAGTTCGTCACCGCCTTCGCCAGAAAGCACCACTTTCACCCGTTCCGCGGCTTTTTGAGAGACAAAGTACGTGGGAAAAATCGAAATATCGGCGCATGGTTCATCCACTTTGTTCATGACGGGTTCGTAGACCGCGTTGAATTCCGCGGGTGTGAAATCGAACGCGTGCGCCTTGATGCCGAGCGTTTCGCTTATTTCGGAAAAGTATTTTCGGTCGGTGTCTCGTCCCTCGACTCCGATACTGAATGTCTCAAGGTCCACCTTGTGCGCGTGCAAGATCGATGCAATAAGCGATGAATCCGTTCCCCCTGAGAAAAAGAGACCGACGGGCACATCTGCGATCAGGTGATCAAGAATGCTTTGTTCGATAATCGTGAAAAGCTCGTCATCACTTTTCGCCTTCGCCCCGGGACTTTTAAAATGTTCTACGGCAACAATTTGCTTCTTCGCAATATCGAATTCGAGATACGAGCCACGAGGCACTTTGCGAACGTGTTTGTACATCGTCGCCGGAGAAAGAATATAGCCAAGCCCGAAGTAACTTTGAATTGCATCGCGATCGAGCGTCGGCGCGATCTGTTTTTGTGAAAGCGCACGCATAACTGCTTTCATCTCAGAACCGAAGAGAAAGATGCCGTCTTTGAAATAGTAGAGGAGGGGTTTGATGCCAGCGTGATCGCGAAACAGCACCACACGATTTTTCTTCGAGTCGTAGATCGCATAAGCAAACATGCCACGTAATCGCTCGGCGAATGCTGGTCCGTATTTTTTATACCCGTAGAGCAAGACTTCTGTATCAGAGGTCGTACGAAACTGAAATTCTTTTTCGAGTTCACTCTTCAGCTCTTTGAAATTATAGATTTCCCCGTTGAAAACAACGGCGAGCTCGCGCGCATCGTCCCACATCGGCTGATTGGCGCGTTGATCGAGATCGATAATCGCGAGTCGGTCGAAACCAAAAGAAAAAGACTCCCCAATCCATTTGCCGTAGGAATCTGGCCCGCGGTGACGAATGCACGCAGCCGCTGCGTCGACGAGTGGTTCATTCTTTTCATTGATGCCGAAAATCCCGCACATGCGAGAAGTCTAGTACGGTTTCTTGTTTTTTCCCATCGCTCCCTGCATACTCTAGGTGCGACATTTTGCACGTATGAAGCCAAAGATTCGACTCGCGCTCATGACATCGACGATCGACGGACGCCTCGCCAAAGGTACGGCCGTGGTCGCACGTAAGTGCGTAGAGACATTGCTCAAGCATCGCGATGAGTTTGAACTCACGTTCATACACTACGAGCGTTTCGACGACGAAATCTACCAGCACGGCGTTCGTGAAATTATCATTCCAGAATTCCGCTTCCGCGTGTTCAACAGACGCTCGCTCCGCTTCATGTATTTCATATTGACGACACGCGAACAGTTCGACATCATGCATTGGTTCCAGCCCCGCCTCTATCCATTCTTTTGGAGAGCACCGGCAACGCATTTGGTCGTCACCGTACACGGCGCGGGGGATGTCACCGCATACAATCGCTTCAATGCAGCCCGGCATGTCTTCAACTGGACTCTGATACTATGGCGAAAGCAAATCGATATAGCGATTGCTGGCTCGTCTTACGCGGCACGCGATATTGCGAAATACTATCGCTTCGAAGCCCGACAGATACGCGTCATTCACAATGGCGCGGATGATTCATTCAAGCCTGCCTCTCGCGATTTGATCCGGGCCGTGCGTTCGAAATACGATCTACCCGAGTCCTTCTTTTTGGGCGTGGGCCGACTTATACCGATAAAAAATGTGGTGCGCTGTCTGCAAGCATTTGAGATGTACTGCAACGAAAGCGGTGACACGAGGATGCACTATGTCAACGTTGGAGCTACCGGCACAGAACTGCCACTCGTCGGGGCTTTTCTTAAGAAGAGTCGCGTGCGTGAGCGCGTTCATGTCATTAGGTACGTGGAGCAAGCGGATTTGCCGGGAGTGTACGGCGCGGCTTTCGCGCTTGTTTTTCCGCTCTTAAACGAAGGGTTCGGTCTCCCAGCAATCGAAGCAATGGCGTGTGGTACCCCGACGGTGGTATCAGAAACCGCCAGACCGGAAATCACCGGTCGCGATGCAGTCTTGGTGGATGCGCTCGATGTGCGTGATGTCGCGCGTGGCATGAAGGAGATCATGGATCCGAAACGGAACGAAGAGGTCAAACGGAACGGCTTCGTCCTCGCCAAGAAATTCACCTGGGCGGCATCTGCGGATGCAATTCTTGCGGTATATCGAGAATTGATGCGCTAGCCAGGGATGACCTCAAAGTGGGGGCAGGGGACAATGAATCTCCCGCCACGTTTCAGAAATTCTTGTTCACGGCGGACAAATGACTCGATGAAATGCCATGGGAGCACCAAGAGATAATCGGGTTTTGCCTTTCGCATCTTCGCTTCGGAAGAAATTGGAATGTTCGAACCGACTGTCTTCAGTCCGAATTTCGCTTCGGAGCGCTCAGCGATGCCATCGACGAGAGAGCTGTCGATGCCCCACCACTGCAAGAGCGTATTGCCTTTGGTCGAGGCGCCGTATGCCCAGATTTTCTTACCTTTCTTTTTTTCTGCTTTTAAAAAACGTAGTGTTTGCTCTCGCAACTTAAGGCAGCGTTTATAAAAATCTTTGTATGTCTTCGGGTCGTTGAGCCGAAGTTTTTTTTCATATTCGAGCAATGCATCGACTCGATAGGCCGCGACGTCTCGATACGGGGCAGTCGCGAAGGAATCTGCCGCCGCTGATTTCTTTTGGATATGGATGCGAAAACTGCCGCCGTTGATGTCGTTGAGCTGACAGTCGACGATTTTAAAACGGTGTTGGTCCAAAAGATACTTCAGCGCAGTCAAACTGTAGTATTCGAGATGTTCGTGACAGATATTATCAAACGCGAGTTGTGTGAGCATGAGCGGCAAATAGCTCATTTGAATGACCCACATACCGTCAGCATCCAAAATGTCGTATACATCCTTCGCAAACGCGTGCGGATCCTCGAGATCGTAGAACATTGCGATCGACGTGATGACCTTCGCTTTTTTCTTTCCGTATTTCGAGGCGCGAAACGCCTTCGCATTGAAATAATCGTTCACGATGAGGTCTGCGTGCGGAGACGAAAACTTCTTGTAGTCGTTCGGATCGTAGCCGATGCGGGTGATGTCTTTTGAAAGAAACGAAAGGAGCGTGCCGTCGTTACAGCCGACATCAATCCAGATGCTGCCTTTTCCGAGGCGCATGTGGCGCGACACCGACTCCGCGATGTCTTTCAATTCCGCCACCATCGATTCGTTGGTGCCGGAGCGATACCAGTAGACTTTGTACATGTCCTCTGAGGGCGCGGTGTGTTTGAGCTGCACGAGGCCGGATTTCGGCGCGAGCATCAGCTCGAGCGGCACTTTCGGGCTGCGCGGCTTCGCCTCTGTGGGCAAAAAGTCAGAAATGTAGATGTCGCCGAGCGAAAAAAGCGGTTTCAGCGTTTCTCCCGATATTCGGCAGGTTGTTCGTTCAATAATTCTTGCCATGACGGGCTAGCATAGCATGTATAAGCGCTCAAATACAGGCTCTTTTCGAAACGCACGCGAGAGGGTATAGTGGGTCGATATGAAAAAACGCGCGCTCATCACAGGCGTTACCGGCCAGGATGGCTCTTATCTTGCCGAGTATTTGGTCGGCAAGGGCTACGAAGTGTGGGGTCTCATGCGTCGGACGAGCCTTGATCCTTTGATGCGCATTCACAAACTCGCCGATGATCGCTCAATACAAATGCGGTACGGTAATCTACGCGATGGCGCGTCGCTCGCGCGCGTCTTGAAAGAGGCGAGGCCGGATGAGATTTACAACCTTGCCGCACTTTCAGACGTCGGCATTTCATTCAAATGCCCCGAAGAGACAATGGAAATCAACTACTACGGCGTCGGGCGCCTCGTCAATGAAGCGATAAAAATCAATCCCAAAGTCCGCATCTATCAGGCATCGACAAGTGAGATGTTCGGGAAGACAAAGCCGCCACAAGACGAACACTCTCCCTTCCAGCCTGTCTCTCCGTACGCTGAGGCAAAGCTCAAAGCGCATCAGGATTTTGTTGTCGGCTATCGCGAACGCTTAGGCGTTCACATTACCTCCGGCATTCTTTTCAATCATGAATCGCCGCGCCGCGGGGAGCATTTCGTTACACGCAAAATAACCGTTTCTTTGGCCAAGGTCGCGCTCGGTCTTCAGGAGAGCTTTGCGCTTGGAAATCTGGATGCGCGCCGCGACTGGGGCTTTGCGGGAGATTACGTTCGCGCGATGCATTTGATGCTGCAGCAAAGGAAAGCCGACGATTACGTTATAGCGACCAACGAAAGCCATTCAGTGCGCGAATTTGTCGAAGCTGCGTGCGAAGAGCTTGGTATTGCGCTCACTTGGAAAGGCAGCGGACTGAAGGAGGTCGGCGTCACAAAAGGCAATCGAATCATCGTCCGCGTGTCAAAAGAGTTTTATCGCCCCGCGGAAGTGCACGCGCTCCGGGGCGATTATTCCAAAGCGTGTCGCAAACTCGGCTGGGAGCCCACGGTCCCTTTTAAGAAGCTCGTGGCCATGATGGTGCGCGCTGACGTCGAAACGGCAATGCGAATGCTCAATTAGCATGCCAACACTGAAGCGAACACGAAAACACCGCCCCATGGTTGTCGCTGTCTCAGGGGGCTTTGACCCCTTGCATATCGGACACGTACGCATGTTTCAAGCGGCCCGTACGCTCGGCGATCGGCTGGTCGTCATTTTGAACAACGACAATTGGCTCAAGGATAAAAAGGGGTTTGTCTTCATGTCGGCGCGCGAGCGCGCGGAATTGATCGGTGCTTTTTCGTTCGTCGACGCAGTTGTCGTGACCGACGACAGGCCGGGCGGGAAAAATCTCGGTGTTGGCCGCGCGCTCGCGCGCCTCAAGCCTGCAGTCTTTGCCAATGGTGGCGATCGAAAGAACACGCGTGACATTGCGGAGGCGGCCGTGTGCAAAAAGTACGGCATCAAGATGGCGTTCAACGTCGGGACAGGAGGCAAGGTGCAATCGTCGTCGTGGATGATACATGCAGCACGCAAGCCCGCCTCGCGCACGTTGCGACCGTGGGGCGAATACTACGGCTGGGACAGCGGCAAAGGCTGGAACCTCAAGACCATCTACGTCAAGCCTGGGAAGCGATTGAGTTTACAGTATCACCGTCGCCGCGAAGAGTGGTGGCTCCTGCTGCAGGGCGATGCATCGGCCGTTGTCCACGCGGCTTCGGGGGAGCGTACCGTAGCGCTCAAAAAAGGCGAGGTGTTTCGTGTGAAGAAAAAGCAGGTGCATCGGCTCGCATCGAAGCGCGGGGGAATCATCGTGGAGGTCGCGTATGGCGATTTTGACGAGCGCGACATTGTCCGGCTCGATGATGACTATGGGAGACACCGCTAACTCATCCAAACGCCTCGTGTATATCTCTGCCGCGCGCATTCCGACAGGCCGCGCGCACGGGCTTCAGATAATGCATATGTGCGCGGCATTTGCGAATGCAGGGCTTTCGGTCGAGCTCGTCGTGCCGGGGAAGCGCAACTTTGCGGGGCAAGATCCTTTTGACTATTACAAAATCCGACCGACATTTAGTATTCGCCGAGTCGCGATGCCTGACCTGGGGAGTCGGACTCGATTTTTCCCGTACGTTCTTTTTCTATTCGACGTGTTCTCTTTTGTAGTGAGTTTGTTTTTTTCTAAAGTGTCGAAACCAGGCGACATCATCTACTGCCGCGATTATCCGCTGCTTTTTCTGTGTTCGCCTAAAAGAAATCGAGTCGTGATCGAGATGCATGACATTCCGCGCTGGCACCGACTGCTTCTCCGAGCGCTCGCACATGCAACGACAATCGTTGCGATCACACAGGGTTTAAAGGATGATTTGGTTCATCTGGGTGTCACTGCTGACAAAATAACGGTCGCTTCAGATGCGGTGGATTTGAATGAGTTCGCCAATCCCGAGCCGCGCGCGAAGGCTCGCGCGCGGCTCAATCTGCCGCTCGACAAACATGTCGCGCTCTATATCGGCCGTATCGATGCCTGGAAGGGGACCGACGTCCTATTGCGTGCAGTAACACTTTTGCCAGAAGACGTGGTCGTTGGAATCATCGGCGGCCAGCCAGAACAAATCGCGAAGCTCGCGCCAAAGAATCCACGCGTGCAGTTTTTCGGAATTCGACCGTACCATGAGCTCGCTGACAATCAAGCAGCCGCCGATGTGCTTATTCTGCCTAACTCCGGTCGATTCGATATTTCAGCGCGTTACACGTCGCCGCTGAAATTGTTTTCATACATGACCTCTGGGATTCCGATCGTGGCGTCTGATTTACCCAGTGTCCGCGAGGTACTCGATGAGCGATCTGCTTTTTTGGTGCGACCGGATGATCCGACGGCACTTGCGCGTGGGATCGAGGAGGCACTGACGAGTCCAGAGAAAAGCGCGCGCGCGAAGCGCGCGCGCGAGCTTTCGCAAAAATACACGTGGGACGCCCGGGTCGCACGTATTCTTGCTACTATCAAGCGAACTGTATGAGCATCGTCAACACAGTGGGGCGCGGTGTCGCGTGGAATACCGTGAGCACTATCGTCGCCAAAGTCGTCATCTTCGCCAACGTCTTCATCATCCTCCGGACGCTGACTGTCTACGACTACGGCCTCTCGCAACTCGTGCTTTCGGTCATTTCCACGATCAGCATTTTTCTTTTGCCTGGACTCAATTCGGTCATCATCGCGGACATGGGCGCAGAGCGCACTCGCGGCGAATTCGGAAAAATGAAAGCACTTTTTTTGCAGTTTCTCTCGCTCAATATGCTTCTGGGCATCGTCGCATGGGCGGCACTCTTTTTCTTTGCCGACAGAGCCGCAGCGCTCGCGGGCAACCCTGCGATTGGCACGCTCATTAAGATTTCGTCATTCAGTCTTCTCGTGACGCCGTTTCGCGTCGTTTCGACTATGCTCGCCACGATTGAGCTGCGCTATTTTGACCAGGCGCTCTACACCAATCTCGAAGAGTTCGTAAAATTTGTCGCGCTGTGTTTTCTCTTTTTCGCATTTGATATGGGCGTCTACGGTCTTTTGTATGCGATCGTGATTTCACAATTTGTAACCGTGCTTTTGTATTTGCCGCGCTCTCTTTCGGCGTATCGCGTGTTCGGTCGCTCGCACGCCGAAGATCCGCACGCGTTTTGGCGCATGCTCCAAGATCATCGCAAGTGGGGCGTCGCCAATTCGTACCTGGGGACGCTCGCCTCGACGGTTCAGATTTGGATTATCCGTTTTTTTCTTGGCACAGAAGCTGTCGGCCTCTTTTCGTTTGCTGAAGGGATTTATAGTCAGGTGACCGCCTTTTTGCCGCTCGGCAGCGTCCTTGCGCCTCTTCTGCCTCGCTATGTCGATCAATCGACCGAATTTATCCGCTATGTGAAAAGTGCGGTGAAAGCGCAACTCATCCTGTGTGTGCCGCTCCTCGTGGCCACCTTTGTCGGTTTGCCAATTTTGATACTGATTTTCCCCAAGTACGGCCCGGCAGTACCGATCATGCTCGGACTCATGTGGAGTATTTTCCCGGCGGCGGTCGTGGCAGTCTACGCGCCCGCATTCGCCGCGCTCAAATCGCAGTATGCCTTTTTTTGGTCGACGGTGTGGAAGATTATATTTACCGTCATTGGGACCGCGCTCGGGGTGTACGTCTGGGGCGTGCCGGGCATCGGTATCGGATCGACGCTCATTCTACTCGCGAGTATGATCGAGCGGACGCTGCGGCTTCAGGGTGTGCTACCGGAATTTACGCTTTCGGTAAGTGAACTATTTGACTTTGATCCGCACGAACGGATGTTGATTCGCAAAGCCGCCGGCCGCTTACCCTACATCGCGCCGCTGATCCCAAAGCACTGGCGGTGAACACATTTCCTATGCCCGACCTGACCATTTGTTCGGTATATCATCGCAAAGAGACGAGCGACTTACTGTCGATGAATTGGCGACTCACGCGAAAGCTCAACGAAGACGCCGCGCTTCGCTGGATTGTCATCGACAACTCACCGCGCGAGAAAAAGGTCTCTCCTCCCGACGGAGACATAGAGATATTTCAAGGTTTTGAGATTTCGGAATTCGAAAAGATATATGCGAAGCCCATCGTGTATCCATTTCACGCATCATCTGCCCTCAATAGTCTGCTCCCGCAATGCCGAACCCGGTTCATTATGTTCTTGGATGCAGACTTTTTTATCATTCGTCCGAATTGGGCGCTCGAAATTGTATCACACATGCGTCGCCAGGAGCTCGCGGCGTTCGGGGCGCCGTGGCATCCCCAGTACTCAAAGAAAGTACGATACTACCCGACTCACACGTGTTTATTCGTCGACACAACACGCGTCCCGGCGATGGAACTTAATTTTCACCCCGCCTATCCTTTCACGGCAACGCATCGCGCGACAAATCCGCGTGGCGAGTTCCCGGTGAAGAAAACAAGAGGTGATTCTTTTTTTGCTCGGTCTGTGTGGAGCATGAAAGAGCGATGGCGCATGGGGAGTTCCCGCGATGTCGGCTATCGCGTGGCACAACTGCTGAAGGAATCTCAGATGCCCATTGAATTATTGCAACCCGTCTGGAAGAGCGCGGATCAGGGGCGATATATCAATAAAGTGATAGACGCGTGCCTTCCGGAGCGATTCTCACTGATGCCGAAGCGGAACGGGTACTTCTCGTCAACGGGTTTCGCAGAGAACGGCTACTATGATTTTTATGCGGACAAGATGGAGGAATATATGTGGCAGGGTGATCCATTTGCCGTCCACATACGTAACACGTGGAAACGGGAAGGCATCGCAGACACATTTCGTCGATTAGAAGAATCGCTTCTTTCGATGGGAGAGCAGACGGTTGCCTAGTCGCTCGTTCTAGGCTTTACTGTCGGTATCACTATGTCGGATCTAAACGGTAAAACCGTATTGGTGTGTGGTGGCGCCGGCTTCATCGGGTCAAATTTCATCTGCTCGATTCTTAGTAAGCACAGTGACGTGCGCATCGTCAATCTCGACAGGCTCACCTATTCCGGAAATCTTGAAAATCTGACTGCTATCGAGAACGACCCGCGGTATACCTTTGTACTCGGCGATGTCGCGGATGCTGAGGCGGTCACACGAGTGTTTGAGAATTTCCGACCTCACTACGTGATTAATTTTGCAGCGGAGACGCACGTCGATCGCTCGATCCATGTCGGCGCACTCGAATTCATCAAAACGAACATCGAGGGCGTCTACCACCTCCTCGAGGCAGTCAAAGCGTCTGGAGTATCGAAATTCGTGCAGGTCTCGACTGACGAGACATACGGCACGCTTCCCCTGACGGGGAAAGAGCGCTTTCATGAAAGTACTGCGTTCCAGCCGAATGTGCCATACGCTGCGACAAAAGCCGGCGGCGATTTGCTCTGTCGCGCATTTCACGCGACGTGGGGTGTGCCGGTCGTCGTTACCCATTGTTCCAACAACTACGGCCCAAACCAGTATCCGGAAAAACTCATCCCGTTTTTTATCGTGCGCATGCTCGAAGGTAAACGATTGCCCCTGTACGGTGACGGGAAGCATGTCCGCGACTGGATTTACGTCTTAGATCATTGTGATGCGCTCCTGCGTTGCCTCATGGCGGGAAAGCCGGGTGCGGTCTACAACATCGGTGCAGACAATGAGACGGATAATCGCACCATCGCATCGATGATCCTTGCGCACTTCGGTCGCGATGAGTCGTGGATTGAGTACGTGCCGGATCGCCCGGGCCACGATCGTCGTTATGCCATCGATAGCACGCGTATACGGCGTGAGCTCGGTTGGAAACCCTCGCACTCGTTTCCTGAGGCCTTTAAAAGCACAATCGAGTGGTATCTCGCACATCGCACCTGGATAGACAACGTCAGGCAGCGGACAGGCGTTTTTAATCCGCACATCGATTTGTGGAAAGGTCATTCCGCGAAGGTATGAGAGAGACAAAAGGAGTGATCCTCGCGGGCGGCCTTGGAACACGCCTTAGCCCGCTGACGCGCATTACTAATAAGCATCTCCTGCCGGTGTACAACAAGCCGATGATTATCTACCCGATGGAGACACTCAGAAAATCTGGCGTACGCGATATCATGATTGTCTGCGGGCGCGAACACGCAGGTCACTTTATGAACTTTCTCGGCTCTGGCACTGAGTATGGGGTCAAGCTCTCCTATGCACTCCAAGATACCAACAATGGCGGCATTGCCGATGCACTGAAATACGCGGAGGATTTTGTGAAGGATGACAACGTTGCGGTCATTCTCGGTGACAACATTTTCGAAAAGGATTTCAAAAAGGAACTTAAAAAATTCAAAGGAGGCGCACTTGTCTTTTTCAAGGAGATGCACAATCCCATAGGTTTCGGTGTGCCGGTCTTTGATACCTCGGGGAAGCGGATTCTCACGATCGAAGAGAAGCCGAAAGAGCCGAGGTCGGAACTTGCGCAGACAGGATTTTATATCTTTGACTCCAACGTTTTCTCAATAATCAAAACACTGAAACCGTCAGCGCGGGGCGAGCTGGAAATCACCGATGTCAACAACGTCTATATCAAAAAGAAGAAACTCACCTTTGCAGTCGTCCGGGGCGGCTGGTCTGATGCGGGAACGTTTGACGCGCTCTTACGAGTCTCAAATGAAGTCGCAAAGCGCGCGGCGTGAGTGACATCACCCTCCGATCTGTACATACCTATGGGCATTGCGGAACATATTGCGAAACTGGTGGGAAATGCCGGCTTTACCGTCACGCGAGCAATCACCGCTGCGGCAGAGCGTGTCGAAGAGCTTGCGCTCGCTGAAAAATCCGGAGACGTTGAAGGCGTACTCGCATGGCTCAGAAAAAAGCAAACGGAGTATCCGGCGCGCGTTGAGGAAACAAATATTACGGGCATGCAGCATTGGAAGATCGATCCGAAAACCGGCTGCATTGCGCACGAGAGCGGAAAATTCTTCTCAATTATTGGAGTCGAGGTTACCGGAGCCGCTGACCGGGAAGTTCCCTCATGGTCGCAACCGATGGTGAAGCAGACCGAAGTCGGGATTTCGGGCGTTATACGCAAGGTAATCGGCGGCGTCCCCCACTACTTGTTTTATGCCAAATTCGAGCCGGGAAATGTAGACCGCGTCCAGATATCTCCGGCTCTGCAGGTCTCAGAAGGTAACCTCTCTCGAGCGCATCGAGGGAAGAATCCCCGGCTCGTGGAATATTTCAGAGAGGGCGGCAAGGGGCGTCTCCTCACGACCGTGAGCGGCGTCGAAGATGGCGGACGGTTTTATCGAAAGATCAATCGCACCATGATTGTCGAAGTCGACGAACATGAGAACGTGCCGATTACAGACGACTACATCTGGCTGACGCGCCTTCAGATTCAGAAGCTCTTACGCGTAGACAACGTCGTGAATTCGCTCGCACGTAACGTATGCGCCGTCCTGTAAGGAAACTGCGCGTGGGAATACTGGGGACGGCGAATATTGCCGAGCGGTATGGCATCGGTGCCTTGAGGAGCATAGAACAGGCGGAACTCGTGGTGATGGCGAGTCGTACACGGGAAAAAGCAAGCGCGTGAGCGGCAAAGCACAGCCTGGAAATAAAATCGTACGAATCGCTCATCGCCCGCAAACGCATTGACATCATCTATAGTCCGCTTCCCGTCGGCGTGCAGGAACGATGGGTGACGCAAGCGATGCGGGCGGGGAAGCACTGTATCGTAGAGAAATCTATCACCGGCAGTCTTTCCTCCGCCAAGCGCATGCTCCGCGCATCAGAAAAATATGGCGTCGCGCTCTATGAAAATTTCGTCCCCGAATTTCATCCCCAGCACGCGAGGATAATGTCGCTCCTCCGAAAGGGAGCCATCGGAATTCCTCTGGTGTGGCAAGGGGCGTACGGGTTTCCTCCGTTCCCGCAAGAAGACATCCGCTATCGAAAGGATCTAGGAGGCGGAGCGCTGAATGACTGTGGTTGCTACACCGCCTTCATGGCCCGAAAAATTTTTGCCGAGGAACCGCATGCAGTCATGTGCACTCTTTCCAAAAACGGTCACGAGGTCGACGTTCACGGCTCCGCGCTATTAGAGTTTCCCGGCGGCAGAAGCGCCTTTATGGCGTTTGGTTTTAATAATCACTATCAAAACACCTACTCGATCTGGGGATCGAAGGGTATCGTGCGCACGAACCGCGCGTTTGCGATCCCGCCGTCGTTCGTGCCGCTTGTTGAGTTGATTACAAATGATGGAATGAAAGATATGATCGAAACGATCGCTGTGCCGGCGGTCAATCAATTCGCGCTTAGTTTTCGCTACTTCTATGATGTCGTCACACAGACGAATAGAGGAGAGATGAAGTCGATGAGATCAAGAATTCTCCAGCAAGCGAAGGTCATGGAAGCCTTACGGACATCGGCGCGGACAGGCAAGCGCGTGAGGCTGTAAAGACACGACTCTGACGCGCTGTATTTCCTCGAGTACCAAAAGAAGGTATAGTGGTGAACACATCGTATGCAATGCAGACTATGCGTCGCAGAAAACACCATTGAATTTCTTGATCTGGGCCGGCAACCACTTGCGATTAAGTATCCGACAAAAGAAGAATTTGCGACCGAGGAATTTTACCCGTTGAAAATGTACTTTTGTCCAACATGTAAAAGCGTACACATTGGGACAACAATTTCTCGAGAGAAAATGTTTGAAGATTACTACCATCTTTCGTCCGTGAATGCTGGCGTTGTTACTCATTATAGGAATTTTGCAAAGACATTGGCACGCGCAAAATTTGTCGTTGATATCGGTTCCAACGATGGCATACTGCTGAAACCGCTGAAAGAAATGGGTGTTGCGGCAATTGGTGTCGAGCCAGCCATCAACGTATCTAAAATCGCCAACGAAGCTGGCCTCACAACGATCACCGCGTTCTTTGATGCCACAACGGTCAAAGAAATTGTCTCGAAACATGGTCGGCCAGACGTGATAATAGGATTCAGCATGTTTTCGCACCTAGGCGATCCACACACGTTTATCGATGACGTAAAAGAATTACTCACCGAAGACGGGAAATTTATTCTCGAGATCGAGTATGTAGATACGGTACTCAAAGACATGCGCTTCGAGCGATTCTACCTTGATCGTATCTCGTATTTCTCCGTGACATCACTTGAAAAGCTGTTCCAGCGACATGGCATGTACTTGTCCGACGTCGAAGAGACTTCTTCTCACGGTGGCTCGCTACGAGCGACCGTAGAGAAGAAGGGAACTGGTGCACCGCCGAGTGAAAGCGTGGCGCAGCATCTTGCCTATGAATCGAACAGGTTGACGCCCGAGCGGGTGCTTACGTTCGGGAAGGAAGCTCGCACACAAATTGCGGATCTTCGCGCAACGCTTGAAAGGTATAAGTCGGAAGGCCTCCTCGTCGCGGGTTTTGCTGCACCGGCGCGCCTCTCCACAATATGTAATTTCGGGAATATCGGACCCGACCTCATTTCGTTTGTTGTCGACGAGACACCGATTAAGCAGCATAAATATACTCCCGGAACGCATATACCGATCGTGCCAATGTCGTATTTGGAAAAGCACAAGCCCGACGTGTTTGTCGTGTTTGTGCATGACTATTTCGATGAAGTGAAGAAAAAATTATCCGGGCCGCACCGATACGTATTTCCTGTTCCTGTCCGCGAAGTGCAGTAGATCGCGGGTCGCATCGTCGTGCGTTTCCCGCGTGAGTTACTTTTCGTACAAGTTGATGTGAAAGAGATCGAGTGGGGTGGGGAGGGGAATTTTCTTTGATTCGAGACGGATAAAACCGGCCGCGCGGACGACCTGATCGATTCCGCGTGCGTTGTAGTGGTGCGGGCTCGAGCCGGGCCCGGACTCCTGCGAAAATGTTCCCTTGAGAAGAAATCGGAGCGATTTATAGAGTAGTGACTCAACAGGTTCACTCGTGATGAAATGACCGCCCTTTTTCAAGACCCGTCGTATTTCGCCGACGGGCACGTCGGCGTTTTCAAAGTGTTCAAGCACGTCGAGGGACACGACTGTATCGAATGATTCGTCCGGAAGATCCATTTTGAGTAGACTTCCGACTACAAACGAATAGTGCGGCATTGCGTTCTTGAGAGACGTGATCCGCGGATTAATGTCGAGTCCAGTCGCATGCAGGGCTTTCAAAGTGTCATCGCTCGCTATGAGTTGCATAAATGAGCCATCACCGCAGCCAGCGTCAAGGAGCGAGGCCGCAGGGAAGCGTTTCAGAAACGCGAGCGCGCTCTTGAGCCGACGGTGAAAAAGCCACTGCACGATGCCGGATTGGGAATAGTATTCCGGGACGATTTCCGCGAGCTCCATCTTTAATGCATTTTCCTCAGCGACAGCGTTGCTCATATTATTTTTGTGTACGTTCGATGCGTGACCATATATTCGCGACTCCAATTCCAGCAAGCACGAAGAATAATGGTTCGACGGGTTGCCGGTAGCGCGCTGAATTCACGGGTCCGCCAGCGAGCATGAAATACGTAATTGCGAGCGCGCACGCGATGCCGACGTAGAGGTGTAGTGTACCTTTCAACACGAGAGAGACAAATCCCCACAACGCCGCGAGCAACACGAGCGCCCACAGTGCTTTACTCACAATACTCAACACCAGAAGCTGTGGTGGCAAAACGCCAAAGCCGATGGTGCGTCCGAGCATCGAGGCGGAGGTTGAGAAATCCCACGCTGGCACCGACGAGTTTGTCGTGAGTGCGTTGTGAATGGTGACGAACCCATCACCGAAGAGAAACGGCACCGTCGTGATAGCGAGATATTTTGAAAACCCGATCGGATCCGACGCAAACGTCCGCAACACGCGCATGAAATATTCGCTCTGTGGTGTGCCGACGACAGCTTCATAAGTGTCATCTGGTCGATAGTGTGCCTCATTGCCGGCAGCGCCGGTCGCTTTGTAGGCGTTGTAGCCTGCAAGATGCAGCGAAAAGAGAACGCTCGATTCATACGAAATGGTCGGAATACCGGAGACCATGTCGTTTCGAATAATCCATGGCGAGATAATCAGAGCAATCCCGAGGAGATAGAGCACAGGATTCGAAAGCCGCTTCACACCGCGCTCAGCGAGCGCAATGAGGGGAGTCATCAAGACGGGCACATATTCAGCGGCAGGCTTCACGAGCATCGCAAGGCCCGCGATAAGACCAGCAATCAAAAATACATATCGTTTTTCTGACCTAAGCGCGCGGAAAAGAAACACGAATGACGCGAAAAGTACTGCCGAGAAAAGCGCTTCAGCCAAAAGTTGCGTCGAAAGAAAGATTGCGAATGGTTGAATCGAAGCGAAGACTGCCGCAAAAAATGCCGCACGTTTTTCCCACAGCTCTAAAGTGAGTCGGTATATCCAAAAGACGACGGCCGAGCCGATGACGACTTGCAGTAGAGCTGCGAGCCACCACGCGCCACCTGTGAGTGCGAATGTTGACGCGAGAAAGAGCGGATAGAGCGGGACGCGCTTAATGTCGGCGGAATATGGTTCGGCTGTATCGAGCGAAAATCCGTGACCGGGGAGAAGATTTTGCGCAATCGTGACGTATCCCTGACCGTCGGAAAAGGGCGACAAGAAAAATCCCGTGTCCCCGAAACAAACCAGGATAAAACAAAAGACCGCAAAGCGCAGCAGAAAGGCGAAAAGCAAGAAAAACCACGCGTGATCGCGCTCGAAGAACGACTGCCCTCGATTGCGTCGAAACGGGCTGAAAAGTGTGTCCAAGATTCCTGACATCCGCCTACAATAGCACGCGACTTGATAGATGCAGCGTTCCGTGAGAGTGTTTTTAATGAGTGGGAGAGCCACTTTTTTCATATGACCCTTTCGGTTGTGATTCCGTGCTACAACGAAGCGGCGAGTATCGCCGAGCTCATTCGGCGCGTCAAAAACGCGCCTCTTCCAAGCGGATGGCAAAAAGAAATTATCGTCGTTGACGATGGCTCTCGCGATGAGACGAAATCGGTATTACGCGGACTTGAAAACGTGACACTTCTCTATCGCCTACGAAACGGTGGGAAAGGAGCAGCGGTGAAAGACGGATTGAAAGCGGCGCGCGGCGAATACATCATTATTCAAGATGCAGATCTTGAATACGATCCGGCTGAATACATGAAATTGCTCGCACCGATTATCGAAGGGCGCGCAGATTCTGTTTTTGGGTCCCGTTCGATGCAACAAAATAACGTCCCGTATAGCTTAATCTTTTTCCATGGTGGTGAGTTGGTGACGCGGATGTTTAACATTCTTTTTTTCACACGTCTTTCTGACATATTCACTTGCTACAAAGTGTTCCCGCGCGCGTACGTGCGGGAGCTCCTACAATCCTCGCACGATGACTTTGTCTTTGATGCAGTCGACCTGACGCTGGTGCTCATCAGGAGTGGCCGCGCAGTCGAGATACCAATTTCGTATGCAGCGCGCACGAAACAAAGTGGCAAAAAGCTCAATTGGGTACACGGCATCGAAATCGTACTCGCGATTTTCCTCGCTCGACTCGGGATCGGCGCACATCGAAGAAGTTCTGCGATGAAAGTCACGCGTTTTATCATTTCCGGCGGACTTGCAGCGGTGATCAACTTCGCGCTTCTCTATATTTTTACGGAGTACGTCTCCATTTGGTATTTGTTTTCCTCCGCGCTCGCGTTTGTCTTTGCGTTTATGGCAAGTTTCGCGATGCAAAAGTACTGGACCTTCAGAAACGCAGCAACCGAGAGAATCGGCACACAAATGTCGCAGCATTTTTCTGTCGCGATATTCAACCTTGCCATCAATTTGGTGATGATGTACGTCTTGGTCGAATACGCTGGATTGTGGTACATGCTTGCTGCCGTCATTACCAATATCGTGATCGCGCTTGAAAGTTTCTTCGCGCTCCGCTGGATTTTCCGTGCTGCGCCATCGAAGAGCATATGAATATTCCCAAAAGGCTCTGGTGGATTCTTGGGCTCGCGCTTCTCCTCCGACTTGTGCTTTTCTTGGCGCTCGACTCGGCAGGTCGACCCGATTTTTTTGTGCTTGGTGACACCGGGAATTACACGCAACTTGCGCACAATATGCTCGCGGGGAACGGATACTCGATGGCGACGAGTTCGCCATATGCGCCGGACAGTATCCGAACACCGCTCTTGCCCTTGATGATCGCGGCATCAGAGTCGGTAACGGGCTCGGACCTACCGGTCATTTGGTTGCAAATTGTATTGTCACTCGTGTTGATTCTTTTTACGTACAAGATTGCGTATATGGTTGGGAGCGACGAGCGCATCGCGCTCGTCGCCGCAGCGCTCATGGCGTTTGAGCCTTATTCGATTTTTATCAATTTTTCGATTCTGACGGAGACGTTGTTTGCGACGATCAACACGCTGGCAATCTACTGTGTGTTTCGCTACGTGACCGAGCGATCGGTTGTTGCACTATGCGCCGCGAGCGCGCTCTGCGCGCTCGCGGCGCTGACGCGTCCCATCGCAGAATTCACACCTGCGTTGCTCATCCTTGTCGTGCTTTTGGTCGAATCGCCGCGCGCATATCTGAAATACGTCGCTGCGGCGATTATTCCGTTTCTCATCATTTCGAGTCCGTGGCTTATTCGAAACGACCGAATTTTTGGCGTCGTGAGCTTCTCCTCCGGTGGCCTTCAAAATGTGTACTCTGATCTCGGTGCCACGATTATTTCGTATCGCGACGGTGTTGCGTGGCGAAGCGCGAAAGACGCGCTCGAAGCAGATTTCGCAAAGCGACACAACATTCCGCTGGATACGATTCAGCAAAATCTTTCGCTATCGCCGACGCTCTTCCGCGAGGGGCTCGCCATTATGATCGACAACCCTGGCGCAACGGTGAAATCGTTCGTCTCGGTTGCGATCGCGTTTTTCACGAACGACGCATGGACGTATTACCTCGAACACTGGAATCTCGTGCACTCTTTCGACTACACGTTTTCGCCGACGCACATGCTGATTACAGAGGGGCCAATTGCAACCTTCGAGCGCGTCGTCAGTGAGACAGGTCCGGTACTCATTGTCCCGCTTGTCGGTCGCTTGTTCTGGGTCATCGTGAGCGCGCTGTTTTTTGTCGGCTCAATCGTCCTTGTGATACGCGGAGGTACGCAGCGCATTTTCGCACTCGTCATGCTCTTGAGCGTTCTCTATTACCTCGGTCTCTCGTGGTCTGCCGGCGCCGGGGTAAACGGTCGTTATCGTTATCCCATCAATCCGTTGATCTTTACCGGCGCAGTCGTCGGCGGGGCGTATCTTATTGCTCGATTGCGGCGTATGATACAGCGAAGCTCATGAAGTACTCCATCGTCATACCGGTTTATAACGAAGCGGGGAATTTGAAACCCTTGTACGAGCGACTCATGCCGGTTGTGAAAGGAATGGGCGAATATGAAATTATTTTTGTCGACGACGGTTCGCGTGACGAAAGTTTCGCCGAGTTGCGTGAACTCGCGAAGATGGATACATCAGTGCGTGTACTGCGGTTCAGTCGCAATTTTGGTCAGACCGCGGCGATGGCTGCCGGCTTCGAGCTCGCGCAGGGTGGCATCATCATTCCGATGGACGCAGATCGCCAGAATGATCCCGCTGATATTCCGCGTCTTGTTGCGAAGCTCGATGAAGGGTATGACGTCGTTTCCGGCTGGCGTAAAAATCGCCAAGACAATTCGCTCACGCGCACCCTGCCTTCGAAAATGGCCAACGCGCTTATCGCGCGCGTCACCGGCGTTCGCATCAGCGATTACGGCTGTTCGCTCAAAGCATACCGAAGAAACGCGCTCGACGGCGTTATGCTCTACGGTGAAATGCACCGCTTCATCCCGGCCTATGCCGCGTGGAATGGCGGGCGTGTCACTGAAATCGAAGTAACGCACCACCCGCGGGTGCACGGGGTTTCCAAATACAATCTCTCGCGCACGGTCAAAGTCCTCCTGGATCTCTTGGTCGTGAAGTTTTTGACGACCTACCTCGCGCGCCCGATGCATTTCTTCGGATTGGTCGGTTTTGCGAGCATTATTCTCGGAGCAGCATGCGGGTTGTGGGCTGTCGTACTTAAAATTGCCTGGGGCGTGTCGTTTATCCTGACGCCGCTGCCGCTTCTCACGATCTTTCTCATTTTGATTGGCGTGCAATTCATTCTCATGGGGCTCATCGCGGAAGTATTGACGCGCATCTATTACGAAGGGCAGGGCAAACGCACGTATCGCATCGCTGAAAAGATAAACTGCTAGCCTATGTGCGGCATCGGCGGATTTTACGGGAAGGGCGACACGGCGACGCTCGATAAAATGACGAATGCATTGGGTCGCCGCGGGCCGGACGATCGAGGTATCTGGTATGCAGGTCATATTGGTTTTGCGCACACGCGTCTTTCGATTATCGACCTATCAGCAGCAGGTCATCAGCCAATGACGAGCGCGAGCGGCCACACGACCATCATTTTCAACGGCGAAATCTATAATTTCCAAGAACTCAAAAAAGAAATTCAAGGCTACGTATTCACGAGCAACACCGACACCGAGGTGATTCTTGCGCTCTTCGAGCGATACGGGGCGAAAGCGTTTGAAAAGCTCGAGGGCATGTTCGCCTTCGCGCTCTACGATCATCGTGGCGACACCGTGTATCTTGTGCGCGATCGCATGGGGAAGAAACCCCTGTACTGGGGAGTATTCGACGACACCTTGATTTTCGGCTCCGAATTGAAATCGTTGATGCAGCACCCCGCATTCAAAAAAGAAATTGATCCGGATGCCGTGCGCATGTATCTCACGTACGAATACGTTCCGACGCCATATTCGATTTTCAAAGGTGTGCGCAAGGTACAGCCAGGTGGCTACGTCGTTTCGAAAAAGGGGAGTGAGCCGCAAGAGGAAATTTACTGGTCGTTGTCGCGACAATCACACTCGATCTCATTTGAACACGCGCGAGAGATGCTCGATCGGCATCTCTCGCGCGCTGTTGAAAAGCGCCTCATGAGCGACGTCCCCTTAGGAGTGTTCCTCTCAGGTGGTATCGATAGCTCGACGGTCGCGTACTACGCAAAAAAGACCTCGCGTGCACCGGTGAAGACATTCTCGATCGGTTTCGACGATGCAGATTTCGACGAACTTACATATGCGAAAATCGCTGCAAAAACAATCGGGGTTGAGCATACGGCAGAGCAATTTTCTTCCGCGCGTTGCGTCGAGCTCATTCCGGAAGTGTTTCGCTACATCGATGAACCACTCGCCGACGCGTCGGTGCTGCCGACGTACCTTTTGTCATCCTTCACTAAAAAGCACGTCTCGGTCGCGCTCGGCGGCGACGGCGCCGACGAACTGTTTGCTGGCTATCCGACCTTTCGTGCAGAACAATTTGTGAGCTGGTATCGCGCAATTCCGCGTGCCCTGCGCAGTTCGCTCATCGAGCCTGTGATCAATGCGTTACCTGTCCGTCACGGCTATTTTAGTGCAGATTTCGTCCTCAAAAAATTTATCGAAGGCGCGGATACCGATCCGCGCTATCGGCATCAACAGTGGCTCGGCGCGTTCAATGATCGCGAGGCGAATGATCTTTTGATTACTCCCGCACGCCGGTCACCGTATGCGCACCTTGATCAATTCTTTTCGATCCATGCAGACAAAGAACAATTTCATCACGACCTTTTATGGTCATACGCGCGCACCTACCTCATGGATCAGGTTTTGGTCAAAGTCGATCGTGCGAGCATGGCGCACGGCTTGGAAGTGCGCGCACCGTTTCTCGATCATACGCTCGTGGAATTTGTCTCTGCACTTCCGTACTCATATAAATATCGCGGGCTTACTGGCAAGTACCTTTTGAAGCGGCTCATGAGTGAAAAATTGCCGTTGGAAAATGTGTGGCGCAAAAAACAAGGCTTTGGGGTGCCAATTGGTCGCTGGTTGCAGAAAGAATTGCGCGATCTCTCGCATCAATTGCTATCCACCGACTCGGTGCGCCGCAGTGGCTTTTTCAAACCAGAGCCAATTCAGCGTATGTTGCACGAGCATGAATCCGGCACGCGCGATCATCGCAAAAAATTGTGGACCCTAATGACATTCCAGCTGTGGTACGACGCGTGGATGCGATAGGTGAGATGTGCTACGATGCCCGCAATGCACGCGGAGGAATCGCGCAAACTCAATCTCGGGAGTGGTGAATTTCCGAAAGACGGATATGTCAACTTGGATTTCCGAGCCAATGTGGGCGCCGACGTCGTGCACAACATCAATCAGCTGCCGTTTCCATTTCCCGACAATCGTTTTTCACTTGTCGAAGCCGATCACGTGATGGAACATATCGAAAAGCCGTTCGCGGTGATGCGCGAGCTGCATCGGATCGTGGAAAACGGCGGACTCGTCTCGATTCGTGTGCCGCATTTCTCGCGCGGGTTTTCTCACCCGGAGCACGAGCACGGTTTTGATGTGAGTTTCCCACTTTACTTTGATCCAAAATTTAAGGGCGGCTACGAAGGAGTTCAATTCAAAATAGAATCGATGCGGCTCTCGTGGTTTGCGCAGCGCTATCTCAAGCGAATCACACTCGCTGGTTATCAGTACTGGTTTGGTGTCATCTTCGGTTCGATCGTTGATCTCTTCGCGAACCTCTCGCCCTATTTCTGCTCACGCGTGTGGTGTTTCTGGGTCGGAGGCTTTGAAGAAGTGCACTTTATGTTTCGCGTCGTGAAGGATCATGGAAACGTATAGCCACGAGGAAATTGCCGGCTTTGAAGAAACGAGTTGGTGGTACGTATCGCGCCGACGCGTCCTCAATGATTTGCTCGAGCGCTTTCCCGCAGAGCGCGGCGTCCTATTGGATCTTGGATGCGGCGTCGGTGCGAATTTTCCCGTCCTTGCCGTTCACGCTCAGAAAGTGATTGGGCTCGATATTTCAGAAGAAGCGCTCGCACACGCGCGTGCGCGTGGCTATCACGAAACATTACTTGCCTCAGCCGAAGACATTCCGCTTCCCAGTGATTCGGTCGACGCGATCGTCTGCGCTGACGTACTCGAACACATCGACGACACGAAAACGGTTGCCGAGATCGCGCGCGTCTTGAAGTCGCGCGGTTCGGCCTACATATTGGTGCCGGCGTTTCCGTCGCTCTGGAATGAAAACGATGATTACGGGCATCATCTCAGGCGCTACAAGCGTGGCGAACTCGTCGGACTCTTTGCGCGCAACAACATGCAGATTCGCTACAGTGGCTTTTGGAACATCTGTATGTTTCCGGTGGTATGGCTTGTAGCGCGCTTCTATCACAAAAAACCTGAAGGCGAGAAACTATCAAACAGCTTGTCGCGGATTCCTGCCTGGATCAACGGCATCTTAGCGCACGTTATCGATGTCGAGCGATCAGTGAATCGCCGACTCAATCTGCCTTTCGGTGTCTCGCACATTCTCGTCGCACAAAAACCATGAAAACCATTTTCATATCGGTCTACGACGGTGACACGGAGAAAAATGTGTTGCGCTCAGGCACGTTTGAATATTTGAAACAGGCGGGGCATCGATTTGTGCTCATCGTCCGCGCGCAGGGCAGTCTCGACTACTATCACACGTCTTACGGCAGTGATCGCGTCTTCATCGAACGCCATCCCGAAGCGACGACCTTTGCTGAGCGATTGTGGTATTTCATCGGATGGAATTCATTGCCGACACGCTCAGCTGTCTTGCGTCGGCATATGTGGCGCTCCAAAGGCTGGCCGCTGTGGCGATTTTGCGTTGGCAGCGTTTTCGGATTTCTTGGACGCTTTCGCGTGTGGCGCGAATTTTTGCGCTGGCTCTACACGGTGCCGCCTGACGATTACTGCGAGGATCTCTTTCACACATACAACCCTGATCTCGTCTTCACGCCCAACATGTTCTCGCCGGAAGATTTTCGCTTGATGCGGCAAGCGAAGCGACACGGCGTGAAAACGGCGACGACCGCGAAAAGTTGGGACGTGCTGACGACCAAGGCATTTACACGCATGCGCGCGGATCGCTTACTTGTGTTCAACGAGTTCAACAAAGAAGAGGCAATCGAGCTCGGCGATTACAAGCCACAAAACATCGTCATCACCGGTTTTCCGCAGTTTGATGTGTATGCACGACAGGATATTTTCGTGCCCCGCGAACAATTCATCGCAGGCATCGGTGGTGACCCCAAGAAGCGGATGATCTTGATTGCGGTACCTGGAGATTGGAAGACACCATTTACGAGCGACATCATGATTGAGCTTGATAAGCGCATTGAGGAGGGAAGGTTTGGACCATTGCAGGTTCTGGCGCGATTCCATCCGAAATATCCGGATTCGAGTGAAAAATTAAAATTGAAGCACTTCATTTTCGACCGACCGGGTACGCATCTCTCTGATAAGCTGCAATTTTCGGTCGACATGGGCGTTGGCAATACGTATGCGTGGACGTTTACCAACAAAGACATTGCACATCTCGCAAATTCATTGAAGCACAGCGACGTCGTCATCAACACCGAGTCGACGCTCTCGCTCGACGCCTCTGCAAATGACAGGCCGGTGATTTTGATTGGATACGATGGCGATCATCACCCGTCGTATTGGGATTCTGTCGCGCGCGTGTATGAGCGCAATCACTACAAACACATCACTCAGATCGGTGCGGCGCCGCTTGTGAAAAGTCATGATGAACTCGAAGCAGAAATCAAAAAGTTTCTTGAAAATCCAGAGTATTTACGCAAAGAAAGAGAAGTATTGAAACACGATATGCTTTATAAGGTAGACGGAAAATCGGCTGAACGCGTCGCGCAGGCGGTTCTTGAAATGTTGTAAAAGAATGAGGCGTCGGCTATGGGCCGACGCCTCTTGTTGTGCTGCTTAGGCAGCTTTCGACTGAGCAACTTGCTCGAGCACGATTCGCATGCGCTCAAGCATCTCGTGTTGAGACACATTTTCGACGATACCTTCCTGGCCCTTTTGCAGAAGCTTCGGATCTCTCGCGACTTTATCGAACAGTGATGCAAGCGCAGGCCAGCTCGCTTGTTTGCCGTACAAACCAAGCACGGCGCCCGAATCGGCGAAGTAGCTTCTCGATTTGCCGGTGTCATTTTCGAGCCATGTCTGCGAAAGTGGCTCATAGTAGTCGATCACGGGAATTCCGCGTGCAATTGCATGAACGCGGACGGATGTGCCGTTGATCACGACGTCAGCCCCAGGGACTAGCTCGTCTGTCTTGTTCCGCGGTATATCGACGCAGACAGCATCCTGCGCCGCGAGTTGCGCGAGATCTTGATAGATCATTGGGTCCGTCTTATCGCCGGGATGCGGTGAAAGGACGACCTGTGCAGTATGTATGCCCTTCGCTGCCTGGATGACTGCGTTCCAGACCAGCAAGTTGTGTGTCCTGTTCTTCGTACCAGGACACAGGATGACGAAATCTTGGTCGAACGCCGACATAGCCTCGCGAGCAGCTTTTCTGTCGACGGGCTTGAAGTACTGAGCCCACAGCGGATTGCCCGTTTTGATGATCCGGGCGTTCGGCCACATTTTCATGGTGCCCGGCTCGTCGGCGACAACGAAAACGAAGCTGGCTTTTTCGCGGAACTCCGCGAAGTGTGGCCGCGTCCACGCACCATGCGCATCTGCGTAGAAACCGAATGGCTTACCGAGACGGATGCATTCGCGCGCCGCAGCGATTTCGATTTCAGCGTTTTTTTCGGGCGTCGACATTCCTATAAGTGCAATGTCAGCCCACTCTCCGCCACCGGCGCCACCAAAAACGGCATGGCTGACTTTGTGTCCATGGTCGATAAGGTGAGGACTGAGTTTGAGGAACGCATCGGTCGGGGCCTTGTCGTTCGATACAAGGAAAATATTCACGTGAACCTCCGTTCTTTCTGTGGATTTTGTGACTCTTTAAGCGGTCAGCATTCTAACACGAATGCGTATCTATTGCAATACCCGAGAAAGAGCCTATAATGCGGCTATATATGGAAATCCTCGCCGTTATTCCAGCCCGCGGTGGCTCAAAAGGCCTGCCGCGGAAAAATGTTCGCATGATTGCCGGCAAGCCCTTGATCGTCTGGATGATCGAGGCGGCGAAGGGATCGAAGAGTGTCACGCGCGTGATTGTGTCTACGGACGATACAGAGATCGCAAAGGTCGCAAAAGAATCTGGAGCCGAAGTGCCGTTTATGCGGCCAGAACATATTTCTCAAGACCGTTCGACCGACGTCGAATTTCTCACGCACGCGCTCAAGACTTTAAAAGAAAAAGAGGGCTACGAACCCGATGTCGTCCTGCGACTGCCGCCGACGTCGCCCTTGTGCACCACTGACGACATCGATCACGGCATCGATACACTTTTGAACGATGCGACGCTCGACGCGGTACGACCAATTCACGAAGCGCCGAAGCATCCGTACAAACTGTGGCGGATCGCAAAAGACGGGAAACACCTGGAGCCGTTTTTGCCGAAAGAAGTGACGGGTCACGATGAGCCTCACAATTTGCCGAGGCAACTTTTTCCGAAAGTCTACGTGCATACGGGCGCGATGGATGTGATGCGTCGCGATACGATTTTGAAACAACACTCGACTTCAGGGAAACGCCTCGGCTATTTCGAGATGACCCTCGATCATTCGGTCAATATTGATACTGAACTCGATTTTCGTCTCGCAGAAATGCTGCTGCGCGAGCGACAGCGGAAACTCTAAATGCAAGGCGACGCCTTAAGATCCCTAAAGGCGTCGCCTTGATCTTTGGTGATTTTTGATGCATAGTGCCGGCATGCAACTTGAGCCGACAGAGCGTTTCGACTTCAACGACCTCTTTACCTTTGAGATGGCCAACAACCATCAGGGCTCGGTCGCGCACGGCAAGAAAATCATCAAGGCGATCGGGGCGATTGCCAAAAAGCACCAGCTGAAGGCAGCGATTAAATTCCAGTTCCGCGATCTTGATACGTTCGTGCACCCCAAGCATCTCAAAAAGACCGACAACAAACACGTGCCACGATTTCTCTCCACGCGTCTTTCAGAACAACACTTCAAAGAGCTGATCGCGGCGGCGCGCAAAGAAAAATTGATTGTAATGGTGACGCCTTTCGACGAAAAGTCCGTGGAAACGGCGGATCGACTCGGTGCAGACGTCTTGAAAGTCGCGAGTGCATCGGCGACCGATTTCCCACTCCTGCAGAAAATCGCAGAAGCCAAAAAGCCCGTGATCATCTCGTTTGGTGGCCTGCCGCTGAAGCGCATCGACGACGTCGTGACATTTTTCGACCACCGCTATGTGCATTTTGCGATTCAGCATTGTGTCTCGATCTATCCGACCCCCACCGAGAAATTGCAGCTCGAACAAATCACCGTTTTGAAAAAGCGTTTCCCGAATCTGGTCGTCGGTTTTTCAACACACGAATCGCCAGAGAATGTCGAGAATATTCAGATGGCGTACGCGAAAGGTGCACGCATGTATGAAAAACATGTTGGTGTCGCGACGCCGGAAATAAAGCTCAATGCGTACTCCGCGACGCCGGAGCAAACCGAGAAATGGGTAGAGGCATGGGAGCGCGCGAGGGACGCGGTGGGTTCGCGCGAGAAAAAGCTCGAAAAGAAAGAGCAGGAAGATCTTGCGTCGTTGATGCGCGGCGTCTTCGCCAAAAAGCCGATCAAGAAGGGCGATGAGATCAAAGCGGCAGATGTTTATTTTGCGTTTCCGATCGAGAAAGGGCAGCTCCCCAGTGGGCGTCTTCTCAACGGCTTAATCGCTGATAAGAATTATAAAAAAGACGAAGCTGTCAGCGAGAAAGTGCGCGTCGATGGCTTTTCTCGCAAGCACACAATCTACCAAGCGATTCACGCAGTGAAAGGTATGCTCAATGAAGCGGGCGTGCCGATCACGCCGGAATTTGAAGTCGAACTTTCGCATCACTATGGGCTCGAAAATTTCCACAAGTACGGTGTCGTCATCATCGATTGCATCAATCGCGAGTACTGCAAGAAAATTCTCATTCAATTGCCGGGCCAGGTACATCCCTTTCATCACCACCTCAAAAAGGAAGAGGCATTTCATATGCTCGCGGGCGAATTGGAAATGGAACTCGATGGACGCCGGAAGACGCTGCGCCCGGGCGATCTCCAAATCATTCAGCGCGGCGTGAAGCATAAATTCTGGACGACAACTGGTGCGATTTTTGAAGAGATATCGACGACGCACCACAATGATGACTCGATGTACGAAGATCCAAAAATTGCTAAAATGGCACGTGAAGAGCGAAAGACAAAACTTAACAACTGGGGTCGGCATCAATTCGACTAGATGATCAAAGCACTTGTTCTTGATTTCGACGGCGTGATCGTGGATTCGGAGCCCATCAAGCAGCAGGGCTTTTCTCTTATGTTTAGTGAATTTGGTGAGCCCGTGCCGAAACGCGAGATTGATTCTGCGCGTGCCGATCTCACAGGACGCGGAAATCGAGCCGATATCATCCGCGGCGTTTTTGAGCGCATGGGAGAGACAGACGCGATCGACGCGAAAGTCGCTGAGTATGTCCGCAGATACGGCGAAGTCGTCGATAAGCGCGTGCGCCAACTGAGAGTGTCGGATGATGCGCGGCAGGCCATGACGGTGCTTTCGCAGAAAATTCCTTTGTACGTGAATTCGCTCACGCCGGAAGAAGTGCTGCAGGAAAGCATCCACGCACTTGGCGTCGCACCTCTTTTTAAAGGAATATACGGAACGCCGCGCAACAAAGTGGAAAATCTTGGGCGGATTGTGCAGCACGCGCATGTGCCTGTCTTGGATACGCTTTTTGTCGGCGACACCGAAGGCGACGCAGATGCGGCGCACACGTTTGGTTGTCAATTCGTGGGCTTTGGCTCGCGCTGGGAGGGGACAGGCATCAAATCGATTTCGCAATTGAGCGAGTTGTTGGAAATCTTGACACAATCTGCGTCCTAAGACAGAGTACGGGATAGTTCATACCAACAACAGCGGGGGAATCCAGTGCCTGAATATAGGCCTCTTGTGGCGTTCCTCACAGGACCGCCGCTACATCGAAAATCGACTGTCGCCAAATACATGAGCGAGCATTCGAACCTAGTCTCCATTGATGTCGACGTGGTGCGTCGATCTCATTTTTTGGATGCGTCGGGGCAGCTCTTACCCAAAGAGGAAGAGATTGCGCTCATGGCGCGCGTCTATGAACTTGCGTGTGGCGAAGCAAGCGCCCAGCTGCACCGCGGCATGCCTATCGTGTTCTCAGGCACGTGTTCGCGGCAGCAGTTTAAAGACCCGGTGCTGCAATTCTCGCAAGCACACAGCAATGTGCCGATGCGTTTCTTTCGCTTGGAAGTTTCTTCCGAAGAGGAAATCAAAAAAAGCATCGCCATGCGCGCGCGGGAGAATTCCGTGTCGCCCATCAAAACGCTAGAGCAGTATCACTGGGCGCTCACGATCCAAACACCGTGGCCTCCGGAGATTCAGCCGACAATTGTAAACGCTGCACGTGATGCGGAACATATCGCGCATGATATTTTCCTGGATCTGGAGCAGTACGAAGTCTCGTGACGAATACTGTGAGGGCGCCCTGCGGGGCGCCCTCTTCTTTTTAGTACTTGCTGATTGTGTTGCAGCTGTTAGTATCCCTTCATCATGAACGCCAAAGTTATCGGCGCGGGGTCGATCGGAAACCACTTGGCGCAAGCGGCGCGCAGAATCGGATGGAAGGTAACCGTGACCGATCGCGACCAAGCCGCACTGCAGCGCATGCGCGAGGACATTTACCCGACTCGCTACGGAAAATGGGATTCATCTATCAAACAATTCGTCGCAGGCAAAGAGCCAAAAGGGAAATACGACATCGTGATGATCGGCACGCCGCCAGATGTGCGCATGCGCGTTGCGCTTGAGGAGCTGAAAGGCAAACCGAAATTAATGTTGCTTGAAAAGCCGCTGTGCGGGCCAGAAGGCAAAGGATTGAAAGAGCTCGTCACTGCCGCAAAAAAACAGGGGACGATTCTTCTCGTCGGTTACGACCACGGCGTCGCGGAGGCGGTCACCTTCATCGTTGATCTACTCAAGAAAAAGCCGATCGGCGATGTGCTCACACTCGACGTCGAATTTCGCGAGCACTGGGCGGGCATTTTCAAAGCGCATCCGTGGCTTTCAGGTCCAGAGGACACCTACCTCGGCTATATCGATCGCGGTGGTGGAGCTTCAGGCGAGCATTCACACGCATTGCACCTGTGGCAACTCTTCGCACGCGCGGCAGGACTCGGCACATGGAAGTCGATGACTGCAATCTACGATATGAAAAAGCAAGGCAAGACGAAGTACGATGCGATTGCGGCATTCACTTTCGTCACCGACAAAAGAAAAGTAGGTCGTGTGATTCAAGATGTCGTGACGCAACCGACCCGCAAGTGGGCGCGCGTCCAAGGCGACGCGGGCTACATCGAATGGTACTGCAACGGTGACCCGCGTGGCGACGTCGTGAAATGGAAAGATGCCGAAGGAAAGGAAGATGTGAAGATTTTCGACAAAAAACGTCCCGACGATTTTTATCGTGAAGTCCGACACATCGACGCAATCCTGAAAGGGAAGCTGAAGCCTGTAGATTCTCCGATCGCAATCGAAAGCGGCGTGCGCGTGATAGAGGTCTTGCGCACTGCGCTCAAAAATCAGAAATCAGCGGTCACGATCAAGCCGCTCTAAGCGCTAGCGGTCCACAACAGCTCTTGCTAGAATACCCACCATGACGCTTGAGAAGTTTCTACGCGGCATCGTCATCGTTGGCGTCTTCGCACTTCCCTTCATTGTCTTTTACGTCGCCTACGATCTTTTCTTTCCGTTCATCACCGGAAAGAATTTTCTATTCCGCCTCATCGTTGAATTAATCGCATGTGCGTGGCTTGCGCTTGCACTGTGTAATCCTGCCTACTGGCCGAAGCGTTCCTTGCTTTTGGGAGCGTTTGCGCTTTTTGTGCTCGTCATCGCGATCGCGGACGCACAAGGCGCAGTGCCCTTCAAAAGCTTTTGGAGTAATTACGAGCGCATGGATGGGTGGGTGACGCAGATGCATCTCTTGCTCTACTTCATCGTTGCGTATACGACGCTCAATACGGAAAAGCTCTGGCGACGTTTTTGGGAAATGTCGCTTCTCTTGTCTGTCTTGGTTGCTTTCTGGGGTTTCGCGCAGATTTTGGGGGATGCAGCTCTCGGGCAAGGTGGCTCGGGCGGCCTTTCAGCGCGCATCGACGCGACCTTTGGCAACCCGATCTATCTCGCAGCGTACATGCTTTTCAATATTTTCATCGCCGCGATGCTCTGGGCAAATGCGTGGCAAAAGGAAAAGGCGGGCATGCGCGGCTGGATGTCGGCGTGGTATGCAATCGTCATTTTTGTCGACACGGTGGCGCTCCTTTTCACTGGCACGCGCGGCACGACGCTCGGGCTTATCGGTGGCGGCTTGATCGCGCTCTTTCTCTTCGCAGTGCGGACGCGTCGCTCGAAAGCTGCGTGGTGGACAGCAGGTGTCGTGGTTGCACTCGTCGTTGCAGGAGCACTGATCTACGTCAATCGTCAAAGTGCGTTTGTACAAAACATCGGATTCTTGAACCGCCTCTCATCAATTTCGCTCACCGATAGTACGGTGAAAGCGCGCTTCTTGAATTGGGGCATGGCGTGGCAAGGTGCGAAAGAGCGACCGCTCTTGGGCTGGGGGCAAGAAAACTACGCGATTGTGTTCGACAAGTACTACGATCCACGCATGTATGGGCAAGAGCAGTGGTTTGATCGCACGCACGACGTTGTCTTCGACTGGCTCGTTGCAGGCGGTTTCTTGGGACTGCTGAGCTATCTCTCGATCTTTGTTGCGGCACTCTATCTTGTGTGGCGACGCGACGTCTTTAGCGCTGCCGAGCAAAGTATTCTCACAGGATTACTCGCCGCGTACTTCTTCCACGATCTTTTCGTCTTCGATAACGTTACGAGCTACATTCTCTTCACGAGTGTGATTGCGTTTATCGCGTGGCGCGCGAGCACGCACGAGAGCACGATGCCGCTTGTCGAGACGTCTTTCTCGGCGCGGCATCTCTTGCCATACGCCTCGCTCGCTGCGCTGGTGCTGTTTTGCGTCGCTGCATGGAACGTGAATGGACATGCGTATCTCGAGAACAAAACGCTCTTGAATGCTCTCGCGCAGCAATCTGATATCAACACAAACCTCACGTACTTCAAACAAGCAATTGCGTACGGCACCTACGGCACGCAAGAAGCGCGCGAACAGCTCATTCAAGCCGCGGCGCAGATCGCAGGTAATCCAAATATTTCAACCGATGCAAAGAAAAATTTCTTTGAGA
Organism: uncultured Candidatus Saccharibacteria bacterium; assembly: GCA_964584225.1. GTDB lineage: Bacteria > Patescibacteriota > Minisyncoccia > Phycocordibacterales > UBA2100 > UBA10103. The sequence goes on along the minus strand of CAZOZG010000002.1, from coordinate 14,302 downwards.
CCGCGGCGCAAGAAATGACGTTGCAGATGCAGGCGTCGCCCTTGGATGCGCGCTTTCCGCTTTTCTTAGGTGTGCTGCTGGATTCGTACGGCGATTATAAAGATGCAGAAATCGCACTCGAGCAAGCACACAAACTCTCACCAGCGAAGCAAACGATTCTCTACCAACTTGGCACCAATCAATTCCGCCTTGGCGACAAAGCAGCCGGAGTCGCGTCGTTCAAGCAAGCCTTTGAAGAGTTGCCGGAAAATGATCAAGCACGTCAATACTACGCGCAGGCGCAGCTGTGGGTCGGCGATGAGACAGGCGCACGACAGACGCTCGCGCCACTCTATCCGAACAAAGCCGATCAAGATGCGTGGATCAAGCAAGCTGCGGCCGCACAAGGTTGATTCTTTGCAAAGGAATTTGGAGCTCGCGCGGGTGCTTTGCAATGTGTCGTTGCGCGCATCTTCAAAAAATAAAAGTTATCCACATGCGCGCACGGAAAAAAATTTTTTCCGTGCGCGCAGTGCAATAATGAAAGAGAAAGACGCATCATCGCACTTCGGTGACGAGCGTGCGGGTCGAAATTAGTCTCTAGTGATCGCGATCACGATATGGCAAAGAAAAAGAAGAAGGGCAAGAAGAAGCGCCGCTAGCGCATCGCAAATGATCCCGGCGAGAGCCGGGATTATTTTTTTAATATCGCTAAAACGCTCGCTTTGCGGTAGGATGGTGCGACAATGGCATTTTGGAAGCGATTGGTTGGTGATGAGAATACAGCTGCCTTCAAGAAGGCGGAGCCAATTGTCGCGAAAGTGAATGCGCTTGAAGAGAAATTCAAGACACTTTCCGACGATGAGCTGAAGGCACTGACACACAAATTTCGCAATCGAATCTCCGCGGGCGAGACCTTAGATGATTTGGCCCCAGAGGCATTCGCAGCGGTCCGCGAAGCATCGCGTCGGACGCTTGGGCAGCGACACTTCGATGTGCAGCTCATCGGCGGCATGATTCTTCATAATGGCGACATTGCCGAGATGCGCACTGGCGAAGGTAAGACACTGGTCGCGACTCTCCCTGCGTACCTCAACGCGTTGATGGCAAAGGGTGTGCATGTCGTCACGGTCAACGACTACCTCTCTCGCCGCGACGCGGTGTGGATGGGGCAGATCTACTACGCGCTTGGGATGAGCGTTGGCGTCATTAATCACGAAGCGTCGTATATCTACGACCCGACGCACGCAGTCGACGAGAAAGAACGCGAAGAGCTCGGCGGCTTCAAGGTCATGCATGATTTCCTCAAGCCGTGCACGCGCCGCGAAAGCTATGCCGCAGACATTACATACGGTACGAACAACGAATACGGTTTCGATTATTTGCGCGACAACTTGGAATATGAACCACAAAATCTCCGCCAGCGAGAGTATCATTACGCAATCGTCGACGAAATCGACTCGATCTTGATCGACGAAGCACGCACGCCCCTCATTATATCGGCGCCAGTCGCCGACGCGGAATCGCTCTACGATCGATTTGCCGCAATCGCGAAAACACTGAATCCAGAAACAGATTACGAGGTTGATGAAAAGCACAAGCAGATCCAGCTCTCTGACGCAGGAATCGAAAAAGCTGAGAAAGCGCTTGGTTTGGACAACATCTACACCGACGCCGGCATCAAATACGTACACCACCTCGAGACGGCCGTGCGCGCGCAAGCCCTGTATCGTCTCGACAAAGAATACGTCGTCCGAGACGGTGAGATTGTCATTGTCGATGAATTTACCGGCCGACTTCAACCCGGGAGACGGTGGAGCGAGGGTTTACACCAAGCAATTGAGGCCAAGGAAGGAGTTCGCATTCAGCAAGAGAGTCGTACTTTTGCATCAATTACCTTCCAAAATTATTTCCGCCTCTATGCGAAGCTCGCCGGCATGACTGGTACCGCCATCACGAGCTCCGAAGAATTTTTCAAGGTCTACGGACTCAATACTGTCGTCGTACCGACCAACATCTCTCCGCAGCGAAAAGATTCCGACGACCTGATTTTCCAAACCGAAGCGGGCAAAATGAAAGCAATTGCTCACAAAGTGAAAAAGCTGCACGAGAAAGGGCAGCCCGTCTTGGTAGGCACCGTCTCCGTCGAAAAGAACGAGATGCTGAGCGCTCACTTCAAGCAAGAGGGGATTCCGCACGAGATTTTGAACGCGAAAAATCACGAACGTGAAGGCGAAATCATTGCACAAGCAGGTAAACCGGGTGGTGTCACGATCGCGACCAACATGGCCGGCCGTGGCGTCGACATCAAACTTGGCGGCAACCCCGCGCCGCAGAGCGCATACGAGCAAATCAAAAATATCGGCGGGCTCTTTGTCTTGGGTACCGAGCGGCACGAAGCTCGACGTATCGACAACCAACTCCGTGGACGCTCCGGCCGCCAGGGCGACCCGGGTGAGACACAATTCTACGTTTCACTGGAAGATTCTCTTATGCGTGTGTTCGCTTCCGACATGATTAAGCGAGTGATGGGCACATTCAAAATCCCTGAAGACGAGCCGATCGCGAATTCGATGATCACGCGCTCGCTCGAAAAGGCGCAGCAGAAGATCGAAGAGCTCAACTTTGATTCCCGAAAGCACGTCTTGGCGTATGACGACGTCTTGAGCGTGCAACGTAAAAGCGTCTACGGACGCCGCCGCGCGCTTCTCACGGGTGGTGATGCTGCTGTCGATCAGGAACTCGCACAATTGTCTGAGACCAACGAAAACATCAAAGTGTCTGTCGAGAAGAAAAAATCAGAGCTTGGCGCGTCATTCTATCCGCTCGTTCGCCGTTTCCTATTGCAGACCGTCGATATGCTGTGGGTCGAGCATCTGGAAGCGATGGAATACTTGCGCAGTTCAGTCAATCTTCGCGCCTACGGACAGCGCGATCCCTTGGTGGAATACAAGAAAGAAGGTCTGCGACTCTTCAAAAACATGGAAATCACGTATTCGATGCAGATCGAACATGTGCTGCCCGGTATTGGCGGACAAAGCTCGCCACCACGTGAAGCTGCGGCTGTTCAAAAAGCGGCGCAAGCGATCACTGCGGGCTCAGGTGGAGTGACGTCTCGCGCGTTTGGCCGCAACGACAAAGTGAAGATTACGAATGGCAAAGAAACGCTCGAGATGAAATTCAAAAAAGCAGAGCCCATGATCGCGACAGGCGAGTGGCGGATCGTCACCCACGAATCGATTTCTGGCTAACTTTGCGTGCTAATATTGCGAGATGGTTAGCGGTCTCACTATTTTAAATCGCGTAAACGCTATCGCTGGACTCTATGTACTGGCCTGGTCGCTATTAGGTTATACTGAGGCGAGTTCCCAGGCGATCCAACAATTTGAAATGCAAACGGAAGCTTTGGGATTTTTTCTCGCGGTCCCGCTCATCGCAACAATTCTCATCGTCGCGCTCGGAGTACCAGCGGCTCTTCTCTGGTCGATAATTGAGTCCTTTAAGGTTGGCAACAAGATTATCATAGGTAAAACAATACTCTATTCAATACTTCCGATCGTGGCTTTCGTTGTCTTTATTTGGCCGTGGGTGTTTTGAAGTGATACAGTAGTGTGATGGCTGAATACATTCCGACTATAGGGCTCGAGATACACGCTGAGTTGAAAGTGCGGAAGGTCGTTAGATAAACTTCCAGGTCTGCATGATACTGCCGAGCCACGAATCGAGTGATTTATAAGTGGTCAATTCGTACAGATATCCATTTTTGATGAACCACACTTCACGCGTGTCACCCATAATCGCATTATTTCCGAAGAACATTGTCGCTTTTACGCCATCGATCACAACGTCATTCGGTTGTTGTCGCACACCTGAGGGTTCGTCCGTCAGAAAGCGTTTTTGTGTGATTTGTGTATCGCTGTAGGGAAACGCATAAATTTCAAATCCCTGACTTTCGTCTTTATTTTCGAAGCTGAACGAGCGTCCGCCTCCTTGCTCGGGATATTCCGTGACCGCAAGCTCTGTCGGATAGAAAAGAGAAAAGTGGTACTGGGCATTTTCGAAGAGGGTAGTACCTGGTGGGACTGCTCTTTCTGCCGCCATGGTGTTCGTCGTCGAGCTTGCAGTCGTGGACGCTGTTGACGACGCTTCGTTGACTGAGCGTAGAGATGTGAGCGTGGAAGGTTGGTGGAGTACAAGCAAGGCTCCCACGATAGCCGCTGTAATCACGATGAGCGCGACGAAAAATCGTGTCATGTTGCTATCGAAACCGCACTCCGCCGCGAAGCCGCAGGCCGCCCTTGAGGTGAATAATGCGAGGAGCAGGTACTAGTGCCGTGTACGTGATCGCAATCAAGCCTGATGCTCCTGATCCTCCGGCGGTACAGGTGCCAGCAGCTGCGCCACCGCCGTAGTTTCCTCCGTTGCCGCCAGGAGAACTAAAACATGTGCCGATCACTGTGTTGCCGCCACCACCTGAGCCGTGCGACCCATCCCACTCCGTACCCGCCCCACTTCCGGCTGCGCCGCCAGAACCCGCATCACCCGAACCGCCGGTGCCACCCGACCCGCCGTTTCCGTCACCATTGAGTCCGCCTGCTCCGCCTCCGCCACCACCGCTGCCATTAACGACTCCGAGGGCCCCGTTTCCCCCCGAATGTTTCGTTGTACCGACGCCGCCGGAGGCGGCCCCTCCGGCTCCGAAACTTCCAATGCTGCCACCGTTATTCCATGCGAACCCGGTCCCTCCTCCTTTCGCGCATACCTCGGACGTTTGCGAGCCATCGCAGGTTGCGCCGGTACCATTAAAAATAGTATCGCCGGTCGCAGCGCCGACCTGATACGTTACAGAATTCCCCGTGGTGAGGCTGACATTTGAAGTTTTTGAGTACCCCCCGCCTCCACCACCGCTGCCCTGCGCATGAGCAGATCCTGAGGAGTCGCCACCGTTACCACCGCCACCGATAACCTCGACATAGTTGTTGGACGAGTCCCAGTCTGTTGGGACCGTCCACGAAGTGCCGGATGTAAGAAATCCGCGACAAACGCCACCGCCGATATCGGTAAAGCCTGATGCCGCGCAGGTGATCGCCCATGTCGGGGCGGGGAGGATACACGCAAACGATACGAATGCACTCAAGGTCAGTAAGGCGCATTGCAATCGCGACAAATCTCGCATGCGTCTATTTTAGCGCGTCGCAAACGCAGGGCCAGCGCTTGTTGGCAAGAGGGCGAATTGCTACAGTACTGTGTAATGAGCGAATACGTACCCACGATAGGGCTCGAAATACATGCAGAACTGAAGACGCAGACGAAAATGTTTTGCGATTCCAAAAATGATCCCGATGAATCGAAACCGAATGTAAATATTTGTCCCGTCTGCATGGCGCATCCTGGGACGTTGCCGGTGATCAACAGGGAAGCGGTGAAAAGCGTGCTACGGGTAGGGATTGCACTTGGGGGAAAGCTTGTTGACTACACCGAATTCGACCGCAAAAACTACTTTTATCCCGATCTTCCCAAAGGCTACCAACTTTCACAGTATGAGTACCCATTGGTGAGTGGGGGGGAGCTGCGTGGTGTGCAGATCACCCGCGTTCACCTTGAAGAAGATACGGCCAGTTCACTCCACGACGAGGCGACGGGCACGACGACAGTTGATTACAATCGTGCCGGCGTGCCTTTGATGGAACTCGTGACAGAGCCCGTCGTATACTCGTCCGAAGAGGCCGGAGCGTTTGCGCGCGAGCTGCAATTGCTGCTGCGAACGTTGGATGTGTCAGAAGCAAACATGGAAAAAGGTGAAATGCGTGTAGAAGCGAATGTCTCAGTCAGCAAAGGTGAGCAGCTTGGCACGAAAGTTGAAATAAAAAATCTCAATTCATTTCGTGCAATGGAGCGCGCAGTCGAATACGAAATCAAACGCCAGATCGCTGCATTGGAAAAAGGAGAACAAGTGATGCAAGAGACTCGCGGCTGGGACGAAGGTAAACAGGCGACGTTCCCGCAACGTACGAAAGAGGGGAGCGCCGATTATCGATATTTTCCGGATCCAGATTTGCCAAGCCTGAAACTTTCGGAAGTGGGCGAGTTTCTTACGTTGAAGAATTCAATGCCCGAGTTGCCGTGGCAAAGAAGAGATCGCTACACAAAGCGTGGAGTGAAAAAAGAAGACGCGGACCTGTATGTACGCGAACCCGTACTTGCCAAGTTCGTGGAAAATGTGTTACAGCTCCTTGAGGGTAACACTAAGTTGGTTCAACTAGCTTCAAACTACATTGCAAATGATTTAGTGAGTATCATCCGAGAAGCCGAGAATCGAGATTCAGGATATAAAGCCGATATAGGCATATCGCCCCGTAATTTTGTGGTTTTGACTCGGATGATAGATGAAGGAAAGCTTTCTTCCCGCTCTGCGAAGGACATACTATTAGTATGCGTTGAAGGAGACCAGAATCCTGAGAAGGTTGCAAACGAAAAAGGTTTGCTTCAACTGCAGGACGTAAAGGCTTTAGAAAATGTCATAGACAATGTCTTTCAGCAAAACGAAAAAGTGCTCGTTGATCTACGATCGGGTAAGGTTGCCGCCCTTCAGTTTCTTGTTGGTCAAGCAATGAAAGCTACAAAGGGTGCGGCAAACCCGGCGATGCTCCGCTCAATAATCGAGGCAAGAATCCGAGGCGAGAAATAGCGGAATATAAACCGGTATCGCTTACCGAGGTTGCAGAATCTCGGCACGGCCGTATACTTCTCGGCATGTCTGACTCTGTTACTCTTGAGGGTAAAGAGTACGTCCTCTCAAAAAAGGCGGCGGAGCTTTCTGGGTACGCGCAAGATTACATAGGCCAACTGGCGAGGGGAGGATTTATAGAAGCAAAACGCATTGGGGGACTGTGGTATGTATCGATGCAATCACTTCAATCGTATAAAACAAATTCCGAATCTCGTGCGCGTACAATACCACCACCTGCGACGGACAAAAGCGCCGAGTCCGTCATTTCGTTTGACGGTACCGAATATGTCTCGGCCGCAAAAGCAGCGGAGATTACTGGCTATAATTCGGATTACGTGGGTCAGCTTGCACGCGCAAACACAATTCCCTCGCAGCAGGTAGGTAATCGCTGGTACGTCGATCGCGCTCGAATCGTCGCTCATAAGCAAGAAAAGGATGCACTTCTGGCAGCGGTGCAAGCGCAATCAGTTGGTATTGCAAAAAAAATTACGACAAGCTTATCTCAAGACGAGAATTCCACGACGCAGTCAGTTACACGACTGCGCTACGTAGAGGACAAAAAAGAATTAATTCCAGATGTAAAGAAAGATATTACTGAAACAAAACCACAGTCTGATGAATTGCGCGACGCGGAAATACGCCGATCACGAACCTGGGATGTGGATGATGATAGAAAAAGACTTGATCTTAGAACGAAAACGCGTCCAATAGAAACACGCCCTCGCCCAGTAGAGGTTCCTGCCGAAGAACAACGGGTGACCACAAAAGCAAAAAAGAAAGTCGCCACGGTTAAATTTACGTTTAACTATTTGCACACAATATTATTTGGAGTACTAGTTGCGCTGTTTGTCGGTTTCGCCGGGCTAAAGTTGCTACATCGTGCCGTTACGAGCAACGTACAGCCTGCTTCAACTAGTGCTCCTGCTGCCAGGCAAATGAGCCCGTATGAGAACTTTGTGGCATCCGTAGAGAGGGTAATGTCACCAGAAATCTCGTTTTACAGATCACTATAATTGCCGATATCTGCTTTAAAAACGATTCTCGCGTATCCGAGAAGTGCATTGCTGAGGCAGATTTTGATCCAAGTACTAAAATAAAGACCCAAAGTGGATCGTTTTGATGTTGAATTCTGAATCTGCTCTCGCCATTTGATCTTTTTCGGCGCAATCTGCCCGAGATATCTATTATTTATTAGATAATCTTCGGATCTCGATTACCCGATATATTTTGCATTGATTTCATTTTTTTTCTTAATGTAAATTCCTTCTCTACACTCGGAATTTTGTATTCTTGCTCTATCCACAACGTATTTAATAAAAAACGAACGTCATAGCTAAAATAGCTAGTAAAATATAGGTAATCCGGACACGGTCAATTCTCTCCCGACGGATTACATGGACGAATCAATTTTTTTTAACGGCGTGGAATACCTACCTGCCGGCGTTGCCTCGAGTACGTCGGATCTTTCTCGTGATTACATCATAAAACTTTGCAAACAAGGAAATCTTGTTGCGCGTCAAGTTGGAAAAAAATGGTACATCGAGCGAGCCTCCTTTGATACGTTTCTTGCTAATCACGATTCTGCACGTGCGCAGCGAGCTCAGGCGCTTTCGGAATCGCGCAAACTTGAGTATCGCGGCTGGGACATCGGTGTGCCGAAGGAAATAAATTTGCCTTCCAACCTTCGGCCTGACGTTGAGTTTTTTGCAATTTCGTTAAGCTCCGAACCAGGCTTTTATCGACCAAGCGATTTTGGTCACAGTGCGTTGATTGTTGCGAGACCAATCGAACTTGCGTGGGTGTATCGAATTTCCGTAGGGATGGTCGGGCTTTTGCTTGCGGTGTCGGCCTATTCCTTCGTCGGCTCGCATCACAACGTTGTCGCTCAATCGGCCAATCGCAACGAGCAAGTTGCTGCCGCGAGTGACGGAGGGTTCTTTAGTACGGTCATGGGTATCTTCGGAGTGATTGATCAGGACCTGAGTCCGGTGTTTTCTTTTTTTGGTGGCTTTTTACCTGCGGCACCCGCTGACTCGACGAATACATCCGGTGCGGTTGTCAGAGCGTTTGTGATTCCCTACTCTCCGACTTCAACGGTTTTCGCCATCAACGCTCCGCCGCAAGGCGTCGACCTTTCTAACCTGCCTGTTGCCTATGTACCCGGGTCTAACGGTACAACAGATGTTGGCTCGATCGCGACAACGTCATACACGTTTCCTCCCGAGTACCCTCCTCAGAGTGATCAGACCCAAAATCAATATCCGCCTGACTCGTCGCGCGTGTTCGGAACGGGATCGACAGACAACTCCGGTACTTCCGGAACAAACGGATCGTATAGCAACGGCGGCAGCGGTCAATCCTCATCTCCGACCACCGGATCTGGATCATCATCGAGCTCAACGACGCCGTATGTCTTGGTCGCCGGTGTCTCCCAAGCGGTGCTCAATCAGCAACTCAACGCACTTGAAAACAAACTTACCTCACTGATTTATGATATTTCCGCGCAGAGTTCCGCGAACAGCGAGCACATCACCGAGGTGTACAACACGACGGCACAAACCAACGACATCAGCCAACTCAACGGGACGGCGATCCACAACGCGACTTTCGACAATGGTTCGATCACGAATTCTGGTGTGCAGGCGACGTCGCTTTCCGTGACAGGCTCAGGCACGTCGACGTTTGTGAATGGCCTGGACATTTCCGGTGGGTGCTTTTCGATCAACGGCACGTGTGTCATCGCGGGCGGTGGTGGAGGCGGCAATAGCCCGTGGCCGTGGACGGCGCTTACGAACTTTGGCGTGACGACCAACGCGACGACGACGCCTGAATGGTTTGAAGGTGGATTTTTTGCCTCGTCGACGTCGCAACTCGCGAACGCAACCACGACGAATTTCACCGTGAACGGCAGTCTGTGGTTCCCCTCACTCGCGACGCCGGCGGGGACGATTCTCGCAGTCGACAACAACGGCAAACTGATCGCGACGTCCACCTCTGCCGGAGGTGTGAATTCAGTAAGCGCAACGTATCCGGTTATCTCAAGCGGCGGCGCCTCGCCAACGATTTCGCTCGCGTTTGGTACGACGACAGCCAACCGCTGGTCGCTGCTTCAGAATTTTAATTTTGCAACGACGGGAGAGCTGACCGCGACCTCTTCGGTCTGGTTCACCTCGCTTACGAGCACGCTGCTCGCAGTCGACAGCAACGGGAAACTCATCTCAACGACGACGCCGACTGCGAGCAATTTCATCGCTACCTCGAGTGTCGCCTCGCAATTCCCGTACGCTTCGACGACCGCGATTTCGGGCACCAACAGTACGTTTCTCTTTTCGACAAGCACCTACGCATCTACGACCGCGCTCACGGCGACAGTGATTTGCTTCACCGGCGACAACTGCCGCACAACGTGGCCATCAGGCGGCGGCTCTACGATCTGGCCGTTCACGACGACAGACACCAACTTCAGTCAGACCACTGAACAGTCAACATCGACACCGGAGTGGTTCAAACTCGGGTTGTACGCGTCGTCGACATCGCAGTTCGTGAATCAAAATATCTGGGGACTTCTGACGTTGAAAGCGACCACCAGTACACTTCTTGCAACTGACGTCTCGGGGAACGTCATCGCGACCAGTACGATCGGCAACAACCAACTTCAAAATGCTTCCGTCACGATCAACACATCCAACGGTATTTCAGGCGGTGGCTCGGCGGCGCTCGGCGGCTCACTTTCGCTCAGTGGCTACGGGTGGCCGTGGACGCTTGCGACTAATTTCAACAACCCGACGCAGGCAACGACAGGTATCGCATGGTTCCAGTCCGGCGTGTACGCGTCATCGACGTCACAGATCGCGTATGCATCATCGAGTGCATTCTCGGCGACGAACGGCTACTTCCTATTTGCCTCGACGACCTACGCGTCGTCGTCTGCTCTCACAGTCTCTGGTACTTCGTACTTCAGCGCGCTCCAGAATGCGCTCCTCGCAACGGACGGCAGCGGCAAATTGGTCGCCACTTCGACGCCGACCGCAAATTCCTTTAACGCAACTTCAAACACTGCGTCACAATTCCCCTACGCATCCACGACGGCGATTTCAGCGAACAACGGTTACTTCCTCTTCGCTTCGACGACGTATGCATCGAGCTCGGTTCTCACCGTCAGCGGCGGGAGCTACTTCAACACCGGCAAATTTACCGGCACGTTGTCGACCAACATCGCGAACTGTTCCGGTTCGCAAGCATTGACCACGAACGGCTCAGGAGATATCGGATGTGCATCGATCGCTTCCGGCGGTGTCTCTACGGCCGGCGGCTGGCAGACCGACAATGGCAGTCCACTTGGACTCGTCTCGCTCGCCACGAGCTCGTACCTCGTCGAGATCGGTGTTGCGACGGGAACACCGTACGGCAAACTCACGATTGGATCGGGCGCGACGGCCACGACGTCGCTCGTGATTTATCCTGCATCCGGTCAGACTGCTGATCTGATTCAGCTCTACAACGCGAGCCAGCAGCTGACCACGAAATTTAATGCGGACGGATCGCTCGGAATCGCGACGACAACGACGTCGTCCTCCGCTAATCTCTCGGTCGGTGGCAACACGTACATCACGGGCGGCGTCGGCGTCGGTGTCTTGAACACATCGGCCGGGACGCTGCAGACAACAGGCACGACGACTGTCGGCGGATTCTTGAGCGTCGTTGGAAACGCGTCTACGACGGTCCTCTCAGCGAACACGATCTGCTTCACGGGCGACAACTGTCGCACCACCTGGCCGAGTGGCGGCACTAACATCTGGCCGTTCACCATCACGGATACGAATTTCAGCGTCGCGGTGCAGTCGACCACGACTCCCGAATGGTTTAAGAGCGCCCTCTTCGCATCATCGACGTCGCAGTTCACAAACGCAAATATTTGGGGCTTGCTCTCGCTCAAAGCGACGAGCTCATCGATTCTCGCCGTCGATGCCAACGGCAACGTGATCGCGACCAGTACGATCGGCAATAATCAGCTACAGAATTCGACCATCAGCGGCATATCGCTCGGAGGTTCATTGAACGTGCTCACTGCCGCCGCAGACAACTCGCTCAGTTTCTCCGGCTCGTACACGGGCGCAACAGCGCGCACGGTCGGCATTAATTTTGGCAATCAAAATACCTGGAGTGCATTGCAGGTCTTCGGCGCCGGCGCGTCGACGAGCTTGCTCTCTGTCTCCAACGGTCTCGCGACGACGACTATATTCGGACAAGCGACGTCGACCTTTGGTGCCGGGATTAGCGCGAGCTATCTCAACATCACCGGCACGAGCGCTACATCGACATTCGCAAATGGCATTGCGCTTTCAGGCGGCTGCGTTTCCGTCAACGGCACATGCCTCGGCGCGGGCGGCGGTGGTGGCTCCGGCACGGTCACGTCGAGTAGCGTCGGACAAGTCCCTGTCTACACAGCTGCGACAACGATCACGGGCACGTCCACGCTCTATGTCGCTTCAAATCAGTTTGTCGGCGTCGGGACAACAACACCATTCAGCAAACTCACCGTGTGGGGTCCCGACTCATCGAATAGCACCTCGGCGTTTCTCATCGCCAACGGTGCGTCGTCCACGATCTTTTCCGTGAGCGACCGCGGGCTCTTCAATTACGGTTTGAATTCAACATCGACGATTCCCAACAACACGCCGTACGCGTGGACCATCGCGACTTCCTCGACCGGCCAGCCGCTCTTCCAAATCGACACGACCGCGGGCTCCGAACAAGTCGTCGTCGGTGGTGGCGCAAGTAGCTATGTCACGGTCGACAGCGGCGTGAGCTTTGGTGTCGGCACGAGCACTCCTGGTTCAATCCTTGGAGTACAAGGTGTTGGCAACTTCGTCGCCAACGGCACGTCGACTCTCTACAACAGTCTCGCAATCAACGGCAATTTCTCACCGACGCTGAACGACACCTATTCGCTCGGCGACTCGACGCATGAATGGAAAGATCTCTTCGTTGCGTCATCGTCGATTTATATTGGCGGCCAAAAACTCTCGCTCAACAATCAGGCGTTTACCATCAATGCGCCTTTGAATGTCTCGACCACGACGGCAACGTCGACATTCGCAAATGGTCTTTCGATCACCGGTGGCTGTATTTCGATCAACGGCGTGTGTCTTGCAGCTGGAGGTCTTTCCGGCACTGCGAACCAGCTCGCATACTTCAACAGCGGTTCGACCGCTGTCAGCACGTCCACGCTCACGGTCACACTCGGCGGCAACTTGGGAATCGGGACCACATCGCCGCAAGCGCGACTCGAAGTTGCGGATTCACGCAGCGCGTCATCGACGCCGCTCTACATTTCAAACTTTAATTCAGGCACATCATCTGCGTCTGTCAGCCTCGCATTCCGCACTGACGACGCGACGCATAATTCGGGTACGACGACAGCGTCGATTACGTCGATCCTCCAACAAAATTACGCGGGCGGCAAAGGTGACCTCTTGTTCAACACGCTCAACGCAGGGCAACTCACGGAAGCGATGCGTATTCTCAATAGCGGCCTCGTCGGCATTGGCACTGCGTCACCTTCAAATCAACTTTCCATACACGCAGCAAATCCGAAGCTCTTGAGTCTTGAGAAGGATCAGACGACCGATAAACAAGGCGCACAAATCACGCTCTACGGCGGCGCCGGCGGAACGACGCAACGCGGCACAATCGGCTTCACGATGTCGGCGGATCCAGGAGAGACGTTCTGGGGCAATGAGCTTACCAATGCCGTCGCGATCGACGCGTACTGTCCGACAAACCCATGCTCTAGTAACGGCATTCAGCTCGGTGCCGGCAACGCCGCCGTACTCACCGTTGCCTCCACGTCTGGCGTCGGCATCGGCACGTTCTATCCGAAATCGACACTCGATGTTGCCGGCAATCTTTCTGTCGGCGCATACGCGGGCGTCACTGCGGCACCAAGTAATGGCGTCATCCTCTCCGGCAATCTCGGCGCGGGCACGACGACACCGCAATGGGCGCTCACTGGTTCATCTGCCACGAAGCCGCAACTCGCGCTCACCGACGGGACGGCTAGTTCGTCGGCGTGGACCTTCCGCAACATCGGCAATCAGCTCTACATCGCGACGTCGTCGTACACGGCCACGTCGTCAGTGGCGGCGATCGCGATCAACGGCTCGAGTGGCGCGGTCTCATTCGGCTCGCCGTCGACGACGACCTTTAGCGGGGCGATAAGCGTCACGTCGACTTCTGCAACATCCACGTTTGCCAATGGCATCAATCTGACGACTGGCGGCTGTTTCGCGGTCAACAACAACTGCCTGCCGTCGACCAATCCGGTCGGTGCCGGCACGATCGGACAGTTCCCGTACTACTCTGCAAGTGGTCAAGCGCTCACTGCCACGTCGAGTATCTTCCTCGCGAGTTCCGGCAAAATCGGCATCGGCACCACCACCCCCTCATACAAACTCGAAGTCGTCGACACCTCGGGTGCCTCCACCACTCCCTTTGCAATCGCCAACTACCAAAGCGCCACCACCACCTACACCAAGCTCGGCTTCCGCGCCCTCGACTCGACCGGCACCGGCACCACGACAGCCACGATCG
>CAZOZG010000001.1:19907-86975 GCA_964584225.1 uncultured Candidatus Saccharibacteria bacterium | reverse complement strand
CGTACTTGAGTGTGCGACCAATCAAAGGGCACGAGCCTGCGCTTCCGGTCGGCGCGGGCGTGCTCGTCGTGACGGTGCGCTGAACGCCCTGCATCGTTGCAAGCTGTTGTTGCAAAAGCTGCACTTGCGTAAGCAATGACTGCGCTTGTGACTGTGCTTGAACCTGCGTGTTGGATGTCACGGTGCTCGGGTATGGCGTCCCCAGTGGCACCGAGCCCGCCGCGTTTACCACAACTGAGCCGGCCATACCACCGCCTCCGGAGTTGCCGTGGAATTGGCAGTGATATGCATAGGTGCCCGCCTGCGTGAAGCTCGCAGTGAATTGTTGCCCCGGTGCAATTGAGCCGGACGTGAATTGGCCGTTGTCGGCGGTCGCTGTGTGCGCCATGGAGCCTTCGTTGATCCACGTCACGGTGTCCCCCGCGTTGATCGTCACGGTCTTTGGAGTGAACGAGCTGTCGGTCATGACGACGACAACTTGCGCCGCATGCGTCGCACAAGGCAGAAGGAGCAGTAACACCAACGAAATAGACGCGAATAAAGAAGCCCCGTGCATGCGATAGGTCATGCGGTTATTGTCCCATGCGCGAACCGCCGCGCAACAGGCAATTCACATCGGCTCAGTGAAGCTCGGCAAGTGCCGTGAGCGCGTGGAGACGCACATCGGGGATGATCGAGGAATCTGCCTCGATGTCTTCTTTAGAAAACCAGCGAATGTCGCCGCCTTCGATTTCGTGTCGGGCATCTGCACCGCTTTTTGATCGTGCGAAAAAACACAAATCGACGTGTTCATGTGTGTGGGTTTGATCGTAGAAGTGGCGATTCAAAAAACGCGGCGGAATGAGCTCGCGCGCTTTATACGGCGTTTCATACGTCGGCATCGCACCGATGAGTTCAATGTCGAGTCCGGTTTCTTCTTTCGCCTCGCGAATCGCGCACTCGTTCGGGTCTTCATCAAGCTCTACGTGTCCACCTGGCGGCAACCAAATATCGAGCACTTTGTGCATGAGCAACAGCACACGAGCGTCATGCACGATGTAGACACTCGCGGTGAAATCAATTTTCTCGTGAATGTGACCCATGGCTATAAGAACCAGTAGTTGATGACACCGAGAACGACGATAATGCTAATCACGGTCGTATTGATCAGAAGGCCGATTTGATTTGCTTCTTTCCAAGCCCGATACGAGCTGTAAAACCAGAAAATTTCTGAAATGAGATTAGCTACGAGGCCATACTGAGGCAGCTTCAGCGCGATCAGGGTGAAGCTTAAAAGCGTAAAACCGACAAGCCCGACCTGCATGAATGCGTTGAACCACGGCTTCGTCGTAATTTCCATCGACGCATCGTATCACGTCTCTAGTCACGGATATTTCGTCCGCCGTAGCGGAAAAAATTCCGCGACCCCGGCTCGCGGTTCGCCGCCGCTGCGGCTCGCATCGCTCCGCCTCGTACATGAAACAAAACAGTGCGTAGGCACTATTTTGTTTCATGTACGCCCGCCTGGATTCGAACCAGGAACCCCAGAGGTATAAGCTCTGTGCTCTAACCGTTGAGCTACGGGCGCAATGTGGCGATTATAGGCCTAACGAATCACTTTGGCGACAGCTGGCGCAACGCGTTTGTCGAACATGTCAGGAACGATTTTGTTGGTCGACGGCTTTTGCACGAGCGCCGCAATTGCTTTTGCAGCGTTCAATTTCATTTGTGTGGTAATTTTCCGTACTCGATTGTCCAACGCGCCGCGGAACACACCCGGAAATGCGAGCGAGTTATTGATTTGGTTTGGAAAGTCAGAGCGGCCAGTTCCGACGATCGCAGCGCCACCCTTCTTCGCCTCATCCGGCATGATTTCAGGGACCGGATTCGCCATAGCAAGCACAATCGCCTTTTTTGCCATGAGCTTAACATCGGCAGCCGTGACAAGATTGGGACCGGAAACGCCGAGCAAAATATCGGCGCCTTTGAGTGCATCGCGGAGACCACCGCGGATCTGGTGTTTGTTGTGCTTCGCCAACTCTTTCTTGTGCGACTCCGGCCGCTTCGAATCGACGACGCCCTTGCTATCGAGCACGATGATATTTTTTGCTCCCGCTGCATGCAAAAGATGCGCGGTCGCCGCTCCCGCGGCTCCCGCGCCCAGTACCACGATGCGCACATTCGTCATTTTTTTACCCACCACTTTGAGCGCATTCAGTAGCGCTGCGACGACCACGATCGCCGTGCCGTGCTGATCATCGTGCATCACTGGAATAGTGAGTGCATCGACGATTCTTTTTTCAATATCAAAACATTTTGGCGCGGCGATGTCTTCGAGATTAATCCCCCCGAATGCGGGTGCGACGCGAATCACCGTCTCGACAATTTCGTCCGGATCCTGTGTGTCCAAGACGAGAGGAATTGCTTCGACACCAGCAAACGATTTGAAAATCATGCACTTGCCTTCCATCACAGGCAACGCCCCGAGCGCACCAATATTTCCAAGCCCGAGAACCGCAGAGCCATCAGAAATCACGGCGACCGCACGACCCTTGATCGTGTAGTCGCGCGCAGCTCTAGGATTTTTTGCAACGTATGAAGAAACTGCAGCGACGCCAGGTGTGTACACGAGCGAGAGATCTGTGCGATTACGCACCGGAGTCGCTGGTTCAATTCTGATTTTGCCACCAAGCTTTTTGTGCAACGCGAGCGCCTTCTTCGACACATCGTTTTTCTTCATCGGCGCAGTATAGCGCTTTCTTCACAACAAGAAACCTCCGGACGCGATACGCGACCGGAGGTTAACGAGCAAATACCCAGTACAGAAGACTCACGTAGCTGAGGCCGCCTAAGACGGCGATGGCGATGATCTGTGCGAGCCAGGGCGCTAACCCAATCCACTCGACACATACATGGAGCATCCCGAGATTCGCTGCGAAAAACAGCAGTTTGTTCAGGGAGAAATTCGGCAGCTGTTTTGCGAGCGTGCGAAGATCGTACGAATGATTGCTAAACGTCCACGATTTGTGCAGCACGAAATTCACAACAAACGCCGGTAGAAAGCCCAGCGCCGATGCGATTTCGTACCTGATACCAAGCTCTCCCTCGAAAAGTATGAAGAGCCCGTAGTAGAGGGACGTGCTCAAGCATCCGACCCCGCCGAATCGCACGATCTTCTTACTCAGGAGGTAGAAGAAGAGTGTGCGCAACGATACCAGCATATACTCCTCCTCTATAGAGTGAAGTTGGCCGAGAGAGATGCTATTCTAAACGCGTCGCATATGCAAACCATAACGATCAAGAAACCATTCGACTCGCACGTGCACCTGCGCCGCGGATCGGTACTGCGAGCGGTGACGCCGATCACGGCAGCAAAATTTCACGCCGCGATTGTGATGCCCAACACCGAGCCGCCGATTGAGACGCTCACACAAGCGATGGAATACAAGAAAGAAATTTGTGCCGCACTGCCGACTGGAAGTGCGTTTGAACCACTGATGACTTTTTATCTCACGAAGAATCTGAAGCCTGACGAACTTGAAAAAGCATTCGGCAATGGCGTGCATGCAGTGAAATCGTATCCGTACGGAGCAACGACAAATTCCCAGTGGGGCTATCGCAGCATTCTCGAGGCGAATGAGGTACTGAAAAAGATGGAGGAGCTCGGCATGCCGCTTCTTTTGCACGGCGAGGTGCATCTCAACGATCACGACGAAGAAGAAGATCCGTACGAAGGTGAGCGCATGTTTATCGAAGACGTCTTACCGCGCCTCTTGGACTCGTATCCAAAGCTCAAGGTGTCGCTCGAACATATGTCGACCGCGAAGGCAGTCGACTTTATGGAAAAGAACGGAAAAGCCGGGCAATTGGTTGCGACCATCACGCCGACGCATCTTATGTACGATCGCCGGCAGGCCTTTTCGGGCGGCTACCGCACGCTCCTTCACATGAAGCCACTCATAAAAACGCGCGAGGATCGTGAGCGCGTCCGCGACATTGCCCGAAAAGGCCTGCCGTTTATTTCCGCCGGCACCGACAGCGCGCCGCATCCAGAAGCCAAGAAATTTTCCTCGTGCGTCGTTTTTGGCGTTTTTTGCTCCCCTGCGGCGATTGAGATGTACACACAAGTTTTCGACGAACTTGGCGCGCTCGATAAGCTGGAAGGATTCCTTTCGCTCAATGGACCCACATTCTTTGGCATCGAACCAAGTCCGGAGACGATTACCTTGGAGAAAAAAGATTGGCAAATCACGGAACCAGTGGTGACCGATGAAGGAGTCAACCTCTGGCCGATTGGCCACGTAAAGCACGGCCTCGGTAACGAAACAATTCACTGGAAAATCGCGAACTGACGATTAGGCGTCGCGCTCTTCTTTTTTCTTCGGGACGATGCCGTTGCCCAAGAGTATTTGCTCAAACTCTTCGCGCTCGATGGTTTCAACTTCGATGAGGCGCTCGGCGATGGCGTCGAGTGCTTTGCGATGTTTTTTCAATACTGCGTCCGCGCGCTTGTGTGCGCCGTCGACGATGTGTTTCACCTCTTCGTCGATTTGCGCGGCGACCTGCTCTGATTGTTCGCCACCTTCGAGTCCTGAACCAAACATTGTGCGCCCCTGTGCTGCGTCGAATGCAACTGGTCCCATTTTTTCGCTCATGCCGTAGCGCGTGACCATGTCGCGCGCGAGCGCTGAGAGTACCTGGAGATCGTTGGAAGCACCCGTCGTGACGTCGTCGAATATCATTTTTTCAGCAAGGTAGCCGCCGAGTGATACGGCGATATCGTCGAGGAATTCGAGTCGCGACTGCATGCGTCGATCTTCAAATGGGAGTTTCAGCGTGTATCCTGCCGCACGGCCACGCGAAATGATAGAAATTTTATGCACCGGATCGGCGTGCGGTAAGACAGAAGCGACGAGCGCGTGCCCGGCTTCGTGATACGCCGTGATCTTCTTTTCTTTTTCGTTCAAAACATGCGAGCGACGTTCGGGCCCGAGCATCACTTTCTCGATCGAGCGGATGAGATCGAATTGCGTCACCTCTTTGCGATCTTCGCGCGCAGCAAGAATCGCGCCTTCGTTCATGAGATTCGCGAGGTCCGCACCAGAGAAACCAGGCGTGCGCTCGGCAATCACTGAGAGCTTCACATCCGGCCCGAGCGGTTTCGTACGTGCGTGCACATTCAAAATATCTTCGCGATCTTTTCGATCCGGCAAATCAATGACGACACGGCGATCGAAACGGCCGGGACGCACGAGCGCGGGATCAAGCACGTCCGGGCGATTGGTTGCTGCCATCACAATGACTTTTTCATTCGGCTCGAAGCCGTCCATTTCGACAAGAATCTGGTTCAGTGTTTGTTCGCGTTCGTCATTGCCACCACCAACGCCCGTGCCGCGGACGCGTCCGACGGCATCGATTTCATCAAGGAAGACAATCGCGGGCGATGCTTTTTTCGCTGTCTGAAAGAGGTCGCGCACACGCGAAGCACCGACACCGACAAACATTTCGACAAATTCAGAGCCCGAGATTGAGAAGAACGGCACGCCGGCTTCACCGGCGACCGCGCGCGCAAGCAAAGTCTTCCCCGTCCCTGGCGCTCCCATCAAAAGCACGCCTTTTGGAATACGCGCGCCGATTTGGATAAATTTTTTCGGATTTTTAAGAAAGTCGACGATTTCCAAAAGCTCGGCTTTCGCTTCCTTGGCACCGGCAACGTCGGCAAAAGTGACTCGTTGCACCGTATCTTCCGGATTTGTGAGGCGCGCCATCGAACGACCGAAAGTAAACGCTTGCATGCCCGCACCTCGCATTTGGCGCGAGAGATACCAGATCAGCGCAAAAATCATGATGATCGGAAGAATCAGCGGAGCGAGCGTGAGAAACCAAAACCGGACGCCACTTTCGTCTTTGACTTCGATTTTTACGCCGTCGATTTGCTCAGGCGTGAGACCGTAATTTTTGAGCGTGTCGGTGAGTGAGCTCTCAGTTTCCTTGCGAGAAGTCTTTTCTGTCTTATCGGTGTAGGTCGCAGTGATCGAATCACCTTCAATCGTGATCGACGTGATCTTGGCGCCCACGATGTCGGTGGCAATTTGCGAAAGTGGAACGGATTCTTGTTGGTTCACGACGTAATCTCTAAGAAGCGAATACGCGGCAGAAAGAAGCAAAAAGACTGCAAACGCAATTGCAAGCTGCATCCACAACGATGGACCTGTGGACGGTCCGCGCGGGGATTTTGGTGCGCGTCGTTGTTTCTGATTTCCGTCACTCATGAGAAGGCATTATACATAAAACGCCTGATTATAAAAGAAAAAACGCCGTTGCTGCGGCACATTCTTCACGTCCAACTCATCAATCTATACAACAAACAGTATCCGTACGACCGTTGCACGTTCAAACCCTCTTTCTGTAAAAAGTGGTGCGGGGTATAGTGAGCGACATGTCGCTGGTGGAAAATAGCCGCGTCAGCTTCGACTACTCGATCATTGAAACGATGGAGGCGGGTCTGGAATTGCTTGGACTTGAAGTGAAGTCGCTTCGAGCCGGACACGGCTCCCTCAAAGGTGCGCACGTCGTCGCACGCGGTGGCGAGGTGTACCTCGTCGGCGCATCGATTCCACCATGGCAAACGAATAACACCCCAAAGAGTTACGACGCAGAACGAACGCGTCGGCTTCTTCTCACAGAGAAAGAAATCGCACATGTGGCTTCAGCTGAAGGCCAAAAGGGCTTGACAATCGTGCCGATTAAGGTCTACAATAAAGGTCGAAAACTGAAACTCTCGATCGCCATTGCGCGCGGAAAGAAAAAGGAAGATAAACGTCATACTATCCGAGCGCGTGAAGAGAAACGCCGCATCGAACGCACTTTGAAAGATTGACCTGTTGTGGTCATTCGCCACTTCCAAAACGAAATGCCGGTGCCTCGCATACGCTCGGCATCCTACAAAAATATACTCGCCTGCGGCTCGTTATTTTTGTGGAGGTGGGGGATGATCAGTTTCGACAGGGAAATAGGATTTTGTATGTGCACAACAAAGTTGGGGCATCTTTCGAAACTGCCTCAAAACTAAGTGCGAACAAAGTAGCACGTGCAGTACTCTCGCCAATTCAATTGGCGGACCTGCAGCCCGCTTACGCTCTCGTAGCCTAAGCGCCGTCCACGGAGATGATGCTTGATTAATTTCCGCCGGGCGTAACAAATCTCAAGCATGGAATTCTGTCTGCTCAGCAGATTTCCGAGACAACGAGCTCGATCGCGTACCGTTTCGTTCATCTTTTAGGTACGTGATTTAAAACTTCAAGATGATCTACGCTGTGTAGAAGCATACATCTTCCCTTCTCTGGACGAGGGTGCAATTCCCTCCATCTCCACAAAAATAAGAAGCGAAGCGACTATATTTTTGTAGGATGCCGCAGTACTCTGCGGCGCCACCAGCACGCTAACTTTAGATAGCGACCGACTCTGAATTTGTTCAGACTCGCTCACTGTCCGGAAAAAGGAGAACCCATGATCTTTGAACTGAAAGGCCTCACTGAGGAAGAAATGGACGCGATACGTCCGTGGTCTATCACGAAGACCATGGTATTCGCTAATGCCGATGTGTGGCTCAATGCGCATCAGAAGCGACTGACACATGATCATCCTGGTAAGACTGTGTGTGTCAACGCACGTACGCTCTTCCACACGATCGGCAAAGATTTCGACGACGCAATTAATCTACACTACGGACCGTGGAACAAACGATGGCCGTCATTCGTTGCCGTCAAACTCGTGACGTAGTTGCTCTTACAGCAAACCCGCCGCGGCCCGCAAGCCGCGGCGGTTTCTTTTTTAGAGCGTAAACCCAAAGATTTGCTCGGCGAAATTGAGCATGCCGGGCACGAGATTGAAAACGACCGGGAATGCAAAACACAAAAGTGCGAGCGGCGTCGAAAAGTATGCCGCGATGATGCCGATCGCGGCAAAAGTCGGCGTAATCAGCGAGCGCACGCGAGCTTGCCGCAGCAGACGCGGCTCGATGTGGCTTATGTCGATCTCATGCGAATAGATTGCATAATGCAACACGAATGTCGCGACAATACCGATGAGAAACACATTCAGCCCGTACACCAAAACTGCGATGCGCACATCTTCGTACTGACCAAGAAGCCGTGTCGAAAACGGAATCAACGCGAGAAGCGATAGGTAGAGCATGTTGAGGAGTACCAGCTTTCGATTCACCTCAAGCGTGAATGAATGATAGAAAAAGTTGTGCGAGATCCAGAACATCGCGAGTACGGCGAAACTGGTGAAGTAGCTCGCCAAGAGGGGCCAAAGCTTCAGCAGATCCTGGAGAACTGCTGCGTCCGTCGGTGTGCCCTGAATCGTCGGAACTGCGATGTTGAAAATGAGAAGCGTCATCACAATGGAGAACACACCGTCCGACAGGGCTTCGAGTCGGTTCTTATTCATGAGCTCATTGTACACGCTCAATCAATCTCTCCGAGCGATGGAATCGCGAGCCGTCGGCGAGACGTCTCCCCTTTGAAAAGCTCTTTGGTGCGCGCGGGCGTGTCGCCTCGTGAGCCAAGGTGCGCGCCGAATTTCATCGCTTCAAAACTCGAACCCAAGAACACGGCGTGCTTGCCGTAGCGTTCGGAAATTTCGTCTACACTTTTGAACACAAGCTTCATTCCCTCCGATTTTTGTACGGCACCAAAAAGATCGAGCTGTGCTTCGTCGGCATCTCGCAATTTCAAAAGCGTGATGCCAGTTGCTCGATACAGCGTGCCCTTGTGATACACCTGCGAGTAAAAACGCTTCACTTCGCGCACAATATCCTGCGGGATTGAGGTGAGATGCGGCAACTTGATCTCAAACCCATGATATTTGAAATCTTGCGTCTTGAGGAAAAAGAAAATCTCTTTGGTCGCAAGATTCCAGCGACGCGCCTTGATGCACGCATTTTCGATATTTTTTGATAGCTGCGAAAAGATGAAATGCTGATCACGCGACGGCGGCGTAAACGTCTTCGTCTTGCTAATGGATTGATAGGTCTCCCTCTTTTCAGTTGCGAGTTGGAAGACAACCCGACCGTTCAACTCGTGCCACAGTTCATAAAATGGCTTCGAGAGATTCGCGCGTACCCACGCATCATCGCGCCGCGCGAGGTCGAGCGCTGTGCGGATGCCGAATTTTTCGAGATAGGCGGCAGTGTTGTGGCCGATTCCCCAGACTTTGAATGCGGGAATTTTCGCAAGAAATTTTGGCGCCTCATCGACTGGAATCACGGTGAAGCCGTCGGGTTTATCCCACTTCGACGCGACTTTTGCCAAGACTTTTGTCGCCGAAAGACCGACGGAAAATGTCATCCCCAGCTCGATCTTCAACTTCTGCCGAATTTCGAGTGCCATATCCCTGTAGCCCATGTGATTGACGCGGCGCATACCGGTAAGATCCGCGAAACATTCATCAATCGAATACTCTTCTACGTCGGGGGTGTAGCGCCGCACGATTTCGTACATGCGCTCCGAGAAGAGCGAGTACGTTTCGTAATCAGAGGGCAACACAATCGCGTCGGGACAGGCCTTCAGCGCTTCGGACAACTTCACGCCGCGCTTCACACCGCGGGCTTTTGCTTCGTACGTGCATGCGGAAACGATGCCGCGCTCTTTGCCGGTAATCACGGGCTTGCCACGTAACGATGGGTTCTTCGCAACTTCGACTGCTGCGAAGAAAGAGTCACCGTCGACGTGCAAAATCGCTCTTGGAAAATTTCGAGGAGATCCCCACATAGTTAGTACTTTCTAACTACCGCCGTGACGACTGCCTCGACGCTGAATGCTTCCTTCGGATAAATCGGCTTGTACTTCGCATTGGCCGGCTCGAGGTAGTAGCGATCGCCTTTTTTGCGCAAATACTTCATCGTGTACTCGCTGTCTACCTGTGCGATGACGATCTGCCCGGGCTTGTAATTGGCTTTGCGCTCGACAATCACCATGTCTCCCGGCTGGATACCAGCCTCAATCATCGAATCACCCTTTACTTTCAAAATGTAGCTCGACTCTTTATTCGGCGTCAGGTACTCATCAAAATCGATCGTGTCCAAAAGCTCTTCTTCGGCCGCCGACGGAAATCCTGCCTCGACCAAACCAAGCAGTCGAATGCCCTGTCCGAATGCACCGGGGGAAAGTCGTCCTCGGGCGTCTTTTCGGAGAACTCCTTCCTCCACAAGTCGACTGATAAGTTTGAACACAGCGTTCTTGGATCTAAAACCCGTGAATGCCATCGTCTCCGCGTAGCCGGGCATACGCCCACTCTTTTCATAAAACGCCAGAAATTTCTTTTTATACTCCTCATACATGGCCATCTCAGTATAGGTGAACCATGGTCCACCTGTCAAGCACTGCCCTGTGGACAGTCGCGGTGGTTTTGCTTTCGGGAAACACATAGAGTACTGTGCCGCTAGAAACGTGGAGACTAAAGATGTTTGACTTTAAACCCTCGATGCCGCTTGTGCGTCGAATTCTAAAAGCCATCAGAACGCATCCGGAATGTCCCTGGCTTGTCAAAATTCAACTTCTCTTCGCAAGAGAGGAGGAAATTGAAAGACTGCGCGACGCGTACGGTGTCAAACTTGTCCAAACAGTCGGAACCTACGCAGACCGTGCTCTTGTAGACCGTGCTCTCATCGAAGCCTGTAAAGCTGAAAAAATCTGGGACGGTGAGGTTTCGTTTGAGTTTATAAAAGACGGAGAGTTTCCAGAGGAGGTTAAAGACGATCTCTTCTTTGTAATCACGATCCCGCCGGGTGCTCGAGGTGATGCACTGTTTCGGGAACTCGCAGCCGAGTTTATCGAGTTCGTGCGAACATTCGACAACTCGGCACTAGACCCGCGGGCACGTGTCACGAAACTGGAAGTACGCGGTACTGATGTCGTCGTCTACGCGCACGAGCGAGAACCGCTCGTGGACCCCGATCCTAATTGGGAGGTTGCACAAGTTATTGAATAGTTCCCGCCGCGGCCAGTAGGCCGCGGCGGTTTCTCTTTTTGTACCTGCGTGTACAATGCCGGCATGACCAAGCTCGATGAGATAGCACTCAACATCGAACTTGTTTTGATCAGCATCATCGAGGCGGTGGCGCTTACTTTCTTGGCCGAAAATACGCTCGATATTCTGCACACGCCAGGTATGTGGCCGCACCTTCCTTACATCTTGGCCGGACTGATTATTCTTCTCGTCTTTTGGTCGCAAGCGATTTTGCATGCAGTTTCTTTTATCCGTTGGCCACTTCGGATGGAACACATGCTCACCTACTTCGTCGCGGCGTTTATTCAAGTGATCGCATACGGCATGATGCAGAATCTTGTGCTGTGGTTTCTCACCTGGTGTGTCTTTTCAGCGTTTGTCTTTGTGATTTACGTCGTTGACTTGCGAATTATCCGCTCGATGCGAATGCATTTCCCTGCCGACTATATTGGCGAGATCGAATCGCGACACGTGATGGAGATGAAATACCTCGTTCCGATTGCGTTTGTTTTCAACGTGACCTCCTTTGCCGCAGTCTACAGCTCGCCGCATCTCTTTGACGCTCCGTGGGCGTATGCGTCGCTCGGTATATTGCAATCGCTCATTTCGCTCGGTGCATTGTACGACTGCGTGCGCAACTTCCGCGCGCGTGCCGCGATGCTGCCGTCGCTTTTTTCGTCACGTTGACTCACCTCCTGCGGGCAGGCATAGTTAACGCAGCTTGCAGATCAATCAGCACGAATAGGGGGTATCCATGACCATGAGTAGCGATACTGTCGCCTTCAAAGCAGTAGCGACTTTGAAATTGCGAGAGCTGAAGAAGACAGGATTGACGGTCGAGAATGTCGAGGATTTCTTGCGCTGGGCGGTCGGACAAATGCAATCGATCAACCAGTCAATTCTCGAACTGACCTGCGCCCTCAACGATGCGTTCCTTGATGCCCGAATTAAACTCAGGGACGCACCGTGGCTCAACACGAGTCGCAACACCGTCTCGTATGCCGAAGTCGAGCTCGTCGACTTTCCCAAGCCGATTGCAGTCGATTTGCGATAAGAACATGCGGCGTCGGCCTTTGGCCGACGCCGCCCACTCTTTTTATAGCTGAAGCTTGTACGTATTCGTCTCGTACTGCTCAAAACCCAGTTTTTGATACAGAGAATTCGCAGCCTCGCGTGCCGGCTTACTCGATAAATACAAAGTCGATGCGCCGCGCGCTCGCGCGCGCTCGATGATTTTTTCCGAAAGAATTTGCCCGAGGCCTTTGCCGCGCTGCGAGCCATCGACGACGACGTCTTCGACACGCGCATTTGTCCCTTCCGGCAAGACGACGAGCACGAGACATGCCATCCCGACGATCTTGCCGCCGTCTTTGGCAACCCAGACTTCCGTCGTCGGCGTCGTCGCAACCTCGTGCAATGCGTCGCGCGAGCGATTTTTTGCCTCGCCTTTTGATGAAAGTTGTGTCAGAAGCGCGTTGAGCTCCTGCGCCTCGCTTTCGTCGACCGACGTGAGTTGTGTGACATCCATGGCGAGCATCCTACTCTAGCAGAGCGAACTGTGCAAAGAACATGAAGCGCTGTCCCACACGGGAAGGCCCACAAAGTCGGCGACGCTGTATACTTTTTACATGGCAATACGCCGGCTGGTCGCTTTTTTTGGTTTGTTGGCCCTCCTCTCTAGTCCGGCACCGATAGCCTTCGCAACGACTGACTGTTCGATCTTACCGGGAACCCGCGCTGTGATGGCCAACGATGCAATCTACAAACTCGGCATGCTCTCTCTCGGCGAATGCTATGACCCTTCAAACGCAGAGACCGGCTTGCAGGCAAGCGACGCGAAGGAATTTCTCCGGCAATACGTGACAAGAAACGTGAACGTTTCTTGCTTCAACGCTGCGTTTGCCGAAAAACTAAAGAATATGATTCAGGCAGTGCCCGCAGGTCTTCCGAAGCCGGTCATTAATGACGGTTATCGATCGCCAGTTGCTCAGGCGAATTTACCCGCCGGATCGACGAGAGTTGGTCCCTGCGGCTCATATCATCAGTACGGCCTCGCAGCGGACTTCAACAACACTGGCGCGCAAACGGTTACTTGGATTCGTGCCAACGTCTCGCAATTTGGTCTCGCAGTTATAGGAGCGTGGGACCCAGCGCACGTGCAGGATGGCGGCGCACGCCCACCGACAAGTCAGTGTGCACAATCTTGTAACGGGAGCACGGGGGGATACGGGACGTTGGATGGCAGCTACACATCGGGTCCTGCGTACCAGGGAGTCAACCGCAACAGCAACGCCGAGTATGAACTCGGACCTGGGCCGTCGAACACTCCGATGCAAACCACGCCGACCGCCCCACTTTCAAACGCATTTCGCAACCTTTTTAATCCCGCATCACTGCCGTTCACGCCTGTGACCGTGTTGCCTGTTGGTACGTCGACAAGCGCAACTTCGACCGTCGGGTTGTGCTCGCCACAATTTTATTGCTCCGGCAACGCTGTTTTTTATCAGACATCGAGTTGCACCCAACAGCAGTACCAGGCGTGTCCGAGCGGGTGCGCTTCGGGTATGTGCAACGCAGAAAGCGCGAGCACGACTGGAAGCAGGGCAGGGAACTCAGGCTCTACATCGATCTACGATTTGCTCAATCAGTACCTCTACGGATCTTCCACGAGCACCGGCTCCGGCGCGAACGCATCTCTCGACGTGAACGGTATTTCGAATAATTCCGTCTCTCTCGTACCAGTGTTCCCTTCGCAGCCAACGCCGAACGCTGGCCTTGCGAGCAATACGTATGCGCTTGCGCCAAGCGGCGGCCCGACGTTTGTTTCGCCAGATCTTGCAAACAGTAATTACAATGGCGGTGCGCTTATCGGTTCTCAGACAACCGGTTTTCAAGCAATGCTCCAGACATTGAAGACAACGCTCTTGGGAATTCTCGCGGCCTTGAAACCATTCGGCGGCACGCGCGCGGGCCTGTAAGCTTGGTCGTAAAACGACCGTTGTGCTATAGTGCTCGGACAAATGGGTTTCACTAAATACACGACTCAACAGGACAAGGAGCGCGTCCGCATGAACGAAAGCATCCGCGCGCCGCAGGTGCGGGTAATTGGGCCCGAGGGAGGCAACCTCGGTGTTATGGCGATCGCCGAAGCAATCGACAAGGCGCGCGAGTTGGGATTGGATTTGATCGAAATATCTCCCAACGCGCAGCCGCCCGTCGCCAAAATCACTGACTACGGCAAATTTAAGTACGAGCAGAAAAAAAAGGAAAAAGAAGTGAAAGCGAAATCGCATATCACTGAGACCAAAGTGACGCAAGTGAAGATCGGAACCTCAGAGCGCGACATGCACATCAAGGCGTCGAAGGCAGCAGAATGGCTTCGGGAGGGCCACCGCGTCAAAATCGATCTCTTCTTGTGGGGTCGCTACAAGGCGATGGAATTCAACTTCTTGAAGGAGCGACTTGAGCGATTCCTGGCATTGATTCCGGAGAATTTCAAAATTGCGGAAGATATTCAGAAGAGCCCGAAAGGCCTTTCGGTAGCACTCGAGCGCGATTCCTCAAAAGGCCTCAAACCGACCGCGCCAAAAGCGGCGCCTGCCAAGCAGCCCTCGTCTGAAGCGCCAGCTGCCTGAATTCTTGCGTTTTCGGCTCCCGTAAGGCATACTGCCCCTACCGCGCTTTGGCGCGGTTTCAATATGAAATCAAATAAGTCATACATGAAGCGCCTTCGCGTCACCAAACGCGGCAAGATCGTCGCGCGCGTGCCCGGTCACAACCATTTCAACGCAAAAGAGTCGAGCGCTGGCCGCATGCGCCGTCGCCGCGCCGTCTCGTTCCACGCGGCACTGCGCAATTCCGACAAAGGCCGCTTCTTCCCGGGCCAGTCAATCCAATAAGATATGGCACGCGTTAAACGAGGAACAACGAAGAATAAACGCCGCCGCTACCTTTTGGCACAGACCAAGGGCTATCGTTTTGACCGAAAGAGCAAGGAGCGCGTTGCACGTGAGGCGATCCGCCATGCAGGCATCTACGCCTTCAAGCACCGCCGCGCAAAAAAGCGAGAATTCCGTTACCTCTGGACGCTTCGCATCAACGCCGCCGCCCGACCGCTCGGTCTTTCATATTCAAAACTCATCGACTCGCTGAAGAAAAGCAGCATCGGCCTCGATCGTAAGTCCCTCGGCGCACTCGCCAAAGACCACCCAGAAATTTTCGCGCGCGTTTTGGAGCACGTGAAGCGCTAGAGAATATATTCGGCGCCACGCGCTGTCGGATCCCACTTTTCGGGATTATTGTAGACCAGATTGGTCGCCTCTTTATCTTTCTGCACCATCTCGATGAGCTTGGTGACGAGCGCTTTGGGATCAGAATCAAAAATAATTTTTGGATTCGGACGATGCGCCGCCTCGATCACATGACGCAAAATTTCGTCTGTCTCCCAGCTCCCCTCTAAGACCCCGATCGGCCGCCGATCCTCAAAGGCGACGGCAAATTCGTTGATGGTCCCGACGCGCCCGCAGCCGATCACGACAGCATCCGACGAACGTGTGAGCAATAAGTCGCGCCCTGAATAGCCAAAGCCGGTGTAGACGACGACATCCATGTATTCCAGAGGCAGTTTGTAGACCTCGACATGCTCACGTTCGTTTGCCGCAGGAGAAAAACCAATTGAAAAGCCGCATTCATCTTTGGCACCCATCGCTGCATACATGGGGAATCCAGTCGTCGCGCCTGTCGTAATGACACCGCCCTGCCGTGCGATTTCCCGCCCTATTTCTTTCGCCTTTTCATACGCATCCAAGCCGCAGTAGCCAGTCTCCGCAGCGCCGGAGACGCCGATTTTTACGACACCGTAGCCATCGGGGAGCCGACAAAAATTGCGCGGAACTGCGGTGTGATTGGGATTCAAGACTTTCCGATTCGCCATGCGAGCAGTATATCACTGTACGGGCCGCCGGTAGATGAGGAGAAGTGTGATGAGACCACCAATGACGTCGTCACAGAGATCTTTGATGGTGTCGACCGTGTCCTGAGGAAATTGCGTGAGACCAGAGACTGCTTCAAAAATTTCCCACGCGACGCCGACGGCAAAGACGGCCGAAATACAAAAAAGAAACGTCGGTCGCTCGCCGCGGATCGCCTGCAGCCACGCCGCCGCGAGCGCGACAGACACGCCGCCTAAGACATGCGCGGGGATATCGTACCACCACAAGCGCCAGTAGAGAGAAAAGATGATGCCCACTAAATTCAAAAGCGTCAAAACGACGAGTACGAAAAATGAATTGAAAAGGAAGCGACGTCCGTACATATCTTTTGCCGAGAAACCCTGCCGAGGGCAGGGTCTATCGGGGCGGCGGGTACGGCAAGCCTGGGCTTATAGACCAGGTGGGTGATCTAAGTGGCTGTGCCGCTGAAATCCATTGAGGTTCTCATTGGCGCGCCGCAAAATTGATCTTCCCTTACTTGAACCAAGCAGGTTTAAGTACCAGCCGCTTCCGCTAGTATATCAAATCGACGATTTCTACAAACAACCGCCGACGTTACTCGAGAATGCCATCGAGATTTACGTCGTAGAGTATCTCTTCGTGAATCATTCGGTAGTCCGTGATTTCTTCAGGTTTGAACCAGTGTGAAATCTCGGCATTTGCCTCATCGACAGAGCCGGAGGCATGCACAAGGTTGCGGACAGCGCGGTTATCAGGGTCGGAAATCTGATAGGAATCCAAGACGTAGTCACCGCGAATGGAGCCAACGTCTGACGTCAACGGCTCTGTGCCTCCCGTGAGCTTGCGCACGATTTTCACCGCGTGTGCCCCTTCCCAGACCATTGCGAGTACCGGCCCCGCTGCCAAATACTTTTTAAGATTCGCGAGAATCTTCGCCGTGATCTCCAAGGGATCCATCGACGGCGGCGTCAGACCTTTATCTTGGTATCCTTTGATGGTTTTCTCGCCTGTCACTTTGCGCCAATTCGGGTCGAGTGTGTAGTGCTGTTCTACTTGTTCAGGCGTCGGCACCAACATCTTTGCAGCGATTAATTTGAGACCGACATCTTCGTATCGTTTGATGATCTCGCCTACCAGGCCACGCTGCACGCCATCTGGTTTGATAATGACAAAAGTTCGTTCGTCTTTCGGGTGCTGCATAGGCGCTACTGTAGCATGAATTTACGCCGTGACCGCGACATCGGTCTTGCAGGTCGCGCTCGTGCCATCAGCCGCGTGGAACGTCAGTTTGAATTCATAAATTCCCTCTTTGCTCGGCATGATCGTGTACGAGCCGACTGGCGCCCAGCCGACGCCGTTACTGCCAAAGGATCCCCACCACACTCGGTACGACTGATTGAGGCGCACTTGTGTCGCGCTCGTTTGCACGACGCAAGCGACTGATGTCCCTTGCACCACTGCATTCATAAATGCTTGTCGCGAGAGAAGTTGTTCAGGCGTCGGGCCCATTGGAATGAGCGAATCGGCAAGCGCGATAGCAGGAGCACAGAAGAGTGCCACAGTCGCAATAAGCGAAGCGAACTTTTTCATGCCACCACTATAGCACAAGCGCCTACTGGACGTCTGGCGCAGGAGATGGCTCGATGCGAGGGGCGGGTTTTTTTCCGTACGCGGCGTCAAATTTAGCGCGCATTTCGGCCTCAACCTCTTCGCGCGGTCTACCGTAGGTGCGATACGAAAGATCTTTAAGCGCCGCAACGCGTGCGTAATCAAATTTGGGAAGATCCTCTGTGTGGATTGAAAACGGTCGCGCTGGTGTTCCGTTGATCAAAAGCGAAAGAACCGCATTTCGATTCGGCAAATTCTCCAGATCTTCTTGACTAAAAACCGGTTCGAACTGTTTTGCTAAGAATTCCGCATCTGTGGTTCCGACACGAAACGCCGCCTTCGTGCCAACGTTACCGATCACTGCATCGCGGATTTTTTCGTCGAGCTGTGCGATGAATTGGTGTGCGACGACAAGCGAGAGCTTATATTTACGTGCTTCAGAGAGAATCGTCCCAATCGATGGCGTCGCGAAATTTTGAAATTCGTCTATATAGAGGTAAAAGACTGGCAAGTCGCCATGTGAATCGACTCGCGAAAACGCTGCTTGCAGGAATTTCGACACGAGCACGAGCCCCAAAAGCGCGGTATTGCGATCGCCGAGACGCCCTTTCGAGAGATTCGCGAGAAAGATTTTCTTGCCGTCCATAATCTGGCGGAAATCAAAGGCGGATTTTTCCTGACTCACGATGGGGCGCATGATGTCGTTCGTGAGAAAGACGTCAAATTTCGACGTGATATAGGGCGCAACGTTCTCAAGCGACGGGTCGCCTTGCGCTTGCTCTGCAATTTTCTTCCAAAACTGCACGATGATGGGATTTTGACAGTGTGCGAGCTTCAGATTACGAAACGCGGTATCAGCGAAGACGCGCGGAATCTCCACGAACGTGCTGCCAGAATCAGGATCCTCGACCACGAGTTGCACGGCATTGCGATAATATTGCTCAAACATCGGCCCAAACGCTTCCGGCACATCAGCATAGAGCTTGCGGAAAATACCGTAGACTTCGTCGACGACGAACGTCTTCATCTCGGGACGGTTTCGATCGTACTCGAGCATGTTGAGTCCCATCGGTTGCTCTGTGTGAGCTGGATCGAAATAAATAACATCTTTTGCGCGCTCCGGCGGAATCGCTGCGAGTACGTCTTCGATGTCGTTGCCATGCGGATCGATAAAGGCAACGCCTTCCCCATTTTGAATGTCCTGAATAATCATGTTTTTCAGAAAGCCTGTCTTTCCCGTACCCGTTTGCCCGATGACGTAGCAGTGCCTGAGACGATCGGCGGCGCCAAAATGAACCGGTCGCTCATCGGCACCGTAGCGGTTGATACCGACCACGATCCCGTCGGCGGGCATTTCGACTGGTGAGGGCGCTTGTTTGGCGAAGGAACGCTTCAGCTCGGGCGAAGTGTGCACACGCTCGGCGGTGAAATGGAAAATGGAGGTGATCTCCGCAAGTGAAAGCGGCATCGCGTAGGCTGGATCATAGGTGCGATAGGTGAAATCACGCAAAAAAGTGTTTTTGTGCCAACTCGAGACTTTTTTAAACTCAAGGCGATTCCCACGCGGGTCGTCGTACTGCGAGAACGGCGCGATCAGATTGTCGATGATTTCTTCTGCGCGGTGCTTTTCAGGCGCTGAGGCGACAAGCCGGATAAGGGCCGGGCAAATTCTGCTTTTGACTTTGCGCTCGATCTCTTCTTGCGCAACCTTGTCGGGCTGCCGTCGCATCTCTTTGTCTTTTTGATCTTGAAGTTCCTGCTGGCCCTGGAACATCGTGTGACTCACGTCGTAGAGAACCTCGCCAATCGTCGACTCGGGAACATTGAGGACGCGGTGGAGATGTTTGCCCTCTCCGAGTCGGCGGAGCATTTTCTTATAGTGCTCATTGTAGCGGTCGCCGTCAGAAGACACGATGACTTGCATCGCTGCGCCTTCGCCGTGTTTCGCGATTTTTGCAAACGCCGCCAGAAGCACATTCATCGGATCGTGTTCGAACATGTCCGGTGTCTTTAGGGGGTACGCAGGGTGATTCGCGAGCTTCGCGTACGCAGCCGCGTTCTCACCTTCAAAATTGAAAACATTGTAGTCGCCACGATTTTCGGCAATGTGTGCATTCGGGAACACCGATGAAATGAGTCGTTCGGCGAGATGCTTTTTGGAGCGCGGGACAGCGAGGTAGAGCAGTGCTTCTTCTGTACCATCGGGAACTGCAATCTCAAGTGAAAAACCTTCGTGCGGAGCGATAAGCGAGGTGAGACCCGCATAGAGTTGCTCCGATGGCGCGAGCACTTGTTCGAGACGATGCTGGCTGTTGTCTTGCTTCTCTCTGTCGCCGTGCGCCTGCGGTTCGATCGTGAAGAGAATCAGATCCAGCGCACGACGGATCTTTTCCGGCGGCGCGCCGTGCATCGGCAGACCCTCTGCGACGTAGCGCACGAGCGCGCGATGTAAATCGTCTTCGATGTGTGGGTTTTTAAGGCGCGCCGCAACCGACAACGCGTTTTTGATCCCGCGATCAACGACGATCTTCAAGAGTTCGTCGAGTTGCGCGTCGTGCGCTTCCGGCTCAAGTTTCAAGACGTTGCGCAAGATATCGTGCTCAGGCATGACAACATCTTCGTGTAAAATCTGCGCCGCCGGCGCATTACCGTAGCTTACGATTTCGCGCTTGGCGATCCGATCACTCTCAAAACGATTCGGCGCAGCTTCAAGTTCCTGCTCCTTCTGCCGCACTTGCTCACGCAAATACGCCAATTCCTCTTGAGGGGATTTAAATTTCTCCGAAGCCACAACGCGCGGCTTCTCCATCGTCGATGGAGGCATAGAAAAAGTATATCACTAGAGCGAACCCTTCTTGCGCACCACCGGAAACGCGAGTATCGTGTTGAAAATAACGAGATACAACGGGAACGCGATGTTTGCGAAATTCCAATTCGTGATGACAAAGAAACTCATGAGGTTGTTGATGCCGCTTGCAGTAAAACCAGAAGCAGTCTCAGTCTCTGGCTGTTTCCAGCATTTTATCAGAGTCGGAATTCCGGCTGCACAGTCACTCGCGATTGAAAAGACGATAGCGACGGCAGGTTCGCTCGTGAGATACCACAATATGAGCGCGAAAGCAGACAGTATGCCGCATCCATAATCGAATGTGCCAAGTTTCCAATATGAATTCGGATTGATAAACGATGCTATGAATACGAGAAACGGCATGAGACCTGCCATAAACACTGGCAACGTTGCCCACGTAACACCACTGGCAAGCGCTGCCGCGGTGCCAATCACAGGTGCGATCGACCACATCAACCACGTCACGCGATTAGGCTTGGTGACTCCGCGAATCGTATTACGAATGTAATATGAGGTTCCGAGAAGATTGACGAACGATCCGAGGATCACTGGCCAGTAACTCATGGCTACCAACCGACATTATTTGGCGTTGAACTCTGTTTCTGTGTTTGCAACACCTCGTTGCCAAGTGCTTTGGCGCCAATGTCGCGGCGGAAATAAGCGCCCTCGAACTTGATCTTTTCACAACCTTGGTAGGCTCGATCGAGTGCCTCTTGTAAGGTCGCACCGACCGCTGAGACACTCAAGACGCGCCCGCCTGCAGTGACGAGCTGGCCATTTTCCATTTTTGTCCCAGCCTGAAAGACGACGACGCCGGGCACTTTCTCTGCTTCATCAATGCCGGTGATCGGAAAGCCTGTCTGGTATTCATCCGGGTAACCTCCGGAGGCGATTACGATATTACAGGCAAAGCCCGGCTCCCACTCAGGTTTCATTTGATCGAGATTGACGAACACGCATGCATGGAGGAATTCCAGCAGGTCGTTTTTGAGAAGTCGCATGTAGACCTGCGTCTCCGGATCCCCCATGCGGCAGTTGTACTCGAGCACTTTTGGTCCTTTGTCGGTCATCATGATACCCGGATAGAGTACGCCGACGTAGGGAATGCTGCGCGCGCCGAGCATTTTGAGTGCGGGGCGGACGATTTTCTCTTCGATTTCATACATTTGCTGTTCGGTTACCCACGGCACCGGCGCGATCGTACCCATGCCGCCCGTGTTTTTATTGGTGTCACTCTCGCCGATGCGCTTATGATCCTGTGACGGTGGGAATGTGTAGAAGGTTTTCGTGTCAGCGATCGCGTGAATGGAAATTTCTTGTCCTTCCAGATATTCTTCGATGACGACCGTGCTACCGGCATCCTTGTGCACGCGCATGATCATGATGTCGTGCACTGCCTGCTCCGCTTCTTCGATGCTTTGGCAGACGTAGACGCCCTTCCCCAGCGATAATCCACTCGCTTTCACGACGATCGGTGCTTTTTGCGTCTTCAAATATTTCATCGCGTCCTCGTACTTGGTGAATACCTGGTACGCGGCAGTGGGAATCTCCATCTGCTTCATGAGCTGCTTGGCAAATGCTTTTGAGCTTTCGATTTGCGCGGCGTCCTTGACCGGTCCCCACACGCGCAGACCACACGATTTGAAAAAATCAGAGATACCGGCGGCAAGTGCGTCCTCGGGCCCGACGATCGTCAATCCGATTTTATTTTCTGAAGCGAATTTGGTAAGCCCGGGAACATCTGTCGCCGGGATATTTACGTTTTCACCGTAGAGCGCCGTCCCCGGATTGCCGGGAGCGATGTAAAACTTCCCGAGCCGCGGGGATTGTTTCAGTTTCCAGGCGATTGCTGCTTCCCTGCCACCGTTGCCGATCAAGAGTACGTCGATCTTGTCTTCCATGGCGAATTGCGTCTACTCTAGCATTCTTTTAGTACAGCGTGCCCGTCGCGTGCGGGTTGACGCCGCCGAATGGTTTCAAAAGACCAAGCAATCCAACCAACGCGTCTTTGAGAACTCCGAGCGTAAATTGGAGGCTATTGTTTTGCACGACAGAAGAAAAGGATCCGCCTGGAGAGTAACTCAGATCTGATGAGGTGAATGTCTCGCCTGAAGTGTATGCGGTCTGTGGCGCGGCCGTCGCGACTTGCTGACCGAGAGATGCGAAAGGATTGGCTACCTTGAGCGCGACCACATCCGCCATATTGGAATTAAAGACAGGCGTCGACGTTGAGACCGTTTGCGACGACGTTTGCGATGGCGTGCTAGAGGCGAAGTTGAAAAGACTATCGAGTGAGATTCCAGTATTGACGGGCGACGTGTTCGCTACAGTGCTTGTGGAACTACTGGGACTACCTGCGGGAGCACACTGATTGCCGGAACATCCATACGCGCATGTCTGGTAGGTTTGGTCGACGCACGTGCTCGCGCGGTACGTGAGGCTGTTGTTGTAACAATAAAACTGCGGTGAGCAGGTGCCGACGGCATACGCGGTCGTGTTGTTCCCGAGGGGTGGTGGCGAACCGATTGGCGCAACTGACGCGGGAGACGCTGGTGGCGTCGTATATCCTGCTGGCGCAGGTGTGTTCGGCGACATTCCGTATTGAGATGCGGGCGGTAAGCCCGACATGTTGGGCGCGTTCACCTGCCCCGCTTGAAGACCATCGCACGGCTGCGTGATTCCCTGCGACGCGCAACTGCGACTCTCACCGTTGTTGCTGTAGCCCGCGCCGACGAGGTGCACCGTATCCCACGAAATCGGAAAACACACACCAAATTGCGGATTGGCGCGCGCAAAGCCGATGAGCTGCTGTTGATTTTGCGTCTGTACGTCCATGGCAACTCCTTGCACATGGCTACTGTTGGGGGCTGGGTTGTTGTTGAAACCACCGCAGCCAGGATTATTCACGCACAACGCCGCCTCGCATGACATTGCGTTGTATGCGCGATTGATGGTGACTTTGCCGTAACGCTCCTGATATGCCTTCAGCATCTGGGCCGCGCACGTTGCAAACGTGTTATTGAGCTGACCGATCTTATCCTGCTGTGCCGTACATTGCTGTCCGCCTGACGTAAAGATTGAGCGCAGGTATTCTTTTGCCTCACCTGCTTGAACGGTAATGCCCGCGGCGACGTCCGCTGCGCACACCTCGCGCCCTGCTACCGCACCTGCATCAACTTCAGCTTGCGATGCGATGTGACATCCGGCAGCCTGTGCGTGCACAACGAGAGTCGGGAGTGCACAAAGCGCTACCATCACTGCCACGAGATAACCGACCCGCACGCGCACGAGTGTCATACCGGAAGTATACCCGCAGCATCGGCATCGGCCGAGCTCGCTGTCAACAGGCTACTCTTTCGTCAAAATTTCCGGACCTTTTTTTGTGATGAGCACCGTGTGTTCCGCGTGTGCGGAGCGAGATTTGTCTTTGGTGCGATACGAGTGCCCGTCCTTGTCGATGTAGAGCTCTCCGGAGCCGAGCGTCATCATTGGCTCAATTGCGATGACGAGTCCTTCCACTAATTTCTCACCTCTACCGGGCTCGCCGTAATTCGGGACGTGTGGTTCTTCGTGGACGTGTTTGCCAACTCCATGCCCCGAGAGATTCTTCGGATAGCCAAAGGCGTATTTTTCGGCGATTTCTTGCACTGCGTAGCCGATGTCGCCCGTCGTATTGCCGACGACGGCCTCTGTAATCCCGGCGGTGAGCGCCTCATACGTCCCTCTGACAAGTTTCTCGTCGTCTACGCTTTTTGCTTTTCCTGCGATGACGGTCGCCGCATGATCAGTGTAGAGACCGCGATGTTTGATTCCGAAATCGACGCAGACGACGTCGCCCTCTTGAAAGACGGCGTTGTTCTGCCCGGCCGGCGAGTGCACGATCACGTCGTTGACTGATACGCACAGCCCAGACGGAAAGCCGTGTTCGTCTTTCTTGCCTCGGTACCCAAAGAACGCGAGCTCATCGCCTTCAGCGGCAACCCACTCACGCGCTGCTTTTTCGAGATCGGCTGCAGCGACGCCCGGTTGTACCATTTCACTTAGATGACGAACGTGACGCGCAAGCCTCCTGCCGCCTTCGCGCAGGATTTCGAGTTCTTCTTTCTTTTTCGCAATCATGCGAGTTTCAGTTCTCCGAGCAGTTGCTTATGAACCGTCGCGATATCGGCGGCACCGTCGACTTCGTGCTTGGTCCACCCCAGCTCAACCAATTTATTGATCGAGGGAATAACGTGATCGGTGTACCACTGGAAACGACTATTTAATGCTTCTTCTGTTGCATCGTCCGGGCGACCGCGCGCGAGAAGGCGCTTATGCGCTTCTTCTCGTGAGAGGTTCAAGACAACAACATGCAGATCTTTGCGTCCGTAGAAACGCGCGAGCTCGTCGACAGCGATCGACTGCTCCGGCCGGCGGCAGGTGCCGTCGAAAATAAAATGCTCATCACCTTGAATGTGTGTATCGAAATACCGTACCAGCATGTAAATCGCCATAAAAGACGGCACGAGGCCGCCGGACATCAGGATCTCTTTCACTTTTTTCCCGAGCAACGTCGGCTCCTCGGCAAAGGCACGCAAGAAATTTCCCATCTCTGCGCGCGCGGAGACGCGGCCGGGATCCTTTTCTTTCAAGTAATCTATGAGAAGTGCGGCTTGTGTCCCTTTGCCGCTTCCAGAAATACCGAAGAACGCAATCGTGAGTGGATCTTTCATTTACGCAAGAGTATAGCCCTCTTTTTGGAGAATTGCCACCACTTCGTCGACCGCTTTTTCGAGCTTGCCTTCTTCGTTGACGACTCGATAGTCGTACCATTTTGCATCCTGCTCGATTTCTTCTTTCGTGATTTTTTCGCGCTCTTTGAGTTCAATTGCACTCATCACCGAACGTGCCGCGATACGCTCATCGAGCACCTTCAAGGACGGCGGTTCGATAAAAATCGTTGTCGCATGGTAATGCTCTTTAAAATATTTTGCGCCTACGATCTGGAGCTGACAAAAGACAATCTTCCCGGTCGCGATTCGGGTGTCGACGTCGGGCTTGTACGTGCCGTAGTACGTCTCAGTCTCTTCGCGATAGTAGTGTTCGAGAATATTTCCGGCTTTGATTTCCTGTTTGAAATCGTCGTTCGACATGAAATGGTAGTCGATCCCATCCTGCTCACCGGGGCGCGGTGGTCGGGTCGTCGCTGTAACCATGCGCGTGACATTTTTGTAGCGCTTTTCAAGCTCGCGGATGATGACATCCTTCCCGCTCCCCGACGGGCCCGCGATCACGACGACCTGCTTCATATTCGCGACATCCTACCACATCAGATCACGGTGCACGACGTTAGAGAATTAAAAATTAATAGACGAAGACTTACCCTACATTCCCAGAGCACCATTGAGAATTTCGTCACGAAATTGAGCATGCGCTAGGTATCTGTCGTCAGGCTGTAGTGAAGAGCAGTTATTTCCTGAATCCACATCCACATTGTAGAAATATTTTGTTCCCTGGCGGTCAGCTATTACCCCATAATTTATGGAACAATCCGTCGATACCGTATCGAACACAGTGATATTGCCTTTCGTTGCGGAATTTGCAGTACCAGATCCGAAACAATACTGATCATCATTCTGTGCGCAGGGTGAGATTTCTATGGTGACAGGAATACCCGCCGGCGTGGTTGTTGCGATTGATGCATTTCTGTTTTGAGATCTAACATTTTCTTGTTGATTATTAGCTGGTGAAACCGACATCGAAATGGGTGCCGTAAAAGATTGTTGAGCTAACTCATATTGTGTTCCGATATAAAAACAAACCACCGGAACTATGCCCAAAAAAAGAATTATTGCGCCGAGCTTGGAATACCAGGTGACTTCATGCCACTTGATACCCGTTGAAGGAGATGGAGACCCCGGGGGCATCCGCAAATTGTAGCACTAGTACTCGCGGATGGAAGTTTGCGCGTCAATCTTTTTAACCACATCCAATACGACCGAAACGACGATCAGGAGCGCCGTGCCACCAATCGTGAGCGCGGTAATTCCGGTGATGCCACGCAGTATGAGGGGCAAGATCGCGAGCAAACCAAGGAAGAGAGCACCGACGAGCGTAATGCGCGTGATGATGTTGCCAAGGTACTCCGAGGTCGTTTGGCCCGGACGAACGCCGGGGATGAATGCCCCGTTTTTATGGAGGTTTTTTGCAATCTGGTGCGGCTCGAATGTAATCGCCGTGTAGAAGTACGTGAAGATAACAACAAATGCAAAGTACAGACCTCCGTAAATCCACTGATTCGCCAAGCCTGAGACGACTGCGCTCGCGATCGTCGCGACGATGCTCACCGAACTGCGCGCGAGAAACGACGCGATCATCTGCGGGAAAAGGAGAATCGAGAGTGCAAAGACAATCGGAATCACGCCCGCCTGATTCACGCGAAGCGGCAAGTACGTCGAGACGCCACCCAAGACTTTCATGCCACGCACGCGGCGCGCATAGGTAACTGGAATCGGCCGCTCAGCTTCTGTGATAAAGACAACGCCAGCGACGATCACAATTGCAGCCGCGAGGAAGCCGACGTAGGCCGGCAACTGCGAGACGTCAAAACTAAATGCAAGTTGCGAAATATTACTCGGAATGCGCGCGACGATACCAGCGAAGATGAGGAGCGAGACGCCGTTGCCGACGCCAAATTCCGTGATCAACTCGCCGATCCACATAAGAAGAATCGATCCTGCTGCGATGACGACGACGTTGGTCACCATGTGCATGAGATCAAGCGCTGGAAGGACGCCGTTTTGCGCAAGCAAAATGAGAAAACCGAACGCCTGGACGAACGCCAAGGGCACCGTGAGGTATCGCGAGTACTGCGTAAAGCGCTGCCGGCCCGAGTCGCCTTCTTCTTGATACATTTCCTTCAATTTCGGAAAGAGGACTGTCGCGAGTTGCATGATGATCGAAGCAGTGATGAAGGGCGAGACACCGATCATCATGATCGAGAGATTGGAAAAACCGCCGCCAGAAAAAACATTCAAGAGGCCCAGGAATTGGTTGTTGTTGAGATAATTTTGGAGTGCGG
The DNA here is from genome assembly GCA_964584225.1 of uncultured Candidatus Saccharibacteria bacterium. Lineage (GTDB taxonomy): Bacteria > Patescibacteriota > Minisyncoccia > Phycocordibacterales > UBA2100 > UBA10103. The sequence goes on along the minus strand of CAZOZG010000001.1, from coordinate 59,515 downwards.
CTGCGTTGATACCGGGAACCGGAATCGCGGCGAGCAAACGGAAAACGATGAGTGCTCCCAAGACGAACAAGACGCGCGAGCGCAATGTCTCATCAGTCGCGATGAGTTTTGCTTTGCGAAGAAATTCTTGAAACATATTTAGGCGATGCTGCCACCTGCTTTTTCGACGCTCGCGCGAACTCCTGCAGAAACGCTCAAGCCTTTGAGTGAAAGTTTTTTCGAGAGTTCACCACCGCCGACGACTTTGACCGGCATGTGTTTCCGAGCGTGGAGAATGCCGCGCTCTCGGAGTGCCGCGAGCGTCACTTCTGCCCCGCTATCAAACGCCGCTTCGAGGCGGGCGAGCGGAATTGCAAACGTCGGAAGACGCGTCCCGACGACAGTGCGACCACGGTTTTTACCAAATCCACGGCGCTTCGGGATTTTCTTGATGATGTCGCGAAGTGCCGGACGAATTTTGTGACCGGCGCGCGCCGTCTGCCCTTTGCCGCCACGGCCTGATTGTTTGCCACGCGTTGAAGATTGACCGCGACCGACTCGGCGGTACGGGCGCTTCAGTGTCGAGGGACGTGTGATTGAGTGAAGCTGCATAGATTATTTGGAAATTTGGCGCAAGGCTTCGATTGCTGCGCGTGCGTTGTTGACCGGATTGTGGCTGCGGGAGAGCAATTTTGCAGTGACATCGGAGACTCCACCGAGCTCCAAGACCGTTCGGACCGAAGAGCCAGCAACCAATCCGCGGCCCGCGGCCGGACGGATTTCGACGACTGACGCGCAGTATTTCGCCTCGACGTTGTGTGGAATCGAGCGGTTTTTGGTGAGATTGAGGTTGAGCATGTTGCGCTTGGCTGCGCGGCTTGCCTTTTCAATCGCGAGCTGCGTGTCTGCCGCCTTGCCCAAGCCCACACCGACACGGCCCTTTTTGTCGCCCAAGACAATGCCGACGGAGAAATTGAAACGACGGCCGCCCGCCATGACACGCGCCACGCGGCGGATGCCGATCAATTTTTGCGCAAATTCGCTGCGCTGGCCCTCGCGGCCACCGCCTCGAGGCGGGCGGCCACCACGGCGATCACCGCCGCGTTCGCGGAAACCACCACGTCGTTCAAATGGTTTCGTCTCCGAAGCCTGCGGCTCCGGCATGCTCACCTCCCGCACCGGCACCTCGACGGCCGGCTCTGTCATTCCTCCCTCTTGCATGTTTGGTTCAGCGTTCATGTTAGAGATTCTTAGCGAGTAACAACGAGCTTAGAAGCTCTTACACCCCGCACTTTCTGTACGTTGCATTTTGTACTGTTGTCGGTTGGTGTTTTCATATTTGCTTCTTGAAGAAAAGTGATGTTAGAAAGTGCGGGGTAAGTGTTCGCTTCGCTCCCTTAAAACTCTAATCCTGCGGCGCGCGCAGCATCGGCGAAAGCCTTGATCGTCCCGAGGTATTGAAAGCCGCCTCGATCGAAGACTACCGCTTTCACGCCTTTCTCGTTTGCGCGCGTCGCAAGTGTCTTTGCTGCCATCTCGGCGCGCTCACGCGGCGTCTTGCCCTGCTCGTCACGCGAAGAAACGGCTGCGATCGTCACGCCCTTATCATCATTGATGATCTGTGCGACCAAACGCGTATTGGATTTAAATACAGAAAGGCGCGGACGCTTTTCCGTACCAATGACTTTTGCACGCACCCGGCGATGACGTCGTTCTCGCTGTTGTGATTTCGTCATTGTCATAGATTATGCAGTTGCTGCGGCGGCAGCTTTCTTGCCCGCCTTCTCGCGGACCACTTCGCCCTCATAGCGAATACCCTTCCCCTTGTACGGTTCTGGCTTTTTGAGTGCACGGACAGATGCAGAAAATTCACCGACCATTTCTTTGTTGGCGCCACTCACGGTGACGATGTTCTTCTCGACAGTGACCGTGATGCCTTCAGGAATCGCGACAAGGACAGGATGCGAAAAGCCCAAGCTCAATTTGAGCTGCTTACCAGAAAGCTCGGCGCGGTAACCGATTCCTTCGATCTGGAGCTTTTTGGAAAAGGGTGTGTTGACGCCGGCGACCATGTTGCGTACGTGTGCTGCATAGGTGCCCCAGAGCGAACGGGCAATACGCGATTCAGTTGCGGGCGTGACGGTGACTTCACCATTTGCCACAGCGACAGCAACCGCCGGGTGCAGTGTGCGCTTCAGCGTGCCGCCTTTGCCCTTGACCGTAATCGTGCCGCTTGCGACAGACACATCTGTGCCTGCGGGAATTTTGATCGGAAGTTTGCCGGTGCGACTCATAAATGATTTACCAAATTTCGAAGAGTGCTTCGCCGCCGACTTTTTCTTTACGCGCTTCTTTGTCGGTCAAAATGCCCTTCGGTGTCGAGAGAATGAGTGCGCCACGGCCATAGCGGACCGAGTGGATGTCCAAAACAGCGCGATACATGCGACGACCCGGCTTCGAAATACGTTTCGTACCGCTGATCGCCGGCTTACCTCCTTCATCGTACTTGAGCATCACCTCGAGCGTCTTTTTAATTTTCTTCCCACGCTTTTCGACGCCTTTGACGAATCCTGCATGCTGTAATTTTTCCGCGATCGCCATTTTGTAATTCGAAAATGGAATCGAGACGCTCGCCTTTTTGACGTCGCTCGCGTTTTTCAAACGCACTACCAAATCTCCAATTACGTCAGTCATAGAAAATTACCAGCTTGATTTTTTGATGCCGGGAATGTTGCCTTCGAGCGCTTCCTCTCGGAAACACACGCGGCACAGATTGAAATCACGCATAAAACCGCGCGGGCGGCCGCACTTGTAGCAGCGGCGAACCTTGCGCGAAGAAAACTTCGGCTTGCGGTTCGCTTTTACGATCAAAGACTTTTTTGCCATTGCAGTGCGCCAAATAGGAAGATTTTGAGAGCCTGCATCCTTTGCTTACGCGAAGGATTATGGGCTTCCCAACCGTGACCTTGTTCCCCTCAGAAACTTTGGGTAACAGCCATTTTTTGGCTAAAAACAAGGCCCCCTACGAGGCTCTGCCACTATACGCGATGGCACTTCTGAAGTCAAACAAAAGCACTTGCGCTATAAGTATATATGTGGTATAATCCTTGCACGCGATGTAACAACAGGGAGACGTGAACATGCTTACTCGCCCGCTCTTTGCAATCATCACATTCATTGTGCTGGTTGTTACGACAACTGTTTCCTCCGCGCAAACCCTCGTCATCAACCAAGGGTACATGCACGGATCCGTCCATTTCATGGATGGCGCAGGAAACGTGTATCTGGCAACACTGTATCTCATGTACACGGATGCGACGTTCGTGCAGCTGAATGAGAGTTGCGGTGAACTGTCGACCGTGCAAGCAATCCCTTGCCACAAAGCCGTGGAGGAGGCTCGTGCAGCATGGAAAACAGCACGATTGCGGCTCAACGCGGCACAAGCCGCGCGCAATGCTTCGAAAGCGTCACAGGCAAAGCTCCAGGCTAAGCTCAATGACGCCCAGGGCAAAGCAATTATCGCTCTCAACAACGCGATTGAATTGCTTGCACAGTGAATGCCGCTGATCCGAAACAAAACGGGCGCCCGAAAGCGCCCGTTTCTTTTTTATATAGCGAGAGGTATTTGACCTAGGGAACACTTACGTGCACTATCGGCTCAGCCACGGGAGATCTCAATGCCAAAGAAGCTGTACGCATACGTCGGCTGGGTGGATGAGTGCGGCGCACCGCACATCTATTATACAAAGAAGCTGATCGTCGCTTATACCGGATTGCTCCGCGTCGAGGTGAAATTAAGAAAGCGCAAGCGGAAGGCAAAAAGACGCGCTAAAGCAAAGCTCCTCAGAAAATGGACGCAGTATTATCACTTGTTCTGGAAAAACGGATGCTCGTAGGCGTCCGTTTTACTTATTGTCGGCAGGCTGGAGCGGAAGGCCGAGGTGCCGGAGATACCCTTCTGCCTCTTTTTTGTTCTTCGCGGTCGTGGTGATGGTGACAGCAAGGCCAAAGATATCTTTCGAATCTTCGTCGGAAGTCTCGGGAAAGACGGTGTGTTCTTTGATGCCGATCGTCATGTTGCCCATTTCATCAATCGCAGAAGACTTCAAGCCTCGGAAGTCCTTGGTGCGTGGGAACACAATGTGAATGAGTTTGTCCAAAAATGCTTGCATGCGTGCGCCACGCAACGTGACTTGGTAGCCGACGATGTCGCCTTGGCGCACTTTGAAGGTTGCGATCGATTTCTTCGCAGCACGCGTCGCCGGCGCTTGACCCGTAATGCGCGCGAGACGATCAACGATGAGTTCGAGACGTTTCTTGTCTCCCCTCACGCCACCGACGCCTGTCGAAACGACGATCTTGGTGACGCGCGGTGCTTGCATGACATTGGTGTAGCCCATCGAATCTTTCATGGCCGCAAACGTATGTGTGTGAGTTATGGTCGCCATACTATTTGAGCTGCTCGCCGCTGTTGACTGCGACGCGGTGCATGCCATCCTTGTCGCGCGTGATTTTGACGCGCGTCGGTTTGCCATCTTTCGGGTCGGCGATCATGACATTGGAGACATGAAGCGGCATTGGCTTGTCGACGATTTGACCTTTGCGATTTTGTGCCGACGGCTTGCGGTGTTTTTTCACAAGATTGAGTCCCTCGAGGATCACCAAGTCTTTCTTCGGTAGCACACGCACAATCGTGCCATTTTGACCACGATTTTTGCCCGCAATGACGATTACTTTGTCTCCTTTCTTGAGTTTCATATGTAAAGATTTAGACGATTTCTGGCGCGAGCGAGCCAATGCGCTGGTAGCCTTTTTCGACAACCTCACGCGGGATCGGACCAAACACGCGGTTTGCCTTCGGCTCCTTCGGCTCTTTGCCCGATCCGACGACGAGTACGACAGCGTTTTCATCAAAACGAACGTACGAGCCATCTTTGCGGCGCACGGGAGCAGTGGTGCGGACGACGACGGCGCGGTGCACTTCCTTCTTCTTCACGGCTTTGCGCGGCTGCACAGTCTGAATCGAAATCACCACTTCCTCACCGATGCGCGCGTAGCGCTTTTTCGATCCGCCGAGCACTTTGAACACACGACCGATGAGGCCGCCTGAGTTGTCTGCAATTTTTACGATGGTTCGATCGTGAATCATATTATGTGACGAGGATGAAGCGCTTTCGCTTCGAGATCGGGCGCGTCTCGCGGATCGTGACTTTGTCTCCTACTTTCGCTGTGTTGCCGACGTCGTGCACGAGGAATTTCTTGCTGCGCTTTTGATATTTTTTGTATTTCGGGTGCATGACGTAGCGATTCACGAGCACAGTGGCCGTGTCTTTCATCGCCGTTTTGACGACGACGCCATTAAATTCTTTTGCGCCTGGGTTGGTGTGTTCCATACTATTTCTTGAGTGTACGAGCCCGAAGCTCGGTGAGAATCTGTGCGATTTCTTTGCGAATACTGCGACCCTCGCGCGTGTTGCGCACGCGGCTGCCGGCTCCACCGAAGCGAAACGCGCGAAGTGCCTCGCGTTTCTCAGAGACGAGCTGGTTCAATTCCTCTACGCTTTGTGCTTTAAAATCTGCCATATCATTGTCGAGCGACGACTTTCGCTTTGAGGGGAAGCTTGGTGCCAGCTTTGCGCAACGCTTCACGTGCCATCTCTTCTGGCGCGCCGTCGATTTCGAAAATCACGCGGCCTGGTCGAATGTCGATTTCGTAGCCAGCGACGTCACCCTTTCCGCTACCCATGCCGACTTCCGCTGCTTTCTGTGTGAAGGGTCGGTCGGGGAACACGCGCGTCCAGATCTTTGCGGATTTGCCGCCCGCACGCGTGAGCGCGCGACGCGCCGCTTCGATCTGGTTGGAGCGAACTCGCCCTTGCGTCAGCGCTTTGAGGCCGAAGGAACCAAACGCAACAGTAATGCCACGTGTCTCTGGCGCGTTCATGCGGCGTTCGCCCCGGCGACCACGCTGCCACTTTCGGAATTTTGCTTTTTTGGGAGCCAACATACTATTTTTGTGCCTTGTTTTTATCGAAAATTTCTCCGCGGTAGATCCAGACTTTGACGCCAATCACGCCGTACGGCAGATACGCTTCCTCTTTCGCGAAATCGATATCGGCACGCAACGTCTGGAGCGGTACGCGGCCACGCTTGATCTCTTCGGTGCGTGACATTTCTGCGCCGCCCAAGCGACCGGCGATTGCGATGCGCACACCTTGCACGTCGCGATTGGCCATCACTTTTTCTACCGTCTGCTTCAAAACACGACGGAAGGTCTGTCGCTTTTCGAGACCTTCGGCGATCATGTATGCAACAACAGGCGCTTGTGATTCTGGCGAGCGGACCTCCTCGATATCGAGGCGCACGGGTTTCTTGGTGGCACCCGGGACTTTGCGCGCAATCGTCTCAATTTCTTTCGTGAGCTTCGTGCTTCCCTCGCCACCACGACCGATGATAAGGCCAGGGCGCGATGTCTTCACCAAGACGCGGATGTTCTTTTCGTTGCGCTCGATTTCGACTGCGGTCACATAGCTGCCGCGCAAGCGCTTCTTGAGGAAGCGGCGAATTGCTGCGTCGGTCATGACATTCTGGCGGTACTCAGCCGGTGTCTTGGCAAACCAACGACTCTTCCAGTCGCGAATGATGCCGAGACGGTGTGCGTATGGATGTACTGTGTGAGTCATATTATTTTGCCTCGACTTGCTTCTTGGCCTTTTTTGCCTTCATGGGCGCGCTCCCTTGCGCGAGCTCAAGATTGACGATACTCATGGTCTTTCGTACAGAACCTGCGCGGCCGCGCGCAAAGGGGCGGTAGCGGCGCATGACCATACCTTTGTCGACAGTGATTTTCTTCACGAAAAGATTCTCAGGATGTGCGCCCGCCGCGCGCGCGTTGGCGACTGCGGAGTCGAGCAATTTGGAAATAGCTGGCGAGGACTTCTTCGGCAAGTACATAAGAGCAGCGCGCGCGGCGGGCACGCTCTTGCCGCGAATCAAATCTGCGACAAGGCGAACCTTGCGCGGCGACTGATGATAGTTTTTCAAAAGCGCTTTCATATATTATTTTGCACCAGCACCTGGCTTTGCCGTCTCGGCGGTTGCTTTTGCAGCTTGCGCAGAAGCGATCTCAGCGGCCTTCGCTGCCATCTCTGCTTCTTTCTGCATGCGACCACCGTGCTTGATGAATTTGGTCGTCGGGGCGAATTCACCGAGGCGATGCCCCACCATGTCTTCGGTCACGAACACTTCCTCGAAGCTCTTACCGTTGTGTACAGAAAACGTGTAGCCGACAAACTCCGGCGCGATCGAGCTCGCGCGCGCCCACGTCTTGATAGAGCCCGCACCCGACTTTCGAGCGCCGACTTTCTTCATCAATTTCTGGTCCACGTAGGGGCCTTTCTTCAAACTGCGACTCATATCAATTTAAAATCCCGCGTCGCGGGTAGGCACAATGTATAGGAAATGGCTCTCTCTGTCAATTTTCTAAGGCCCATGTTAGCCTGCTGTTCGGCAAAGGAGTTGAACCATGGCAAAGCAACGACAAGCCGTTGGGGTCGGGAGAAATTCTAAAAAGGTCAAGAAAACGATATCCGTTTCGCCCGCAACTGACCTCATGGCTCAGGATCTCGATCAGTGGACCGACGCCGCGACAGAATCTGAGGTGTACAGGAATGCGATTCGAATTCATCACCTGTTGGTGAAGGCACATCAGGAAGACAAACCGATCCGCGTTGGCGACGACCTGCTGCCCCCGGGAGCCTTGTCGCTTTTTCGTTAACGCAGTTCCGACCGTAAAGGCCCGGGGAAATCCTGGGCCTTTCTCTTTTTATTGACTTTCTGGTTCCGGTGAATTTTCTACCGGCAATTCGTCTGCTTCTTTATCCTCTATTCCCTCTGCCTCGATCTCAGCGAGCTCACGTAAGGCCTGACTCGCGGCGTCGTTCAAGGTGCGACGTCCTTCGACAGTCGTGAGAAAATTTTTGTCGACATAGAATGCGTAGCGAGGAAACTGTTCCTTGCCGATTTTTTTCGAACGCACGACGACAGTTTTACCTTCGAGCACACAGCGAAGTTTGTCGATGTAGGGGCCGCGATCTCGAGTTGATTCAGGCAAGAGCGCAGGAATTTCGATATCTGGCCATCCTTCTTCCTCGCGATGAGGGACCGAAAGGTATGGATCTTCGATGTATTCGGGCGTTCGCACTTCTTTCGGCAGAGATTGCTCGACGTACTCCGGGTATGCGCCCCATGCCATTGAAGGTGCACGCTGACTCACCGGCCCGTCGAAACCCCACAGCACCCACGGATTTTGCCGGAGAAATGTCATGACTGCTCGATGAGCGGCGTGTGCAGCGTCGGAGTGGCTGGAAGGAACGTCGGGCAGGTCGACGCCCTTGATGACTGCATGAAAATCCCTCCCCTGTTTAGTCATTTCTAGTTTTGCTCGTCCACGCAAGAGCGAGTTGAATGTCTGCTCGATCACGTGCGGATCACCGGAGCATAGCCCAACAAAACGCCCAAGCGGCGAATCCGACACCGATTCGGGCAACAAGTGCGCCTCCATAAAGTCGATCGAGGCAGGTCTGCCACCATCGTCTTCGATCGCCGCGATGATCGCTTCCATGGCGTCGGCGGTCATCCGTATTTTCGTCTCGACACTTTGACTCTGTGCACGCGCCTCATTCACGCGGACGCCGCGATCAATGCCCAAACGAACGCCGGCCGATGAAAGATACAGGTTGCTGTTGAGAAAACCGTTTAAATAGATATACCCTCGATAGGAACCAAACGGGTGTTGTGTGAGCCATGCATTGACTCGCCGCTCCAAAATATCGTCGCCGCGCGCTTCGAGTCTCGTGTTGTGTCGCTCACCAATCTGCTCGGCGAAACCTCTCGCGGTGAGCGCCTGTATCAAAAGCTCTTTGTTTTTAAAGCGGTACCCGAGGCGCTGCTGCAGCGAGTCGAGTTCGGCGTCGAAATCTTCGTTGCGCTCCTTCCTTTTCAGCTGAAAATCCTCGAACGAATTCGCCATCTCGCGCAGTGTATCATGCGCGAATCGAGAGACTATTTGCCAACCTTTCTGCGAGAAACAATGAAGACGTTGGAGTATTTCTTCGGCCGCCTTGTCTTTTGACCTTTGCCGGCTGGTTTACCCCAGATAGTCTTTTGGCGACGGCTGCCGCGGCCTTGCTTACCTTCACCTCCACCGTGCGGGTGATCCACCGGGTTCATAGCAGTACCACGCACCGTCGGGCGCACGTCCATCCAGCGCGTTCGGCCCGCTTTGCCGATGACGACGAGCGAGTGTTCTTGATTTGAAACTTCGCCGACGGATGCCCAAGCAGTGCCGATCACTTTGCGGACTTCGGTCGACGGCATCTTGAGGTGTGTGTAGCCAGCATCTTGCGCGATGATTTCGCAGTAATTGCCCGCCGAGCGCGCGAGGACGCCGCCAGCGCCCGGCTTCAGCTCGATGTTGTAGACAAACGTACCCACCGGAATTTTCCCAAGCGGTAGGCGATTCGCAGGCTTCACCGGCGCGGTTTCAGAAACGAGGAAGGTGTCGCCGACCTTTACGCGCTGCGGGACGATGACATAGCGCTTCTCGCCATCGGCGTAAATCGCAAGTCCAATGAACGCCGAGCGGAACGGGTCGTATTCGATCGTCGCGATGCGCGCGGGAACGTTCTTTTTGTCGAACGTGAAGTCGACCGATCGGTAGTTTTTCTTGTGACCGCCACCTTTGTGACGCATCGTGATCCTGCCGTGCGCATTGCGGCCGCCGGTGTGGCGTTTGCCGCCCACCAAAGGCTTATGAGGCTTGTGACCGCTCAAGAGCTTCGAGTATTCGATCGAGGTGTGCTGACGCTCAGATTTGGTGACTGGTCGATAGGTTTTCATATTATGTGAGTGTTATCTGTTCGCCTTTTTTGAGGTAAACGTATGCTTTTTTGCCACCGCTTTTCATGCCCACCTTGCCAGTGCGCATGCTGCGTTTCATCTTCGCGGGCACACGAACAACGCGCACCATGCGCGGCGTGACGGCGTAAAACTTTTTGACGGCGGCGAAGATTTCGCGCTTTGTGGCGTTTTCAGCGATGTCGAAGGTGTAGACGCCCTGTGCCCCATGCATCGTCGCCTTTTCGGTGATGCGCGGATTCTTCAGGACGTGCGCGAGATCGGCTTTGGTCGATGATGTCGCTGCTGATACAGGCGTCGCGGCTTTCGGCGTCGCTGTCTCTTTCTTTTCTTCTTTTTTGTCGTTTTTAAACCAGGCCATACTTATTTTTTATTTGTTGCACGTGTGGCGAGAATCGCGACGGCAGCTTCAGGATTTTCGACGACGAGGTAGGAGCTGCCCATGACAGCCACTGGGTTGAGGTTTCTGACGCTCATGACGTCGACATTGCCGATGTTGCGGAAACTCTTCATCGCCGCCTCTGAAGGATCGGGAAGCGCAATGAGCGCAGCATTCTTTTTCTTCGAAAGCTTTTCAAAACCACTCTTCGAGAGTGCGACGAGTGCTTTCTTTGCAACTGCCGTCTTCGGCGCAGTAATACCGAACGAGTCGACGAAGACGATTTCGTTGTCGGCGAGTTTACGCGAGAGTGCCATGAAGAGTGCCTTTGCGCGCATTTTTTTTGGAATTTCCCGGGTATAATTCTTGTCTTTGATCGGACCGTGTGTGACACCACCGCCTTTCCAAATGGGCGAGCGGATCGAGCCGTGACGAGCGCGACCAGTGCCCTTCTGCTGCCATGGCTTTTTGCCACCACCGCGGACGTCGCCGCGACCTTTGGCGTGCGCGACAGGGCCGCGTGCGTTGCTTTGCATCGAGGTGACAACTTGGTGCATCAAAGAATCATTCCACGCAATGCCAAAGACGTTGTCGGGGAGCTTTACCGAGCCTCCTTTCTTTCCTTGTGCGTTGTAGATAGGTGCGTCCATATGCTAGAGATTCTTAGCGAGCACAGCGAGCTTAGAAGCTCTTGCACCCAGCACCAATTTTGAGTGCCAGAAGTTCGTGCCTCCTTTCGCTGTATTCAACTGAGTCGGATAGTTTTGCATATTTTTCTCGAGTTTCAAAATTGGTGCTGGGTCGTGGAAAATATATTCGCTTCGCTCATTATTTTCCTACGATTTCAACGAGCGTGCCCGGACGACCGGGAATCGCGCCTGAAATCACAATCGTGTTTGACGCTGCGTCGACTTGCAGCACTTTGAGGTTTTTGATGGTGATGCGATCACTGCCCATACGGCCGGCCATGCGCATGCCTTTTGCGACGTGTGCGCCAGCTCGTGCACCACCGCCGATTGATCCGGGCGCGCGCTCTTTATTCTTCTGGCCGTGCGAGCGAGGACCGCCTGCAAAACCGTGGCGCTTCACGACGCCCTGGAAGCCTTTGCCTTTTGAGATCGCGGAAACGGCGACAACATCGCCTGGCGCGAAAATCGACGCGTCGATTTTCGCGCCCATTTCCGGCAGTGTTTTATCTGTAAATTCGCGCATGTATTGAAACGGCTTTGCCTTTTGCGCTTGGTTGACGCGCTTTTCTTTCTTCATGCCAAAACCCACTTGCGCTGATGCATACCCATCTTTCTCCGTCGTCTTCACCTGCGTGACGGTCAACGGACCGGCGTTTACGATCGTCGCAGCCCAGACGGCACCAGCGTCGTCGAAGACCTGGGTCATTTTGCCTTTGGTGCCGAGCATGAATTTCATATCTTTAAAAACGAAACGCCCGCGATAGCGGGCAGCTCTCTGCCTCGCTATTGGTCCCTATGGGGACATGGCGTGCGAGGCACTATACGCGAAGCAACTACAAAATGCAAATTACAGTGTCGGGGTCGTATCGAGTGGCGACGCAGATGTGCCGGTGGAGTCTGTCGTGTTTGTGGCGCCTGGCGATACACCACCATCATCCGAAGAGACGCATTTGTCGTACGATGTCGATGTCTCGTAGGTGGTACACAATTGGTAGGATTTGCCATCCGCGGCAGGTTCATAGTCAAACGATTGATTTGTTTGCGGGTCAGTCGGTACGGCAGCAATGAAATCCGGCTGCAGCAACTCGAGCGTCGCGGGATACGAATTGTTTTGATCTTGATAGAGCGTAAGCGCTATTTCGAGTTGTTTCACGTCAGAAAATCGTATCGCGTCGCGGCCTTTTTCACGCGCAGAATTCAGACTCACGAGGACGACCGAAGCCAAAAGACCGATGACGGCAACGGCGCCCGGTATGAGACACCCGAGAATAACGAGTGTGAGCTCGCCGCCGGTGAGCTTTTGCCGTGGCATCTTTGCATCCGCTGCCGCCGAGAGCCTTCGGTATGCATTCACGTAGATAAGTGAGACGACTGGGATGACGACCAGTATTCCAACAATCAGTGCAATGAAGCCCAGGAGTGCGAGTAATCCGCACGCGCCAAAAAGCGCAAGCAAGCGGAGACGATTGCCTTTCGTGATGCGAGCTGATGCTTTCATCGCCTCGATGGGACCCATGCCTTTATCAATGACAAAGTATGGAGCGAAGAAAAAGGCGATCATCGCAATCACGCCAGGAACGAGAAGCAGGATGTATCCGACGAGAATCGCGATGATGTAGAGTGCGTAGGCGCCGACATAACTCCAAAACTTTCTTGGATGCCAGAGATCTTTAAACGAAACAGCATTAATGTCGTCGTGTGCCTTCAAAAAGAACGCGATCAATCCCATGCCGTAGAGAATCTGGATGATCCAATTGACGACGAGGCTGATGAATTGCGCCCCGTGTCCGATGGATGTCGTGATGCCGCTTGATATGCCGGATACGGCGAAGAAACCGATGGTCGACAAAAGCCACACACCGATCAAAAACCACGGACGTTTCTTGAAGATCTCCCACGACGTGCCGATAAATGAGCCAACGGAAAGTGGTTTTTCACCGCCGGCAATTGGGGATGCGGGCGGCGGCGCAGCCGCAGGCTGCGCCGCCGCGACAAACGCCTCATTTATATCCTCCGGTTTCCACCCACTTCGCGCGAGCGCACCCTTAATATCGTTGTCAGCAATACCCTGAGCTCGCTGCTGCCGTATAAAATCGAGCGCTTCGTTCGTTATCATAGGTCCCGACCCCGAAGGACACTTACGCCATTTGTGCTTTTGATTGCTCCATCATCGCTGCGATAGTCGCAAGGCCGAGCATGGATGCAAAGAAAAGCGTCAACATCCATAGACCAGTCATGTCTGAGCCATTGGAGACGGGTGCGGGCGAAAGGGCGCTCGTCGGCTTCCACTCGATATCTTGCGCTGTCACACCGTTGGACTGTGCTTGTGTCGTGAGCGCAGTCGCCAAGGCATCAAGCTGCGCGGAGGTGAGGTGAGCAGATCGTGCGTCGGCGCTGATCGCGGCGCGAATCGCTGTCTTTAGATCGGTCTCTTGTGCGTGTGCGAGCACCGGGACGATGACCGCCGCAACGAAGAGCGCAGTGAATGCGGCGATGAGCGTGTGACGCACGTGAACCATCATGGAACCATTGTACCAACGCGCGAGGAGCAACAGTGAGATATGCACAGGCTAGTGTTCGCTATGCGTGGGCGTGACAGTGACTGCCTTCTTTTGATCAGGAATCGCTGGCTGACCGGCAAGCGGCAGACACGAAAGTGTGTAGGTCGTCTTGCCCTGGATCGGAGCGGTGGTGACGGTATGAAGCGTCGTGCAGGAGGCAGTATCGTCGCAACTCCACGCGTCTGTGTTGTCACCAGTGAGTGTACAGGAACTCACATGCGTCGCATTCCAGATGATTGTCGTCGTGTTTCCTTTGACGACTGCGCTTGGGACAATTCTGAAGGTAAAGGCCGGTGTTGGACTTTCACAAATGCCATTGAGACATCCGTACTGACATAACTGCGGTGCGCCGAGCGTGCAGCTCGTATCCTGGTGAGCGCTGTAGGTGCCACCCGGGTCTGGCGTGCCGTCGGCGTTGGCACAGATAAATGCATCGATGCATTCGAGGTGGCAGATATTGTCGCTGCCGAGTGCGTAATTGGCATCACAGACACACTCGTGATTTTCTGCATGCATGTTGGTATCGACACCGCAATCGAGGAATTCGCACATCGATGATGTCGAACAAATTTCATCGGTCGCGCAGTCGTTGTTCGTATTGCATTCAGCCGACGGTGAGACCGTGATCGTGACACTGTCGTACGACTTCCACTCGGGAAAATTTGCCGTGCGCATGCGCGCGTAGAAGGTGTAGGTCCCCGTCGTGGACGCGGTGAAGGTGATGTCTTTGCGCGAATCAGGGTTGGTCGTCGCACCAAGGCCCGTCCCCTCCGGCGAATCGATGTTGTCTTCCGCGATTGCATCTCCCGAGCCCGCTGAGAAGTCTGCGTGGATCCCGGTGGTTTCACCCACGGTGAGCTTCGTGAAATCGGCACTGATGTGTGCAGTGGGAGTTGTGGGTTTGTTGACGGTGAGGGTGACGGGGCAGGTTGCAACAACTTTCGGTGCCGCGGGCGCCACACACGTCGAACCACTTTGGGACTGCCCGCTCGGGCAAGAGCAACTGGGATATTGGCTGATATTGAGACCGTTGGAGCAGGTGGGTGGAGGTGGGTTTGATGCGTCTGTCCAGGAGATTGAGACGGAGCCGTTTTGGCCAGAACCGGCACAAGTCTGATTGCAATACCCCACCCAGCCGATGCCACCTGCACCAACGACGACTGTCACAGTGGACCCGGGTGCAAGTGTAGACGTAGTGAATGTTTGAGTCGTCTTACCTCCAGATCCTCCCGTGCCTCCTTTTCCTCCGTTGCACCATCCTCCTGTGTATCCATCGCCCCCTCCGCCGCCGAGAGCGCCTCCGCCAGAGACAGTCCCTGTTCCCGGGTTGCCATCTGCGCCGGGTCCTCCATTACAAGGGTCGCTAGTAATACCCCTCCCACCTTCGGCACCATTTCCGCCGCCACCCGCCATGGCCGACCCAAATGAAGACGACTCGCCTGAACCAGATGCGACTCCTTGGCCTGCGCCATATAGACACTGATTTGATCCACCGGAATCGACGCCGCAACCTCCCCAGCCGCCTGCTCCCCCGGCGCCGTTTACTGTGGCCGTGAGCGTCCCGGTGTAATTCGGAATCGTGAACTGATAGGTGCCCGGCGTTATGTACGATTGCGACCCGGCGCCGGCGACTTTTCCTCGCTGAGACGGCGCGAATGCCAGTGAGGTGCTGGAGGAGACAACTCCTGAATAATCAGTCGTCGTCGCTGGCTGGACGACGGCCGTCCCTGTTGCATTCACGTATCCGATGTTGTTGATGTAGAGATCACCTCCGTTCGACGTCCAATGAATAGTAGTGCCATCGCCGAAATTGATTGGATTTTTATCAAATGTGATTGAGCATTGCGCCGTCGGCGGAGGGGGTGGTGGTGGCGCAGAACACGAACCAGACGAAGATGGATCCCATTCAACGTAGACTATGCCTTGTGCCCCACTGCCGCCGACGCCAGTGTTGTCGAGATTCGAACCGCCGCCGCCCGCTCCGTAGCCGACGCCGCCGTTACCGGGGCTTGACTGGCCGTCACCGCCCTTGATGCTGCTGCCGTTCAAAATGAGTCCGCCGCCACCGCCGCCACCGTAGTACCCGCCGCCGACAGTGCCCCCCTGGCCAGCTGCATACGGGACCTGTTTGATGAGCGACGTACCGTTCCAGCCCCAACCACCTCCCGTGCAATATCCACCGGCACCTTGGCTATTTGTCTGTCCGCCCGCCATTCCTCCATTTCCAGCTTGTGCATAAAACCCTGGCCAGCCGTTTCCTCCCCCGCCACCGCCAGAGCCGCCTCCACTACCACCCGGATATTGATTGAACAGATTGTAAAATCCCGTCCTTCCCCAGCTTCCGCCGTGCGCAACGATTGAGCCAAACCCAGAATCACCGCCTGTAGAACCATTTGTGCTTGGATTATACGAACCGCACCATGGAAACCCTGAGATAGTGCACTGACCGGCGCCATTACCTCCTGCTCCGCCATAACCAACATAGACTGGGATTGCTTGCCCAGGTGTAACGGTGAGCGTGTTTCCCACTACCGCCCCGCTGCAACCACCGCCACCGCCACTTCCCCAACCGCCGGCACCCGCGCCACCGCCACCGCCACCGCCGACTGCGACTACTCGAAGCGATGTGACACCTGCTGGGACAGTAAATGTACCGGGACCGGGTGTTGAAAATGTCTGATCACAACTTTTCGCGTTGGATGAGTATGAACCCTGGCTGTAATAAAATCCTTCGTAATACGATTGGCTATAGTAATACCCCTCGCTGTAGTAATTCCCTTCGCCATATGCATACAGAAGCGAAGGCACGATGAGGAAACCGAGACCAAGGACGACGACTGACAGATTGTGTATGACGTGTTTCATATCATTTCACAACGATGCTTCCGTTTTTGCTGGTGTCATTTTTGTTCTGATACAACCAGGTACCGGCATTTTTGAGCGTAAACTCCCAAAACGCGCCGCGCGCGATCGCTTTGCAGGAATCGAGCGCGCTCTGACCGCAACTTGATGATTCGCGTGGATACACATTTCTGCCGTATGCACTGACCCACAACGTGCCCGAAGAATTATTTGTAAAACGAACGGTGTTACCTGGCTTCACGTGTGCGATCGCGGGCTGGAAGCCGCTCTCGGTATATGAAATCAAAAGCTGAAAGCCGCCAGGTTTCGGGGCTGGACTGTTCGACAAAGAGTGAGCGGCGGTTTGAGGGGAAGTGACACCGGTACTGCCTGGCGCCGTTTGGGACGCGTACGACAACCAAATGATGATAGCGATGAGTAACAGGCAAATCGCGAGGCCCCCATAGAGCGCCTTGTGATACATGCGTCTTATTGTACCGACAAATTTTCTCTTCGACCCTCGCTATTAACAGTTTAGTGCTCACTATGTGTGGGCGCGATACCAATCGTCACACTTTGACGCAGCGGAGTGCCATCGAGCCCGGTGCACGCAAGATTGAACGTGCTGCGCGACGTGATAGCCGCTGTCGGTTGCGCGTTGATGCACTGCGTCCCCAAACACACAGAGCCGAGCGGGCAACTTGTGTTCGCACTCGAGCATGCGCCGGTGCTACTGCCGGAGGCTTGTGCCGATCCAATCGCGACCGAACTAAAGGCTTGACCGTTGGGGCCCGTGACCGAGCACGAGCTTGGCTGCACGCCAGCGGCAAACCACGCAAGCGACGACGCGTTACCTTTCGCGACAACACCAGGAAGCGCGCGGAAGTACGCAGTCGGTGGCATATGTGTGCATTGACCCGATACGCAGTGATAGCCGCTGCTGCAGGCAGTGAGGTTGCTAGTATCTACGGCACATGTGAGCGCATTTGAAATGTGCGCGATGCTGTCACCGATGCTGTCACCATCGACATCGGGCCCGGCGCACACTGGCGTACCCACCGTGCACATATGACACTCACCAAAAACGGGGGCAGTGTCATTGTTGTCGCACAAGCATACGCCGCCTGAGGAGTGCTGGCCGAGCGTGCACGACGACTCGCACTGCCCATTGATCGGCAACGCGTTATTTATTTTACAAATACATTCTCCACCGTAGGGCTGATCAGTCGCGAAATACTGACCGCTGCCACACGCCGTGTTCTCTGAGACTTGTACCCCGACCGAATCGTATGTCTTGAGTGTCGGGAATTTTGCGCTCGCGAGTCGAGCAAAGAACGTGTAAAGACCGGTGACCGCCGGAGCAAAGCTGTAGTCGCGATGCGCAAGCGCAGAACTACCGGTCACTGCGTTACCTTCTGGCGAATCGATACGCGATGATCCTAAGGTATCACCTGTGCCGACGGTGTAATCGGCGTGGACGCCAATCGAATCACCAAGCGCAACAATGACTGAGTCAGCTCTGATGCGGGCCGACGGCGCGAGTGAGGCATCAGTTGTGAGCACTGCCGCACACGAGACAGACACGCTGTTGGGTGGTGGCGTTTCGGTAGAAGGCGCAGGCGAGTCCCACGAGATTGAAACGTAGCCATCAGCGCCATTACCTCCGTTGACGTAGCAGCCGCCGCCCGTGCCGCCAGCTCCGTGAGAAGTGGCGTTCGTGCCGCCGCAGCTCGAGCCGCCAGAGTAGAGTGTGCCGCCGCAGCCCGCAGTCCCGCCTGGCGTGCCACCAGCTCCGCCTGTGTAAATGCCGGATCCTGCTTGTCCTCCATGCGCTACGAGCGTGCCAAACGACGAATCACCACCGTTCGCGCCGGGGAAGGTACTCGGGCAGTACGACACCGAGCGATGAATACCACCGAGACCACCTCGTCCGACAATAACTTGATACGTCTGACCTGGCGTCACGCTGATGGTTTCATTAATCTGTGCGCCACCCGCCCCGCCGCCCGAGCCCAAAATACAATCGCAGCCTCCATCGTCGTCGGGCGCCTGGCCGCCCGCGCCGCCGCCGCCGCCGCCGACGACTGTCGCGTGCACTTGCGTGACGCCAGTCGGTGCCGTCCAGGTGTATTCGTACGTGCCCGGTGTCGTGAAGGTAACGGTGTTCGACGGGGGCGGCGGCGCGCTCGTCTGATTTGTTGGCGCTGGCGCTCCTGCGGGCGCATTGTATCCAGTCGCAACGCCCGAAAGGTCGGTGGTCTGATTGACGTTCACCGTTGCCGAGCCGGACGGGTCGACATAACCAACCGTATTGATGTACATCGAATACGCATTGCTGGAACTCCAATGCATGGTCGTACTTTCTCCGGGTGCCACGGGATTTTTGTCGAATGTGATCGTGCAGCTTGGCGGCGTGTAGGTCACGGGCTGCGGTGGGTTTTCGTCAATACACGCACCTGTCGCACTGTTACAACCATTGGCGCACGTTTTGACGAATTGGTCGGTGTCGTCGGTCAATTTTTCGTACAAATCATTGCCAGTACAATAGTAGTACGGGTCATGACACGGCGGTGCGTAGTAGCCCTGGTAGTAGCCTTGCGCGTAGCCGCCTTTTCCTCCCGCAAATGCCACGAGCGGCATGAGGAGAAGTGAACCGATGAGTGCGTAACGCAGGCGCATATGACTATGGATTACACGCGCTGTTTCTGCAGCCGTCCGGACATGTCTGAATGACAGAGTCAGTGCAATCTGCGTGGTGCTTACCTAAGTCGTTGCCGCTGCAATAGTAGTAGGTGGAGCAACACGCGGCTGGCGGCGGCGGCGGGACGTAGCCACCTCCCCCACCTTTGCCGCCAGCGGCGACAATCGCGTACGAAAGAAGAAATCCGCACAGGACAATCAACCCCGGGAGGGTCGCTCGCGCTTTCATGCGTCCATTTTCTCACGCCTTCTGCCACGTCCAAACCGCGCGAGTATAAGAACTGTGCATAGAATCAATGGCCACAGAGGAAACGCACTGTAGGGCGTGCTGTCGGTGCGCGGATACACCACGGCGTTGACGAGTCCGACACTCCCCCACGCTGACGACGTCGCCACGCGACCATACGGATCAAGGACAAACGACGGCGCAACGTCAGTCGCTTGCGCGTACCAACGGCGACTTTCGACAGCACGAATTTTTGCAGCTTCTAGCATTTGTTCGGCGACGACACGTGACCCATGGAACCAGCTGTGCGCAGCGACGTTGATAAAGACCGACGCACCATGTAGAGCGAGCGAGGCATACAAGGTCGGACTCATTGTCTCATTGCAAAAGAGCACGCCGAGCGATGTATTGCGAACAAAAAGAGGCGCCGGTGCAAGCGCGTGTTCGAACGTACGATATTGCGCGACTGCCTTCAGAGCCGCACCTTGACCGAGGAGTGGAATGAGAACGTTGTACATCGAAGGAACGTACTCACCATCTGGCAGCAAGAAATATTTATAACTCTTGATCGACTCACGCGTCGTGGGATCATAGAGTTCGAGTTGCGATTCAAGCGAACCGCCAACGACCTGTATCGTGTCTGAATCGATCAGGATGGGTGAACTCGTGCCCAAGAGTTCGGCGACGTGTTGCGCGAATAGGGGGCCATCAACGGCGCGATAATAATTCAAAAATTCTGTGCTTTCAGGAAGCACGACGATGTCGCTTCCCTCTCCACGTGGCAGTATCGTTTTCACCGTCTCAAAACTTTTTTTGGCGTCATCGGCCGACGGATGAAAAATCGGCGGCTCCTGGGTGGAGACGAGTGCGACGCGCACCCCGAGTGCGCCCGCAGGCGCACTCGGGGTGCGCTCCAAAAACGCGTAGCCCATCACCCACACAACGACGACGATCGCGATCACGTTGACGATGGCGCGGCGCTCTGAGCCGTGCGTGCACCGCAGTCGATACAGCAAAACGCCGACAATCGGAACGAGCGCGCTCAATATATAGACGCCACCAAGCGACGCAAGCTGCAGCAGTACGTCGTCGTGCGCGACCAGATTCCCCAGTTGTCCGAGCCCAAAATGAGCCCCGAGAATCGAGCCATTGCCTGCGTTTTGAATACTGAATTCCCACATGGCGAGCCACTCGCACAGTACCCACGCTGCGGGAACGATAAAAACATCGTGCCATGAGTCGCTGCTGAGACGCCGAACGACGACCGCAAAAAGCCCGACGGAAAGCGCGAGCCCTGAGCTCGTCAGCGACCAGCTGATCCCGACGAGCACGATCTGAAACCACAACGGAAACACACCGAGCCAATCGAGCGGCAACGTGAACCAAAAGATTCCAAAAATCGCGCAACCGTAGAGAGCGAAGCCACTGCACCAGCCAAGTCCAAAGGCGTGCGCATCTGAGCGCGCCTCGCTGAGTGCATACAAAAGAGGGATGAACCCAAAAAAAACGAGCGTCCACACGATTGGGACGACAAACCCTATCCCGAGCAGAAGCCCGCCGAGCACAGAAAAAAACACTGGCCGCATCATGCGGCCAGTGTATCGTGTTTTTCTTACATCATCTTCACGTCGATCGAGACGCCGGAAGGCAGATCGATGTTGGTGAGTGCTTCGATGACTTTCGGCGCTGGATTCAGAATGTCGATCATGCGCTTGTGAATACGAATTTCAAATTGCTCACGCGAATCCTTATCGATAAACGCCGCGCGATTCACGGTGTATTTCTTGATATCGATCGGGAGTGGCACGGGGCCGATGACTTCTGCATTGTGTCGCGCTGCGACGTCGATGATCTGCTTCACCGCGCCATCCAAGACGCCGTGCTCATAGGCACGCACGCGAATCCGGAGGCGATGCGAGGTATCTGCTTTTTTGGCGCGCACGGGAGCAGCGGAAGCGTCAGCAGTTTTATTAACTGCTTTCTTGGCGCGCGGCTTGCGCGCCTTCTTGACTGTCGCTTCTACTGTCATAGAACTCGCCGAGTATGCACTAGGCTTGGGCAAATTGCAAATGGAAACTCCCCAGGCTACTCGAGGTCACTCCGCGCCCGTATATGCGCTCGTGCTCGCCTCGAGGCCGGTATTCGGGATCTGCGGCGTCCCCTGCACCATCAAAAGATCGCTCACCACGATAGCGCCGAGGAGAAAAAGGAGTGCCATGATAAACCCCGGTGCAGCCGCAAACATGCACTTTAGTATCCAGCGGCTTCCTGAATCTACGATTAACGCTACAATGAACTCATGAGTCGGCACGACTTCAATTCGCTACGATTCCTCGCGAGCGCCGGCAACGCACTCTTTATTTTGTGGCTGCTCTTCAATTGGATGGACGAAGCCGCGTTTCAATTTACCTATGCCACGCCATGGTATCTCGTCTTTATCATTCTTCTCTTTTTTAGCACCTCTTCTTTTTTCAAACCAAACCCGCTGCGGTACCTTGCGATAGCCGGTAACGCCTTCTATGGACTCTATTTCCTCTATGACCTCAGAAACTGGGCGAGTTTTACGGGCCCTGAAGCGCTTTCGCACGTCGTACTCATCGTGCTCCTGTGCCTGAACGCATTTCTGCTATTTACTCGCCATCCCAGTAATTGAGGGACTGATCCTTTTTGCCGATGAAGCGCATGGTTTCATCCATGACGCCGAATTTTCCGCTGTCTGGATATTCCGCTATTTCGGGTGCTTCTTTCGTACTCACTGCAACATAGCGCATCTCGCTTTTTCCCGTATTTATAATCTGATGCGCGAGCTCGGGGCCGCCGGGCGGACAGGCGATAAAATCTCCCTTTTTGATTGGAAACGTCTCGGCGCCGATCCGAACTTCGCCCTCGCCCTCGAGAATGAAAAACATCTCTTCGTTTTTGTGATGATTGTGTGCGGGAAAGGCACGTTTGCCGGCAGGGACTGCGGTGATGTTGTAGCCGAGCTTCTTCGCGCCAATACCCTCTGAAAATCGCGCGATAGTCGCGCCTTCGTACTTCGCTTTGACGCTCTCCGGCATCGGCGCGGGATTCGCTTGAAACTGTAATTCTGAAATATTGATGACGTGTTTCATGCAGAGAGTATACCAAATCGAGATTTAAAAGATTCGCGCCGGACGAAACGTTCGGCGCGAATATCGCATGCAGCGTCATTGCATCTTCTGGAATCGACGAAACCATTCGGCACGAACTTCATCGCCGACGAGATCCGCCGCGCAGATGTGGGAGCGCACCAAGAGTGCGACAAGCTCGTCTTGTGACGTGAGTTTCGTCCGCTGATCCTTCCGGACGTGAGCGAAGCACACTTGCGCGAGCGCCTCGTGCACGATTTCCGATTTTTCTGCCTTGCTCAAAAACGCGAGCGACACGTAGATCGTGAATTTAATCGGCGCATGTTTGTCATAGAGTGGAACCTTGCGAGCCAACAACACATCGTCGCCGAGTGGCGCACAATCGGTAACTTTGACCTGAAGATCAGGGATGGGATAGTTGCGCCGACCAAGCTGCACGGCTTCACGAAAAGTCGCATAGCCTTCCGACGCATCCTTCGCTTGGATCTGTTTGTCCGTGTAGACCTTCAAGTCTTGCAGGCGTTTTTCGCACGGAGCAATTCGCTGGGTGCTCATCGCTGGTGACACGAGCAAACAAGACAGCAGTGCAACAGTGCAAATTCGTGAGCGCATGAGGCACTCCTCTTTGTTTCGTGCCCTTTGACCTCAAAGAGCAAATCGCCCCGATAGTGCCACAGCACTATCGGGGCTGCAAGAAAACAAAATCCGAGCTCTTACATCGACGGAATCGGCAAGCACTCCATCACCTCGATGCGCTCACCGGGGAAAAGCGTGAAGTGCGGGTGGTTTATGAAGAGTTTCACTGCATCGTCGTACGAATTCGCCTGCACGACGCACCAAGCGCCCATCTCGTTTTTGATATCCGTAATGCCACTCTTGTCGACACGTTTCGTCTTCCCCAAAGGCGAGCCCATGTTGACGATGCTCGCTTTGTTGTCAGTCGCCCATTTCATCCAGCCTTGCATGCCCGCTTTTTCTTTTTCTTTTCGATCCGCTTCCGGCATTTTCATCCACGCATCGAAGGCTGCGGTCGAACCCATAAACATTGCTAGGTATTGCTTCATACAATAAATGCTAACGAATAGAGGCACAGTATAGCAAAACGCCGCAAAAAGAATGCGGCCGCGCTCTGCGCGGCCGCACTAATCTACTTTTTCAAATCCAGATCGATGATCAGCGGCTTGTGATCCGACGGATTACTCTCGCCAAATCGGGCACTGGTACGTCTGGCCGCGACATCAGGAGTCGCGAACGCATAATCGAGACGTCGTTGTGGGGTGACGTCTGCGAACCACCGATTCTCCGGATGGCTCGGTATTGCTAACTGCGGACCCAGATGCACGAGTCGCTTTCCGATCTCCTTCGTGATCCAGAACGACGGCATCGCGTTTAAGTCCGCAGCGAACACGTATTTCTCTTGATGCTTTGATATTTCTCGCAGCAGTGTTTCCGACGCACTACGGTAGCCAAGCTCAAACGGCAACGTGTGGTGAATCATGCCGATCGTCAGTGTGTAATCCGGCGATAGAGTCACGCGCGTTTCAAGGTAATACCGCCGTACGCGCAAGAATCCATTTTTAGCCGTTTTCACAGTACGGTAGCGCTCGATCGGAAATCGTGAGAACAGCGCGACACCACCTGGGACTGGCGAGAGCCATCGTCGATAGTTCATATCGACAAATACACCATAGCGATACAATTCCGAAATTCGCATCGGAAGGCGCAACCCCAAACTCAACTCATAGAGCAGGAGTATGTCGCCGTCGAATGACTGCAGCGCATCAATGACTTCTGCGGCATGACTCTCGCCGTTGCCATAGTAGACATTCCAACTCATGATGCGCAGCTTCTCAGAGCTGCGCACTACGGGCGCTGCGAAGCGCCTGGTCTGCATCTCCATGAGAAACCTCCGTTTTCAATACTATTGCCGAGCGCCACTATAGCAGACGTTGCTATGAATTTCCCTCTTCTCGTTGGTGTTGGCGCTGTACCGCGCCATTTTCGAAGATTTTCTTTTGTGCTAGGGTGCCGGTCGGCATAAGGAGTACAAAAGATGGCATGGATGAAAGCTGAAAAATACCGCGCGAAGGTGCACGCGGGTTTTGAAGCGCTGGAGCAGCTCGGATTCTCGATCGAAGAAAGAGCACGCGTCTACGGACTCGTGAACGGAACGCCTGCGCAGATCCGCGCGCTTCGGCGCAGGCTCGCCAATACGAAATTCCAAAACATGGATGTGTTGGACCGATCCGAGTGGCTCGTGAAGATCCGGCGGCTCGCGTTGCGACACTTCACATCGGAAAAAGAAGTACAGCGTTGGGTGCGACGCAAAGACAAGGGCCTCGGCAATTCGCCAAAGACAATGCTCACGGAGGGCCGCCTCTTTCTCGTGGCTGCCGTGCTGATTCGTCTCCAGGAGCTGAACTTTGAGAAGGCGAATTCCAAGCTCGTGACATTTGTGGCGATGTCGCTGCGACTATTCGCTCCCAACTAGCCTTCAGCAAAAGGCCGCCCCGAGAAAATCGAGGGGCGGCCTTTCCTTTTACCGGAGCTTCATGCTAGGGTGCTCTTCGGCAAAAACGGGGGTCTCGTATGCTCGATCGTTTCATCCTGATTGTGTACCTCGGCTTTGCTGCCTCAGCGATCTCCGTCGCATTGACGAGAGCGCAGGTGTCAAAGCAAATCCGAGGCTGGGTATTTGGCCGGTGGGGCGGTCTCGGACCACTCTCGTGCCCATTCTGCACGAGCTTCTATGTGTCGGCAGCGCTGACACTCATCTACCGCCCGGTGGTGATACTGACATTCGCGCCGATCGATCTATTCGTTTCGCTCTTCGCGATCGTCGGCGTAGCGTCTGTTGTGAGCGGAGTCGTCATCCAAACGATTCCACACTTCAACAAAGATCCAAACGCGGATTTTAAAGAGAAGGAGTAGCCCCAATGAAATGTCCTTTCGTCTGGCTGCTTATCATCGCTGGTGTCGTCGTCTTCGGCGCCTACCTGATGGGCGCGTTTAGCTGAAGATCGCGCACTCAAAAGACCGCTGGTTCATACCGGCGGTCTTCCTCTTTTATAAAAGGTTGTGGCCGCACAAGGGCGGCCACTTTTTTCTGCGGCGGTTAGTCGCCGATATTACGATGTTTGATCGAACGGATGTATTCGTCCATTTTTTGCTGGCGAATCATGGTGCGCATGCTGATGGCGCACATGACAGCCGTCGCGGCACTAAGGAAGAACGCACCGGTGGCGACGTGCAGTTCAGGGCTCAGACCGGTCGCAGCCCGGCAATAGAGCGCCAGAAGATAGGCAAGCGTTGCTGTACAGACTCCGAGTACGGCGACCGGCCAAAAACGCTGGCGTCTGCCACACCAGACGAGGAACGCGAAGAACAGAAGATAGACGACCAGCGAGATGCTGTCGTTCTCGGCGAGAAGTGTGATCATGATTGATTCTCCTACCGGCGATTCTGCAACAGAACCGCTCCAGCCGCAACTGACCTATAATGGCTCGGATGTTTACATTCCCATCTGCGGGACTTCCATGATGTCGAGGAACGCCTCGGGAATGACCGCGATGTGCGGGTTGTCTTTGCACATCGTGATGACTTCGTCGACAGTATTGGCTTCGACGACCTGGTAGTAGTTGAGATCGTTGCTCACATCCTGCACGCCATCTTTCATCAGGCGCTTGTTTTTCCCAAGCGGATTGCCTTTGTCGACAAATGATTTCTCATTCTTTTTCATCCATGCCTCCATCTGACCACCGAGCTCTTTCCCCTGCTTCATCATTTCCTCTTGCGACGTGTTCTTGCGCCACTCCGCCATCACTTCTAAAGGTACGCGATACACCACAACAAATTTTTTCATATCGAGATTGTTACTTACTAGTCGGCGCAGTATATCAAATCACTCATTTCCAGTGATGCATTCGCCATAGGCTAGCGCGATACACGCCCATAGATATACTTGCGAAAGTGGGTCTTCGGACTCGGTAACTAGAGGGTACAAACCATGATTTGTTCTGGTTCAATCTGGCAACATTTTGCCGGAGCATTTTCCGGGACGGTAATCGCCGTTCTGATTTTCAGCTTCTTCACGCATGATCCGATGATTGTCCTCGGCGCATGCGCGCTCTTCGGCACTCTCGGGTGGTTCCATCCGCAAATCTACACCGGCGTCTGCACAAGCAAGGCGGAAATTGCGACGGCGTGGACCGCGTATCGTGCGCGGGAAGTCACAATCGAGCAAAAAATCGCACGGTTGCGAGCGGCAGCGATGACTGTGTTTGCGTTCTTCGCATTCATCCTTTCGCTCGTAGCGCTCTTCAAGATCGACTCGGTCATGAGCCCTTGGCTGCCGATTACGGTCTGGGCGCTTTTCCTCACGTCGCATTCGTTCCTTCTCAAGCAAGAATGGACTGAGGAGCCGTTTGCTGAGATCAACAAACTGTCCGAGCGAGCGCAGTACGAACGTGGGCGGGTGTATTTTTTCACTCGCAAACTGCTCGAGATCGGATGGATCGGCTCAGTCTTCGCGGTGATCGTCGTATCACAACTAGTCTTCTACGGTTTTACCGTCGTGAGCTGGTTTCTCGGAGGTGCAGCCATGTCGTTTGTTCGACTGGTTCGGAAGATGCTGTATAACATTGCAAAACACGCTGAATGCGGCATCTGCATCACAACGGCGCTCGGCGTGACGGTATGGGCAACGCGCACATATCTGCCGTCGGCGGAAGACCCGGTACGTGCTGTACAAATTGCGGTTCTTGCAGGGTTCCTTGCGGCCGCACTCTCGATCATTGTCAGCAAGGGCATTGTGATCTTCTTCGAGTCGGATCCCGAGCGTAAGCGACTGGCCACCTCCATGATCGTTGAAACGGTCAGCGCCGACGTCGACCCGCAACTCGTGCGAGTCCTCAACATCGGTTGGCTGTTCTTTAGCCGCCAAACTCTCGGCGTGAAGCGAATTCTTCCCGCCGAGCCTCGGATGAAACCGTTGAACACCAAATTCATTCCGAGCCTGAAAATCGGATAGTGAGCGGCATCGAGCCGCGAACTCGACCGAATAAAAAGCCCCGGGCTCACGCTCGGGGTTTCCTTTTATTGATGCAGGCTCACCTCTGGTATCATTCCTGCATGATTGAATCGATGGGAACTCTCGAAGCCTCCGACCCGCAGTTCGAGCAGTATCTCAGTGGACTCGAAACGACCATCGGCGGAGAAGAGGGCCCGCTCATCAAACGACACGAAGGGCTGCGCGCAGATCTCATCAATGGATTCGACAGCACCAGCGAACAAACTTCCAGCATCACCGGAGGGAATTCAGAACAATTTACTGATAGAAATTTACTCGCACCAGATGATTCTCCGATGAGGAATCAGCTGATGGATCAATTCTCCGGAGATGCCGCGACGCGGCCCCTCACGCTTACCCTGAAGAAAATCGACGCACTCGTCTTGCACTAGCGCCGCATCGGCTAATCGGGAATGCGCATGCCGATAAGCCGCTCGATGACATTGAGACTTCCGGGGATCGCGTTGATCACGGTGGGAATGAGATAGAGGACAATCGCGAGCGGAATTGAATAAAAAGAAGCGACGATACCACACAGGGCAAGGATCGGCGCCAAAGAATAGCGAATTTGGGCCTGTCGCATCGTTCTCCTTGGTGCATCAGCCACCTGCACCTCATCGGAATGGATCGCATACCAAAACATAATGACCCCCACGGACGAGGCAAGAAAAATGTTGGCTCCGTACCACAGCACGGCCGTTTGATCGCCGAGGTTGGTGCCGAGCAAATGCGCTGAAAATGGTATGAGCGAAATGAACGAGAGATACAAGATATTGAGCTGGATCATTGGCCGATTGACCGTGCGCACGAAGACGTGAAAAAAGCCATGGTGCGCGAGGCAAAAGCTCGAGAGCACTGCGAAGCTAAAAAAGTAGCTTAGGAAAAGCGGCGCAAGTTTCCAAAGCTCTCCCGCAAGTGGCCCGTGCACCGATGGCACGCTTATCTCGATGATGAGCAGCGTCATCACGATCGCGAAAACGCCGTCCGATAGATTTTCCAGGCGGCTTTTGTTCATCTGCATAGTGTCGCCACTATACCGAAGTATTGGGTTGTGTCATGCCCTGCATCCCGAATCGCTTCCAGACGAACGACGCAACGATGACGCCAGCCGCGATCAAGGTCACATGAAAACCCCACTCGATCCTCACAAGCTGCCAATAATCTCCCATCATCATCGTGCGATGGAGATTGTCATGCGGCCACCACGATACGAGAAGCCACACGACCGAAAGATACGTAAGCCAATCCCACGTACCGCGGCCGTGCATGGATCCCCAGAGCGAGAGAAGAAATGCGACGCCGACGCCGAATGCGATTGATTCAATTGCGGCAACCGCCATGAGATATGGCAGCTGCGCGGCACCCGGCACTATCATCATGTCCGGATAATTGGGCCAAATAACGGGACTCAAAAGAAACGTGACAACTGCCGAGACTACCGTGACCCCGATGAGAAATGTTTTATTTTTCGCCATAGCAAAAAATTATGAATATGCCGAGAGCATAGCACAGAAAGCTCACCCGAGGACACGGCTAGTCTTCGATGATGAGCTTGAGGAATGTGTTGAGAAGCGGAAGGACGACGAGTACCGTCGGAAACGCGACGGCCCACGCAAACATCCACGAGCCAAACCACAGCCCGATCGTCGCGTTCGCTCCTGCGGCGCGAATCGTCGCGAGCGCGCAGACGATTGCGGTCATGATAAACGTAAGGAGCGCTGGCATGATGAGCTTGTGCGTCCACGCCGGGAGTTTTTTCATATCAGCCGTATTTCTTTTTCATGTCGGCGTAACCCGCTGCGATCACTTTCTTGAGGACGCTCATGTCAACTTTATCCAAACGCTTGATATAGACGCATCCGCCGCTCGAAGCCGTGTGCGGCCCGAGCTTTTTCAAAAGTGCGCCCTGCTTTTTCGCAGCGCCCATCCCGCCCATGAGATAGATGCTGATGTTGGCTTTGCGCGCGGAAAAGGCGGCCATCGGCCAATCGCCCTCGTGCGACGTGTGCTCCGATTTGAAGTGGTACATGCCGTACCCGACCATACCGTTGCTCCACACAGTCGGCTTTTCTTTGGTGATCGCCTGCAGAAGCGCGGCGACCTTCTTCGCCTCGGCGCGTCGCACAGCGTCTGGAATACTCGCGATATATTTCGCGAGGCTCGTCTTCGTCACATGCGTCTTTACTGCTGCCATGCGCGGATTGTAACAAATGGTTCCCGATTTCTCGAAAACACGTTTTATGGTAGGGTGCCGGTCGGAAGAGAGGGTCTCGATCATGATTGATCAGTTCATCGGTATCATCTACCTTGGTTTCGCCGTGTCAGCGATTTCTGTCACCCTGACGAAAGCTGATATCGGTGAGCCGCTCCGGGACTGGTTCACCAAAAAATTCGGTCCCAAATCGTTCCTCAGTTGCCCGTTCTGTACGAGCTATTGGGTCGCCTTCCCACTGATCGTGATCTACCGGCCAGTGGTCTTACGCGTGTTTTTTGTCATCGACGTGCTTGTATCTCTGGCTGCGGTTGTCGGTGTCGCAGCAATCATAAGTGGCGTAACCATCCAGACGATTCCCAACTTCAAGGAGAAGAAGTAGCCATGCCAGGGTGTGTGAAATTCTTTTTGTTCCTCGTCGCGGTTGTAGTGGTCGTGCTCACCGTGATCAACTATTTCGACCTCATCGGCTAAGAACGACTTGGCGATCGACATATCAGAGCCGCGCGGTTTTCACCGCGCGGCCGTTCCTTTGTACGCGTGCTGGCTCATTTCTTAAAAAAAGATTTTGTGCTAGGGTGCAGACCGGCAAAAAGGAGAGATCACCATGCCAGCACGTACCCCCAAAGTGTCGTTTGCAAATCGTATCGATACTGCATTCGAATCCCTCAAGCACCTCGGCTTCGCGCCGACCCAGATCGCACGCGTCTTTTTCGAACGGATCAGGCGAAAGTCCGAACTCGGAGCGGTGAAAACGGAACTGCTTCATTGCCCCGTGATGAGCGAGATCCAACTCGTCGGCACCATTATCGACATCCGGGAACAGCTTGATCGGCGTTTCAACAAGCGCAAGCCGCTGACAGAATGGCTCAGAGCACCGCTTGCGGAGCTCGGCAATAAGTCTCCGCGCGAGATGCTGCTTTCGGGTCTCATTCCCAACATCTGCCTCGTGCACAATGCAGCTGTGCAATTGAACAAGGCTTCGTAATCCCCGACAAAGACCGCGGCGAATCTCGCCGCGGTCTTTCCTTTTTATACTTGTGAAGTATTGGTCGCCGCCATCGCTGCCATTTTTCTTTTCATAAAGGTATTCATCGCGAGGCGGCCAAGGTATGGAAAAGCCGCAAGGACGAGGATGCCGAGGACTATTGCAATCATGGGGAATCCGAGTACGGTCATGTCGAATGTGCCGGCCGCCACCAAGATCGCGGCAAGCACCGATACCAGTTGAATTTGCTTACCCTTCCCGAGCCACGCGGTCGTGCAGCCGCCTTCAAATGCGCCGAATGCCCAGCCGACAAATACGAGAATGTACACCGTCCACGGCAAGGATGCGGTAAAAGCCTGCACTGCAGCCGTATCCATCGGGTCCAGTCCTCCCGGCAACGGAAACAAATAATGATTGATCCATTCAAAAATCAGCATGATTATCGACGCCACCACAAACCCCGCCACCACCGGCCACACCCATTGTTTGAGAATATTCATCCCGCCACTATACCAAATTGAACTTACAGTTTTCGTAATCGCCGATTTAGACTAATTCGCCATTACAAAAAGTATCAAATAAACTAACAGGGCACCTAAAGCCCAGTAAAGTCTTTTTCCACCTAATTTATGAACAGTCATCAGGTTGTCCGAAAGCTGAACGATAAATCCAACCACAACGGCGATGAGTCCCAATTTTAACCAAACTGGATGCTTCATTACGATGATGCTGTATTCGCCAGAATCAGTGCCTATTCTTGAGTGACCTGGAAATTCGCCTATAGCCATTGCTGCCAGCAAACTTCCCCCGACAACAAGAAACAACCCGAAAGTATCATAAAATTTGTCAGTCAAGTCTGAGACTGAATTCAGAAACCGCGTAAATATTGCCGACAAGCCACGAATATCATTATTCTCGGGAAAAATTTTGCTTTCTTGTAGAAAAGCTATCAGCTCAGAGCTGGATATGGCCTCTCCAATCATCACCTGAGTCAGTTTTCTTTGATGATCCAGCAGCATGCCGACTAGCTGAGCCTCAGAGAACGAGCCTTTACTCACGCCATTATGCGAAGCTGTGTACATGAATCCTGACTTGTTATTGTTGAGGGCATCGAGAGCAGCCTGTAGAAAATCCGGAATCGGCGCGTGTTTTGCAACTACCACACCAACAACTTTAGCTGTTCGATCCGCGAGGAGAGGTCCGCCTGAGTTTCCAGGATTAAAGGCTCCGTTGATGACGTACCGCTTAACCACGGGCGCAGTTGCATTTTTCTTGTATTCATTAAAACCAGCGATGTAGCCTACGGAAAGAATCGGAGAAGGTCCGTTATATGCGAGCGGGTGTCCCCACGTTAATACTTTTGTTTGAACTTTTTCGGTTTCGTCATGGATTTCTAAACCACCTCCTAAATCTATGGTTGGTTTGAGAACAGCGAGATCTCGGTTTTCGTCTGCAATGAGGCTCGAAAAGTCGATTTGCGTACCGTTGGTTGATATGGCTTTTATCTCATTAGCTCCGCAATCTTTAATAACGTGCCAGTTGGTTACAATATGACCAGTCGGGATCACGAAACCAGTGCCCTTGCTTTGCGTTTTGGGACAATGGATCAGATAAACATTTTGAGCAATTGACTGATTTGTGGTGTCAGCAGCTTCGTTTAACCACCGAGTAGATATTGGTATGTCATTCATACTGGGATGAAAACTATAGCAGACACTCAACCTGTAGAAAACCCGCCTTGCGGCGGGTTTTCTTGAAAGAGGCTTCCCTCTTCGCTTAAGCGACGATTTTAGTGCGTTATTGAAAAAAAACAAAAGGCATGCGCGCGGGGCGATGCCTTTTGGTATGTTCGTGGATTCACCTCACCCCAGCCCCAGCTCCTGCAGTAGAGGCGTGATCAGCGAGATGTGAATCGCAAAGTTCGTCGGTTTCGGTCTGAGCGAGAAGAGAAGTTCGAAAGGATCGTCTGGCTCGCACAAGCCCGTGAGCACCGCGACGGCGCGACCCCGCCGGCCCACTATTGGCGCCCCCGAAGATCCGAAACGCATCACGGTCGGTGCGATCCCCTGGAGCCCGAGATTCAACCTCATGGCGAGAGGCTGCCCCGATTCATATTCGAATATTTCGCCAACCGCCAAAGCCATTTGCCCGTGCGGGAAACCGACGCAGCCGACGCGAGTACCCACAGGTGGAAGTTCGTGCTCCACTGCGAGCATGTGCGCGTGAGGGACTTCTTCCTGGAGCTCCAGAAGTGCGATGTCATCGTACATCGTCGCAGCCACAGGCCACTTCGTTTCGGGAGTAATGCGTTGACTCCCGACACTCATGAGCCGCGCGGCGTTGAGAGACGCGACTTCCTTCGAACCACCTTTATCAACGTGCCTGCACAAAATCGGCTGCCACTCACGGCACATGCTCATACCTGAGGCAGTATGCGCGGCAGTCACGACGACGGTGGGCCTGAGGAACCACGCCGTCCCTGAGGCATCGAGGCCCACTCCGGGGCGGAAGTTTGATATGCACATCACGCTTCGCGTGATGTCACCGAGCGAAGTTGCTCTTTGCATCCTCTTCTCCTATTCCTATCTATTTGATGGCTCGGGAATTGATAGCACACTATCGCGGAAGCGAAAAGCAAAGCCCCGGCGAAGACCGGGGCTTTCGGATAAGCGACGAATGTCGCCTTCATTGGATTGATCGCTTTCCGACCATGGCTTTGAACGCATCGCGTGGTGCGACCATTTGCCGGGCGGAATCATGTTGACCATCCCGCTCGTACACCTCGATGAGAGAGTCGAACATTTTGAGCCGCAGCGAAATGTAGTAATCCCTGTCGGCATCGGCCGGGATGTACTTCATCTCTTCCGCCACTGCGCGCTCGCAGTGCGCGTGATCGCCACTCAATCTAAAGCGTTCGCACAGGATCTCATGAGCAAGAGCTGCCATGCGATACTGCTCCGGCACCTCATCGGATATGAAGAGGTAGTCCATCGGATACCCGACGAAGAACGGTATTGCTGGCTGGAAGCTCGCGGGCAGGATGTCGAACGCGTACGTGCGAGCATCGATGACTACCGTGCCGTCGCCAATCTTCCTTCTTTTTGCCTCTTGAACGAACTCGTCGAGAGTCATGTCTGTCTCCTTCTGCGGGATTTCGACGTGGCCAAACTATTCCACAAAATCAGAAAACCCGCCATCAGGCGGGCTGTCTTCGCTCAAATCTTTGTGCGAAATCTCGCTACGACTGGAGCTACATGGCTCGCTTTTTCTTCGACGCCTTCTTTTCGCCAAGCGCAACTTTCATTTTGTCCCAATACGATTCCTTCCACCCACTGTTGATGCCTTTGTAGCTAGTCGCAGGCACGCCGGTGTGACCAAAGGTGAGCTTCGTGCCATCTTTCGTCTTTGTGAAAAGAAACATCACTTTCGATGCGTGGCCAGTGGGCCAGCCTTTCATGTGCCACTCCTGGACGATCAAGCGACTGGGCTTCAGCTTGAGATTTTTGCCGGTGATGTAGCCGCCGTAGGCGGTAAATTTCGCGCCAATCTTTTTGCTCATCTTTGCGCTCTCGCCCGTAAATTTCGCGTGACTTTTGGAATCCATGAGCATCGCATAGAGCTCACGGGGTGACGCTTTGAACAGCACGACTTGCTTGATGTTTTTCGTTTTGACGGACTTCATAGTGCTGATGCGGCTTTCTTGATTGCCTCGCTCACCCCGTCTTCGACGATAATGCCGTGGAAGGGTACGAGGCGCTTCAAGCCCGGCATGGCAGCCCATTTCACAAGCGTGTCTTTGAGGACTTTTTTGTCGGAGGTAAAGAGCATGCGGTAGACCGGGACGACTTTTGGCCCGCCAGCAAAACCGAGCAAGCGGAACATAAGTCGAAGATTCTGCGGATTATTCTGGAGTACATCTGAAGTGAGAATGCTCACCCGCGAGCCGCCACCGCTTTTTACGAGCAACGTCGTCTCGCCCTTCTTTGATCCGGGCGTCTCGATGTACTCTATCGACGGATCAGCGGGGATATCTTCAAGGGCGCCGGTGAGATTGAATCTTTTTCTGAGCGCCTCGGCGAGCTTTTTCGGACCGTATGCCGAAAGGCCGAGTTTTTCTTGAAAGGCACGCGTATCCACCGTGTGTTGCTCGTGGCCGACGACGATGTATTTTGGTTGCCCGAGCGCGCGAATCTTCGCGAGCGTCGCGTCATCGACAGGTACCGCGTGAAAAAAGGTAAGAGCGCCATCCGAGCGCTTGATGATGCACATTCGGCGATGTATCCCTTGAGCGAACACGTCTTCGACTGTCCAGAGATTGTCGTCGATCTGCTTCAGCTCAGAGTGCGCACCCACCGTCCACGGACGTCCTGATTTGGCCATACGAGAAATTTATTTGATAGTGCGGGACAGTATACCAAATCGCTTTACGTAAGCGACGATTTTGGTTACAAAGCTTGGGCTGCTTGCCAGGTCGGGTTGATGTGGAGCTTCCCCTCTTTGTCATCCCAGTATCCAATTATCTTCTCGGATGGAATTCGTTTGTTTGTGCCCTCAGGCACACGGATCCCTTCCGGCTGCTCGGCAGGTTCAAACACATGTGCTCGCGCAAATTTCTTTGATCGCTCGCGATTTACCCATCCATCTCGATCTTCGTCGGCAACATCTGACGCCATATAGTCGTCGTGCACAGGCACCGCGATAAGGACAACGTATTCTCGGGCTTCAAAATCCAGTACGTCACTTGACGTGCAACTCTCGCCTCGTCTTTCTCGAGCGCATGAGTGAGGTCTTGGAGTGCAGACCATTTGGTATGGAGGCCGTGCTCTTGAATACTTTTTGCTTCTTGTTCGGTCGAGATTCCATGTCCGCGCACATGATATTGCTTTTGAAGTTCGCGAACGAAAACCGCTAACTCTGCGAGCGATTCTCTGCGCTTTTCTGGTAAATCTTTTGTGTACGGGCTTTGGTCGATCGATTTTTTGATCTCTTCCATATGCAAAGTATGGCATGAGAAAACCCGCCTTGCGGCGGGTTTTCTGCTTTCGAACCTTCGTCCGAAATTAAGTGACGATCTTTGTGACAACGCCGGCGCTGAAGTCAATGCATCTTTAAGTGCTTCTCGATTGCCGCGACATGTTTCCAGACCTCATCGAGCTCGTCTTTCGTCACGACGCGATGCTTTTCGAGTTTGTCCTCAAGAGTTGTGATTCGACGCTTGATGTCCTTAAGATCTTGTTCGATCGATACAAGTCGACCATTAATCTCAAAAAATCGCTCATTCGCCTCCGAGCGAAACTCACCTAGTTCGTCCTTAGTGGCCATGTTTGTCACCATATGATCCTTGATGAAATTTACGATTTCAAGTATTTCCCCTGTCTCGTTCTTTACCTTTGCCATAGCTTGGAGAGTATAGCACAGCACCAATTCACACAACTCAATCCGTTTGAGCCGAGCAAACAGTTGCGTGGTTGAGAGAGAATGATTACGCCACAACTTATTCATTTCTGAGGGGTCAGACCCCATCTCCCCAATCGTCT
Organism: uncultured Candidatus Saccharibacteria bacterium; assembly: GCA_964584225.1. Taxonomy (GTDB): domain Bacteria; phylum Patescibacteriota; class Minisyncoccia; order Phycocordibacterales; family UBA2100; genus UBA10103. Next base: position 23,307 of record CAZOZG010000001.1, on the reverse strand, counting down.
TGAGCCGAGAAAATGGTACCTGACACCTTTTTCCTTTAGAGGAAACGTAGCAGCAGGTAAAATCCAATAACTACACAAACGACTCCAAAGAAGGTGTAAACCGCAATATGACTCAAAAGAATCGTAATGCCAGTTGCTTTTTCTTTGCGTTTTGCTACAACGCCTGACAGAACTGCACTCACAAGCGAAATGACGAGACCTCCGACCACCAAAACGGCTCCACCAAAAAAAAGAGTGAGTTCAGCTGCCATTCCTTCTGCCTCGCAATCTGATGGCGATCCTTGTTGGCACGGCTGATTCAATACCAAGAGCATCCACAGAAACAACACAACGAAAATGCTTATTGAAACGCCAAACGACATCGCAAAAGCTCTCCAATTCATGCTCAAAGTATACGACACCGGCCGCCCTTCGGGCGGCCGGTGTGTGCACTTTTTTGTTCGAGAGGTTAGGCAACAATTTTCGTTACCACGCCTGCGCCCACTGTTTTACCACCCTCGCGGATGGCGAAACGCATCTGGTCTTCAAGCGCGATCGGACCGACGAGCTTCACCTTGAAAGTGACGGTGTCGCCCGGCATAACCATTTCCACGCCTTCCTTGAGCGTCACTTCACCAGTGACGTCTGTCGTTCGGACGTAGAACTGCGGCTTGTAGCCCGAGAAGAACGGTGTGTGACGGCCACCCTCTTCCTTCGTCAGAATATAGACTTCTGATTCGAATTCAGTGTGCGGCTTCGTGGCGCCTGGCTTCGCCAAGACTTGGCCGCGGTGCACGTCTTCTTTCTTCGTTCCGCGCAAAAGCACGCCCGCGTTGTCGCCGGCCTGACCTTGCTGAAGTGATTTGTTGAACATTTCGACGCCGGTGACGGTCGTCTTTACCGTATCCTTGATACCGATGATTTCCACTTCCTCACCGACTTTGATGATACCGCGGTCGATGCGGCCGGTGACCACTGTGCCACGACCCTCGATCGAGAAGACGTCTTCGATTGCCATCAAGAACGGCTTGTCGAGTTCGCGGACAGGTTCTGGAATGTACTCATCAAGCGCTTTCACAAGCTCCATGACTTTATCGCTCCATTCATTTCCCGGTGCCGGATTCTCAAGAGCCTTGAGACCGGATCCGCGGATGACCGGTGCGGCCTTACCATCGAATCCTTGCTTCGTGAGAAGCTCGCGGACTTCCTCTTCGACGAGATCGACGAGGTCTTTGTCGTCGACCATGTCTACTTTGTTGAGGAAGACAACGATCTTCGGCACGCCGACTTGGCGTGCGAGAAGAATGTGCTCACGCGTCTGCGGCATCACGCCGTCAGTTGCTGCAACGACAAGGATTGCTCCATCCATCTGCGCAGCACCTGTAATCATGTTCTTGATGTAGTCGGCGTGACCAGGCGCATCGACGTGCGCGTAGTGACGCTTCGGTGTCTCGTACTCAGAGTGTGAGAGCGAGATCGTAATACCACGCGCCTTTTCCTCAGGCGCCTTGTCGATATCATCGACGCCTTTGACGGTCGCCGAGTATCCATTGCCGGCCTTGTTGAGCACATTCAAGATCGCTGCAGTGAGCGTGGTCTTGCCGTGGTCGACGTGACCGATGGTGCCGACGTTGACGTGCGGCTTACTTCGGTTGAATTCTCCTGCCATATGATTTTGGCGAAATCATCTCGCGCGTACGATTCTGCAGAATCGTGCCGCGTACTGTCCTTTAAACGCGGCCTAAAGCGCGACGAGACTTCAGAAAATTATTCTACTAATTAATAATTGACCTTGCGGTCATTAGCCAACGCTTTTGAGTGCTCCGGTATTTCTTTTGTATTTTGCTTTCGCTTAATGCAGGTCGCTACGCTGCACGAAGGCAAACTGACGCAAAAGAATACGCACAGAGCGTGCGTGGCGACATACTAACAAACCCTGATTTTTAGCGCAAGTTTTATTGACATTTCAGTCAATGGGTCTTCACTCGCTTTACGGTCCCCGCTCGTGAGTCGATCGTAAAAAAGTTTGCGATACGCACCATGATCTGGTGGGCCGTGATCGTTCACAACTCGGAGTCTACACCATGGCGATAGCCATAGCTGCGGAATACGACGTTACATTGAATCAACTGAAGAAAATTGCCGGGGAGGTACCGGTTGTGATGTCGCTCTCACCATTTCCTACATGCACTTCGGTCACACGAAGCGCATTTCTTTATGTAAATTTCTTCCATCGATGCCTTAATTTGGTACGCACGAGGCCGCGAGCGAACAGCCGAGATAGTCGACCGAAGATGAAACAAGGCCAAGGCTACTTTGTGGCGGAGCGTTGTAACAATTATTCATCGGCCACGATGAGCCTGTCGGGAGATTCATAATCACGACTGGATTTTCGCTCGTGAGACAGTAATACGGAGCAGGAACGATCTCACCGATATAGGAGCAACCGGATCCGGTGCATTGATGATATCCACTTGCGCACGCAGGCGCGGTCGGCGCGACACATTGCGCGGTGTTGTAGCCGCTCATCGGCCCCACGCTCGGCGTCGCGACCGAGACAGTGTTTCCTGTGATTGTAAACGTCGCACTTTTTGCCGTGGCAATGTATGTCGGCTGCACCGGATTTGCGATTATGCACAAACCCGTACACGCATTCGACGGCGTGTAGAGCTTCGCGAGGATGTAGTAGGTGCCCGGGCTCGTGTAGTAGGCGCTGTCAGAATCAGTTTGATACATGCAATTCAAGCCGGTGCTGTCGCATTGTGGACCCGGCACCGCCCAATCATATGAACCACTTGTCGCGCGCGTACCAGGATAGATCGAACCGAGAGTCGTGCCGTCAGATTTCACGATCCACATCGCGACCCCGGCACCTACCGGTGCGTTTGTCGAGCTCCACGTTATATGCAACGTGCCACCTGTCGAAAGTGGCGCGCTGCCTTGCTGCACACTCGACGGCGACACATGTACCGACACGGCAGTTTGTGATGAACCGGTCACCGTGACGACCGTCGTTGCAAGTGTTTGAGAAGATTGCAGAAGCTTCGCTGTGTAGGTGCCACCAGCACTATACGTGTGATAGTACGTCGCACTCCCGCACGTGCCTCCGAGACAATATCCGGTCTGGACGAGACTTCCGTCGCCATAATCCATGCTGATGACACCGTTTGCCGTACTGATGCCGCTCGCAGTGAAGACGACCGCGAGCGGCGCCGCGCCCGAGGCGGGACTTGCGCTAAAACTCACTTCCGGAGTTGGCTGCGGAGTTGGCGTCGGGTTGTTTACGGTAATCATGATCGAACTAAAAACTGTGCCCGACGAATCCTGAAGCTTCGCGGTGTACGTCGCGGCAGCAATGTACGTGTGCGAGACGCTGTAGGTCGTCGTGCAGCCAATGCACGCAGTGAGAGAAGATTGCAGC
>CAZOZG010000001.1:0-19897 GCA_964584225.1 uncultured Candidatus Saccharibacteria bacterium | reverse complement strand
AAAGGTCGGAAATAAAAAATTTGGCGCACGAATTCTGAAGGTTTGGGGGGTTAGGTGGGGGAAGAAAGTAAGGTGGGGGGGAGGTTTGAGGTGGGCGGGAAGCAAATGCAGGAAGTGGGAGAAGATTGCAGCATCGAGGACTGACCGTCTCCAAAATTCACCGTGCCCGCTTGCGAAGAACTAAATGAGACAGCCAAAGGTGCTGCGCCGGCTGTCGGCGTTGCCGTAAATCCTGCGACTGGTTGCGGCTGTGGTTGGCCAACGGCGACGACGGAAATCGTAATCGTGCTCAGAAGTTGGGTCGGCGCGACGCATCCCACCGCACCCGCGCACGGATCCTTCACCAGTTGCGCCTTATAGGTGCCAGTGGCGGTATACGTATGCGAAATATTCGTACCCGGATCCGTGCACACAACAGCGCCGCTGCAGATCGCACTCGGCTGCGGTGATGGTGCCGAAGTCCCGTCGCCAAAATTGATCGTGTAGGTGGAATCGGTCGCACTAATCTTGAATGTTACGGCGAGCGGTGCAACGCCGTACGTCGGGCTCGCAGCGAAACTCCCGACATTCGAAACGCAGGTCTCACCATTTGAGTGATACCCCGAGGGGCATGCGACCGGCGTAGGCGGCGGTGGCGTCGTACCGGTACAAGAAATCGCAGCGCGCGTCTTCGAACCTGCGATGCCGTAGGCTTGATCATCTTGTGAGCTCACCAAACCTTGCTGCAGCTGCAATTTGCCAACCGCCGCCACTGTGAGAAAACCATAATAGCCAGTGTGATATTGCGCGCCGAGGTAGCCTTTTGTGATCAAATAATTTTGTAGATTTGAAACGGCGGCACCACTCGCGCCGAGCGTGAGGTTGTCTGAGAGATCGACGCAGCTGTGTTGTGAACCCAGCTGGAGTGTAGCGATTTGTGCCTGCAGTGTTTTGATTTGTTGTAAAAGAGCTGCGATTTGATCGGTGATCGACGTCGACTGCGCGAGGGCACATGCGGGTGCAAGCAGCAAAAGCCCGACACCGACCCCCGCGAGTTGTTTTCTCATGCACATATCGTCGCACGCGCGGCTCGCGTGTGCGAGCCGCGCGTCTGTATAACGAAAACCCCGCCGAAGGCGGGGTTTTCTCGATAGAGTCGTCGTAGTCTTGTTTTATAGCGACTGAAACCGAAGCGGCGCTCTCGCCGCCGACTCCTCGGTTCGAACAATGTGTGTTGTTCGCCGCATCCCACTGGCAACGATTGCGCGCAGCAGGGACACACGAGGATGCGACTAATAGATGCGTGAACGGTGTTCATACATGATGTTAGTTGCTAAAGAGAGAACCAAAATTTAGAGTGCCAAGAGCCCGAGGAAGATCGCGAAGGCCGACGAGACTTGGCTGACACCGATAGAGACCGCTGCGAGATTGGCGTACGCATCACTGCTTGCGGCAGTGCGCGTCTGGTTGACGCCGCTCGAAGAGAGACCCGGTACCGCGTACCCATTCGTCCAGTCGACGGTGGAGAGCTGCGATGTGGTCAAATCGTTCGGAGTCCAGATGAAGTTGTACGTGATGTTCGAAGGATTGTTGCTGTAGGAGTAGAGACCCACCGGCGTTGTATCGCCCGGCAACGAGGCAATAATGGAAGCGCCTGTCGTGAGATTCGAGAGGTCGCCTGAAACCTGGAAGTAGTACGTCGCTCCCGCCGGGATTTCAATAATCCCGCCGTTATTGAGGGTCGCGAAGAGGTAACCAGATGATGCGCTCACGTTTTGATAGGCGTTTGGCGCGACAGGCACAGGAATCGAGAAACTCGGATCACTATAGACAGAGACACGAGGATTGCTGAGCGTGACCCCGCCAATAGCGAGACGCACTTGGTTCACTCCAAGAATACCTACTGAACCGCTCGGTGAAGCACTGATACTGAATCGGAAGAGCGATGCATTCGAACCAGCGAAGAGTCCACTTGTGGGGAGCGACAACTGCGAGACGATCGGGAACGATTTGACGATGCGAACACCCGGCACGCTGGTGCTCGCAGAGGTATTGATGGTCGCGCCCGAGCTCGCGCCACTACCTTGCGCGTTTGCAACGACGACTTGCACCAGATCACCCGCAGTTGCCGGCTGACCTACGCCGATGGAACCGATGTCAGCTTTGACGGTAATCACGACATCTGAGTTTTGTGGGATTGGATACGGAGTGTTCAATGTTGATGTCGCATTTTTATTTGCACCGGTGAATATCGCAGTGCCGATAAGCGCATTGCCACTGTACAAGTACACGGTGCCAAGGTCTTGCGCACCTCCGCTTGCAATCGAGAGTCCGACTTTTGAGAGATTGATCGGTTCATTACTCGCGTGGAATTTGAATGCACCGATGGTGACCCCCTGCGAGCCGCCTGCCACCAAGGAGTACGACGGACTCGACGCATCAGTTGTTATCGAGAGCGTGCCATTTTGTGCAATCGTGTACGGGCCGCTTTGGCCAGCGTACGTCGTCGGAACAATATGAGTGCCGGATGTTGCACCGACTGCTGCGTATTCTCCATTGTGTTCCTGGATTGTCGAGAACGTGAGGACGTCACCGGTCGCTGCGGCAGACGAAACACTACACACGACCGAGAGCGTGACGACAGTCCCCTTTACGACGGTCAGTGGATTGTCGAAGGTAAATTGCATCGTGCCCGGCCACGCAATCGTGTTGATGACGTGAGAACCGGTTGTCAGCGTCGTTCCATTTGCAACAACGGTGCAGCCCGATAGATCAGTGTATGCATTGGTCGTATTGGTCGTGAGCAAGATTGGGAGACCTCCGACGCGGACGTCTTCAGTCGATTGCGTCGCGTCCAATTGCTCCATGACAAACGTGCGACGTGCACCCGCCATCACTGTGTCCGCCGAGATTGGCGTCATGGTGACATTGAGCGAGCCCGGCGTCTGTGCAGGCGCGGTGATTGTGAGCGCGGCCGACGCGTGAGCAAGAATGTTTGCACTTGCGTCGAGTACCGTGAAATTTACGGGGCCTGAAATCGGAAGGTATCCTGTATAGTAGCTCGGAGAAAAGTTGATCGTGCCGTGCGATGGGACCGATGTCATCGAGTGACCGTTGGTGAGATCAACTACGCCGGTCGTACCGTCGAGGGGATACGTGCTGAGAATATTTCGATACGGCAACGTTGCATCACCGCCAGCGTTTAGCGCTGCACCACTAACGCCGATTTCAAGGGCGGCACCGCTTGGGACATTGGACACATCCCACTTCAGCTGCGTGGTTCCCACGCCATTGACGACAATCGATGGTGACGCGCTTACGACGATGGTCGGCGTCGGTGTTGGTGTCGGAGCGTTGACCGTGACAGTCGCTTGCGCCGTCGTCGATGGAGCATTGGTCGTGCCATTGGATTCATTTATGCACCACAACGAGTACGTCGTGATCAACTGGTAGACGGTGCCAGTGTTGACAGGTGCGACTGTCTGCGTGCCTGCTGTCGCTACATTTTGCTGACCAGTTGCACTCATGAGGGTGCAGCGAGTCGCATTTGAGGTTATCCAACCAAGCTGCGTGCTCTGACCTTGTGTAATGACAGAAGGATTCGCAGTGAATATTATCGATGGAGCAGGAGTCACAGGCGTGACGCCGTTGACGGTAAAGGTCCCGCTATCGGCACAGGTGCCGCTGTCTTTGCAGACACGGATGAAGTACTGCCCGGTCGTGAGACTGGGCGAGATCACCCAGTCGTATGACGTGCCGGTGACTGCAGTAAGACCGAGCTGCGAACCAGCGATACCGGTTCCCTGCCCAAGAGGCGTGATCGCCTGATATACAAGCATGTAGTATCCGGCAGACGATACACCCACAGAATCGATCCATTGCATGTGGAGCACGTTGCCGACACTGAATGACTGCCCGGCAACTGGTGCTGTCACATTAAATTGTGCGAGCGGTTGCGGAGTGAGGCTCGCCACTGTGATGGTGACCGTCGCCGCGTTTTTCTTACTGACGTCGTAGCTACATTTATATGAAGGCTTTCCCGTCGCCTTGTCGATGCTGCCGGTGCAGCTGTACTGACTCAGACCGAGCGAGGCAGTGTAGATAGCAGCGGCAGTATAGTTGTGCGTCGTATGTTGGACGTACCCATAGCAAGTGCCGTACGGCTTATAGAGCGTCTGCGACGAACCGTCGCCAAAATTGAGAATGTAGTTTTGTGAGCTGCAGGAGTTACTACTATTGAGTGTGTAGGTGAAGGTCGTCGCGAGCGGGGCCTGGCCCGAATACGGTGCGACCGAAAACGCGAGTGAAGACGCACTCGAGGTGACTGCGGGCGACGTCGAAGGTGAAACTGGTGTGGTACTCGTTGTATTCGATTGCACCGGCTGCGTCTTGAGCGCAGAAATTTGCGCCAAAAGTGCTTGTACCTGTGCCTGGAGACTACTGAGGGTGTCTGCCGAGGCGGTGAGAGGGGTCGTTAATAATAGGAAACCAACCGTGGCCGAAGCCGCTTTGTTGAACATACGAACCTTTTGCGAAACACTACCGAGGAGAGAGACCCCGACTCCTAATGAAGAAATGATTGCATATTTTTTTCATTTGTCGAGAGCATTTTTCCGCGTTTTGGGGATAGGAAAATGCGGGCGGGCCTGCGGCCCGCCCGCCCCTTTCGCGCTTCACTGCCCCGCGTACGCAGCTTTTTCCGCCTCGATCGTCGCGATTTGTTCTGCAGCAGAGACCGGAGTCGCGACCATTGCATCGGTCGCGACGATTGTTTTGATGAGTGGTGCGGTAAAGGATCCGTTATCACCACCCTCAAGAGCAAAACCATTACCGTCAGTAACGCTAAACACAAGAAAATTATGCGCTGTGAGCGGCATAACGTACGCTGCCACAATGCTTCCGGTGGCAAACATATGCAATCCACCCATTGAATTAACCGAGGTGTCAGCGAGTTGGAAGTCATCAGTTTTTGTCGCCATCCAAGTATGTCTCGAGGCATCAAACTGATACATTGTTGAAAGTGCTGACATAGTAATCCCGGGTACGACAACCCTGTCCGTCGTTACTTCGGTTACTACGACTGTTTTGGTTGCACTGGCGTTCGTAACTTTAATGGCCTTTCGAGCAGGGCCACCGTAATTGGAGTAAGGATTTGATACTTCTGTAATCTGCCACCCGCTCGGATACCAAAACGAAAACCCGAAATCGGTGTCGGTGTATTGCTGCATGCCGTGGACGGAGATGTTTGAAGATGTTGAGGTTGTAACGGTAAACGTTGGATTGTTCATCGATGTGTTCAAGCCATCATTAACGACAGAGACAACGTACAGGCCTGGCGTCAGCGGCCCAGGGCATTCGTGGCCCGTCGGAGTGAGACAATAATCGCCTTGCGGAATCGTAAATGTAATTTCGGTACCGTTATTGGTCGATGCAGCTGCGTCCGCGACTGGTTGATCGCCGAATTGTACGCCATTGTTTGAGCCGAAACCGGTTCCGACGATCGTCAGTGTGGTTCCAGTAGGACCGGATGATTGCGAGAGTCGTGATATTGTCGGGTATCCGGCGAGTGAAAACGGTACCGTAAAATCGGTCGAGGTAATTTCGTCGCCAAAATGATCGCCCTCAAGAATAAGTTTATATTTACCGTTGCTCAATCCTTTTTTGCTCCCTGCGCCAAACGCATTTGTCGCGGACATCATGTATGAGCCGCTCGGCGAGGTCGGTTTGAAATTCTCAACCCATTCTGTGCAAGCGCCGCTGTCGAGGCATACCGCAAGTGCGCCTGTGTTGTTCGGCAAGTTCGAATATTGAACGGTTATTGTCGCCGGTCCATCACCGTTATCGTCTATCACCTGAATAGTTGGTGTTGTTTTCTGAGTGTTATTTTGAAGGCCGCTTGGACAAGCTGCGAATTCACAGTTTGGTCCGGTGCGACCGACGTAACTTCCGTCTGGGCAAAGCTTTGCCTCTTGAGTGCATGCCACCGGCTGCTGAGTCGTATTATTGTGGGCCACAATATACGCGCCGCCGCCGATGAGGGCGAGGACAAAGACGCCGAGCAAGATTTGGAGGACCCCGAAACCCCTATGCATGAGCGTATTGTATACCGTATATAGCTCAGCTGTGCTATATTCGCGCCCAGCCGGAGGTATGGTACGGAATTAGACTTGGTAATCTATGTTCCGGGGGTTCGATTCCCCTCTCCGGCTTTCGCGTGTACAGCTTCACTTGACATTCACGCTACTGGGCGTAGAGTGGAGCTACCAAGTCTGATTCCGGAGTGCGAACTTCAGGGAACATGGATGGAAAACACCGCCGAGAGGCGGCGTTTTCGTTTATACTGGAGAGACTGACAAGTTGGTTCCGCACTAAAAGCCGTCGCCTTTCGGGCGGCGGCTCTTTAGGTTACTTTCTGCTCGCAACAATGTCTTCCTGCACGTTGCGGGGCACTGTCGCGTAGTGGGAGAACTCGACATTCGGGACGCCGCGGCCTTCGGTGAGCGAGCGGAGTTGTGTCGTGAAGCCGAAGAGTTCTGAAAGCGGGACCTTGGCGGTGACGACGCGCGCTTGGCCGCGCTCACCCATCGCTTCAATCGAGCCGCGCTTCGAATTGATCATACCAGTCACATCGCCCATGAATTTCTCCGGCGTCACGACTTCCACTTTCATGATCGGTTCAAGGAGTACCGGCTTTGCTTTTTGCACCGCTTCTTGCATCGCGTTGATCGCAGCTAGCTTGAATGCGATTTCAGAAGAGTCGACTTCGTGATACGAGCCGTCGTAGAGATCGACTGAGACGTCGACCACAGGAAAGCCCGCCAAGATTCCGCGATCCATTGCTTCTTTGATTCCCTTTTTGATCGGTGTGATGTACTCCTGCGGGATCACGCCACCCTTGATGTTGTTGATGAATTCGAAATGATCTTCCCTGTCGACATTGTTCTTCACCTTCTTTCCTTCCACCACCGGCTCCAGCGGCTTCACGCGGATCTTCACGTGACCGTACTGACCGCGACCACCCGTCTGCTTGATGTGTTTGTATTCCACGTCGGAAGTCCCTTGTACTGTCTCGCGGTAGGCCACTTGCGGCTTCCCGGTATTTGCCTGCACGCCAAATTCTCGCTTCATACGATCGACGATAATTTCCAAGTGCAGCTCCCCCATTCCGGAGACGATTGTCTCCATAGTTTCAGGGTCCGATGTGACGCGGAAGGTCGGGTCCTCGTCGGACAAACGAGACAAAGCGATACCCATTTTTTCCTGATCGGCCTTTGTGTTGGGCTCGATGCGCATGGAGACGACTGGCTCGGGGAAGACGATCGATTCGAGCGCGATAGGATGATCGGGATTACAGAGCGTGTGACCGATTTTCACTTCTTTCATGCCCACGGCCGCAGCGATTTCACCCGCAAATACTTCTTTCAGCTCCTCTCGTTTGTCTGCCTGCAATCGCACGATGCGACCGAGGCGTTCTTTTTTGTTGTTTGCCGAATCATAGACGGTGTCACCTGCTTTAATCGATCCGGAGTAGACGCGGAAGAATGAAAGCGCGCCCACGAATGGATCAACTTGCAGCTTGAAGACGAGCGCAGCAAACGGCTCGTCGTCGGAGGCCTTGCGTGTCTCCTCAGCGCCCGTATCCGTGTTCGTCCCTTTTGCGGCAGGCACATCCAAGGGAGACGGCAAGAAATCGACGACTGCGTCCAAGACCAGCTGCACGCCTTTGTTCTTGAGAGAAGAGCCGGTGAGCACAGGAAAAATTTTGTTGGCGACGACCGCTTTCCTCAGCGTCTTTTTCAAGACGTCGAGCGAGATTTGCTTGCCCTCGAGGTAGTCGCTCATCACGGCGTCGTCGTTTTCGACGATTTTCTCGATGAGTTCGTGGCGATACTTTTCTGCATCGGCTTTCAGATTTTCCGGAATATCGTATGCAATCACTTCGCGTCCCATCTCGCCTTCGAATTTGTACGCTTTCATTGTGAGCAAATCGACGACGCCAGAAAAATCTCCTTCCGCGCCGATGGGAATCTGCAAGCGCACGGCTTTCGTCGACAACCGATCAAGAATACTCGCGTATGATTTTTCAAACGACGCACCCGTGCGATCAAGCTTGTTGATATAGCAAATTCTCGGCACATTGGCCTCTTCGGCGTAGCGCCAGTTGGTCTCCGATTGCGGCTCCACTCCTGCGACGCCGTCAAACACAACGACCGCGCCGTCCAAGACGCGCATCGAACGCTTCACCTCTGAGGTGAAGTCGATGTGGCCCGGGGTATCAATAATATTGAAGCGCACTTTCGCGGAAGTGTCGGTGCCCATGTAGGTGGGGTTCCAGAAGCAGGTGATCGCAGCAGCAGTGATCGTGATCCCGCGCTCGCGCTCCTGCTCCATCCAGTCGGTCACCGTGTCGCCTTCGTGCACTTCGCCGATTTTGTGGGACATGCCGGTGTAAAACAGAATTCTTTCAGACGTGGTGGTCTTCCCCGCATCAATGTGCGCGATGATTCCAAAATTGCGAACTTTTTCCAGCGGATAATCTCGTGCCATATCTATAAATTAAAACCGCCCGAAGGCGTGCACACAATGTAGCTTAAATTCTCAAGAATGCAACGTTCGAGTTCGACGCGTTACATTAACCATTGCCACGGCGCTGCAATTAATGCAGCCACGAATAAGATAACGGCACACCCTAATATGACCATTCGCAAGATTTCCAGCCATGAGTATGTCGGTTGATCAGATACGTGGATCCAAACCTTCAGACACACATCGATCAACGCTATAGCGCCAAACGCCGCAACAAAGATAACAGTTGGGTTTAGACCCACTATCAAACTAAGTAGAACGAAGGGCATCGCAATTAGCGCGGTGATAACTGCGAGCGGCCACGTGACCGAATCGATCATTGGCATTAATTTACCGAGAGATCCTTGGCACCCTGGTCCAAGATACTCGCTCCCATTTCGTTCACATTGGGCGAGTGAGACTATGTAAATGTGCCCGAGGTAGAGAAGAATGAGGACCGTGAAAACTGTCACAAGCAAATCTAGAATGATTGTGATGTCTCGAAATCGCTGGCCTACCATTTTCAAATGCTACCACACGATTTGCTATAACCTCGGCCAATGTGGATGCAGAACCTATTTCAGTCTTTTGCAAAATACTAGAATAATGAATTTCTAGAAGTTGTCGGTTTGCGGGGAGCCGAGGCCGGTGACGTAGTCGTAGTGCTTCCTTGCGGTGCATAGGTAGCCGCAGTCGCCGTTGATGCCGCTTGTGATATCGCGGAAATACGCGGCGTTGCTGCCGCCTGATTTATCGGCATACAAACTCTTTATGTCGACACTTCCAAGAGCGGCGATTGCGGCCCACTGCGGTGCACCGGCCGACGTGCCCCCGACTTCGCGCCATTTGCCGAGTCGCACGATCGGAAAACCCGAATTTGGATCAGCGTCATAAGAAACGTCGGGGATTGCGCGCATGCCACCGGCTTTTGAGATGTCGTACTCGGATTGAAATGATGGCTCTCTTTCATAGGCAGAAACACCGCCACCGCTTCCCTCCCACGCCGTCTCGCTCGAGAACGCGCCGCTCGAAGTGAGCGAGATGTACGTGCCGCCGACGCCGATCACCTTGGGCGAGCTCGCAGGCCAGGAAGCACCCGAGCCGTTGTCGCCTGCAGACGCGAAAAAAGTTGCGCCAGAAACGCTTTTGAAATGAGAATCGAGCGAGACTTCTTCGGGAAATTCCGAGCCGCCCCAACTCATCGATATCGCGACGATGCCCTTTTGCGCGGCAGCGTAATCGACTGCTTTCAGGAGATTGCTGCCCGAAGGAGTCGTCGCCTCGACGAGCAAGATCTTGGCATCGGGCGCGATCGCGTGCGCCCATTCGACATCGAGCGTCGTTTCCATCGCCCAGCCGCTGTTGCTTTTGATGGCCGAGCTCATTGGATGCTTCGTGAAGCAGCCGTTCGCGCTCGTGCATGGGGGAAGATCGAACGTCTTACTGAAGGTCGCGAGATCGGCTTCGATCGAAGTGTCGTCGTATGCGCCGATGATGGCGATCGTGCCCTTCCCACCGCTCACGGGCAACCTATAAATCTTTTTGATTTGATCCGGCGTCATGCCTTTCGGCGTTTTCGATGTGCCGGCCAATATGTGAATGGGCGGCTTGCCGCGATAATTTGAAAAATGATAGGAGGCGTCGGCCGCGCTTGGCGCTGCCGACGCGACGGCAACAATCAAAAGCAGCAAAATCGCTTGCGCACGCGACTCCATGGTGCCGAGCAGTATATCTCTGCCCCTTCGCCACGCAAGTCCTGCTTATATGCAGGATTTTATTACCACGCGAAGTGAGCAAATGCCTTATTTGCTTCGGCCATTCTGTGCGTCGTTTCTTTTTTGGTGACAGCTGCGCCTTCGCCTTTGTGCGCAGCCTTGATCTCAGCGAGCAGCGATTCGTGCATCGGCTTTCCCTTCGTCGCTTCAGCGGCTTCAACCATCCACCGGAGACCAAGTGCCAAGCGACGATTCGGATTTACTTCGCGCGGCACCTGATAGTTGGCACCACCAACGCGGCGGCTGCGGACTTCTACCGTGGGAGATGCTTTTTCGAGGGCGTCCTCAAAAATCGCGACCGGGTCGCCTTCTTTTTTTAGTTCATCCATCACTTTGTAGACGATTTTGCGCGCAGTGTCTTTTTTGCCGCGTTCCATCACGTAGTTGATCAACTTGGAAACTTTCACAGAGCCGTAGATTTCATCCGGCGCTGGCATGTTGCGATTTTTAACGGGACGTCGCATGGTGGATAGTTAGTAGTTAGTAGAAAATAGTTAGTGGCCGGATACTACTTCTCTCCCTTGGGTTTCTTCGCTCCATAGAGCGAACGACCGCGACGGCGCTTGTCGATGCCGCCCGTGTCGAGTTTGCCGCGAACAATCGTGTAGCGAAGGCCGATGTCTTTCACGCGACCACCACGCACCAAGACGACCGAGTGCTCCTGCAGGTTGTGACCTTCACCGGGGATGTAGGCAGTGATTTCCATGCCATTCGTCAGGCGGACACGAGCGATTTTACGGATCGCACTGTTTGGCTTACGAGGGGTCTTGGTGGTCACGCGAGTGCACACGCCGCGCTTGAAAGGCGCCGGGTAGAAACTTGGGCGATTTTCCAATGTATTAAAGCCGCGGCCAAGAGCCCCGGTCTTCGATTTGTAGGTGCGCTGTTTGCGACCTTTTCGCGTGAGTTGGTTGATAGTTGCCATGATTCAATGAAAAATCCCCTCTGGGGACTCGGCGAGTGTACTACGTCTGCTACATTCCCGCAATAGCTGACGCGACAGAATAGATGAAGGTGCTGAAAGTACCGCCGAGGAAGAGAATGATGAGAACGACGATCACCATGCCGACGAAGGGCTGGAATTCCATGCGGCGGCGCCATTGCCCATAGTCATAGGCGAGGCGGCCCGGAAGAATCGCTTCAAGTACTTTGGAGCCATCCAAGGGCGGCACCGGGATAAGATTGAAAATGCAGAGCATCACATTCACGACGACAATCAGGAAAACAAAATCGTTGAAATCATTGAGGCTCGTCTGCGCGGGCAGTAGATTGAATATTGCATTGGAGCGGATGACGAGCCCGCCAAGAATTGCAATCACGAGATTAGATGCGGGTCCAGCGCCGGCGACGATCGCTTCGCTAAATTTTCCCGGCCGCAGATTGTACGGATTGTACGGCACTGGTTTGGCGTAGCCAAAAAAGATCGGCGAATTTGAGAGTACGAAAAAGAGAGGCAAGAGAATCGAACCCCAGAGATCGATATGCGGAATCGGATTCAAGGTAAGTCGACCGGCGTAGCGCGCAGTCGGGTCGCCGAGCTTATCTGCCGCAACGCCGTGCATCACTTCGTGGATGATCGCAGAAAAGATAATGATGACGATCAGGAAAATTCCGTCGGTAAGTTGCATAAGCTGCCCGGCAATGGTAGCATATCGAAACTTATGGCACGCGTTTGCGACATAACCGGCAAGAAATCCCTCATCGGCGGGGGCTATTCGAATCGTACTCGTGCGACCAAATTCAACCCGACCGGCAGCCGTCGCCGTTTGGTCAACCTCCAAAAGAAAACGCTCTTCATTCCCGAATTGAATCGCAAAGTCACTGTCCACGTCTCGGCCAAAGGCCTGAAGACGATGAAAAAGCGCGGCGCGTACAAGGTATTGAAAGAGGCTGGTCTCGTAGAGTAAGAGCCGCCCGAGAGGGCGGCTCTTTTCGTTTGGATCTGCTGCATCAGACTGCAACGAGGTCTGAATTGGCTTCGAGGTAGCGCCCCATGTTGTCCAAGAGGCATTTCACCCGCGGATCTTCGACACGGCCACTACTGAGACGCGTGATGACGCCCATCGCGCAATCCATCATGTCGCAATGATCGTTCGGATCATGTGCGAGTGCCGCGTCTTCAAAGAGCCAGCGCTCGAGAAATGCACGCTGCCTCATGAGCTTATCCCTTCGCTGCGCAAGATCTGGTGTCGTGCAGGTGGGAAGTTCGGCCGCAATACTCGCGAGGATCGTGCGCGCTTGCTCGGCACTCGCCGGCGGATTATGCGCGTTGATGCGTTCCCGCCGACGTCGATTACGCCCTAGGTATCGTCCCATGCTCACCTCCTTCTAGTTCCAGATGAGACAGTTTTGATCACGATTCGGATCCATATCGGCAATCGCGTACGACTCAGGATCGCCGACCAGTGTCTTTGCCGGTGGCTCTTCGGGTGGTTTTGGGTCCTTCTTTGACCACACGTCCCGTGCCGGATTCGGGCCGAGACAACCGATCGCGACGAACAGTTTTGTCATAAAGGTGCTCACTCCGCCCTCCGTCATGTTGCGAACAAAAATCACTGCCTGCATACTACTCCGCCTCAGCTTCGCGGGCTAGGTACTCTCGTATACGACGTCTTCACGGGCGACGGTGGTATACTGGCCTCTTAACGGCTCACGACGGATCTGTATGCACGTATACGACGCGAAGAAATTTAACGTCCCGAAGATGGACGGTATCTCCGAGGAATCAGTAAAACAACACATCGGCCTCTATGAAGGCTACGTCAAAAATTTTAATGCAATTTCAAAGCTGCTCGCCGAATTGGCGACAACAGATTCCGAGAAATACGCACACGCAGTGTCGGAATTAGTGCGCCGCCGCTCGTTCGAATTCGACGGCATGCGCTTGCACGAATACTATTTTGCACAATTCGAAGGAGGCGCCAAGCCGATGACGAGCGGCGGCGCATTCGAAAAGAAACTCCAAGAGACGTACGCGCCGATGCAATTTCAGGAGGTGATGAAGGCGATTGGCAACATACGCGGCCCCGGTTGGGCAATCCTGTACTACGATGCTTTTGGCGGCGAACTTCTCACCGGATTCATCGGCGAACAACATCAGGGCCACTTCGCGACACTCCCGATCGTGCTTGCGCTCGACGTCTGGGAGCACTCATATCTTCTCGACTACGGCGCCACAGGCAAAGGCAAATACCTCGACGCCTTTTTTAAAAACCTGAATTGGGCGGTCATCGAGGATCGTTACAACAAACTCTCCAGTTGGAAACCGGCTCAATAGACTTCGACGTTGCCGTAGTAGCGATGCCGCTTACATCATGTCGGCGGCTCTTCCCTTTTCACGGCTGAGCGCTACACTGTAGCCATTAGCAATTGCACATCTCTATGAACATCGAACGCGCAATTTTAATCACCTTCCTCGGCGACTACATCATTATCAAGATACTCGCGGCAATTGTGTCGCTCGTACCAGGCGGCAGTGCCAGCATATTTTCGGCTCCGTACATTGTCTACTACATCATCTCAGCGATTTCGGTCGGGATTTTCACGTGGTGGTACATGATGGACGCACCGGCAAATCTGCGCGCGGGCATTTGGTTTGGCCTCATGGGATTTGCGGTTGCAATCGTTACAGAATTCGTCGCGGGCATAGCGGGGACACTTTCCCAGACCGGATCGTTCTCGCAGACACTGAGCGTAATCCCGACATTCCTTCCTTTCGTCGCAAGTTGGGCGACAGTGGCGGTGCTTGCCTACTGGGTCATCGCCGCAGCGGCGGCCGGCTGGTGGCTCGAACGTGGGAAAGCAAAGTAAATAGAGCTCCAATGAAAAAAGCGCGGCCCCGTATGGGGCCGCGCTTTTTTGTGAGCGGCTAGCTTTTTGGCTTATCGAGTTTTTCGAGCTTAAAGAGTTTGAAAATCAGATAGATGACGAGACACAGAATGATGAAGTTGATCAGTACAGAAATAAAGTCCCCGACTTTAAACGCGCCGAGCGTGTAATCACTGAGCGTCGTGGTCTTGATGAGGAGGCCGAGAAACGGACTGATGATGTCGTCCATCAAGGATTGGACGAGCTTTTGGGCTGCACCACCCAAGATAAAACCGATCGCAAAACTTGCGACGCCGCGTTCACGGATAAAATCGACGAATCCCCGTATCACCACCATAGGAATAGTATGCCTCGGCCCGTTAGAAAATCAAAGATTTTCTAACGGGCCGAATCGAGCGCTTTGTTGACAAGTCTGTCGGATTCTTTATTTTCCTCCCGAGGAACATGTACGAAATGAATCGAAGGAAAATGCGCGACGATGAGATTGTGCACTTTCATGTACTGCGGCCAGAGCGTTTCTTCTTTGACTTGATACTCGCCACTCATCTGCTTCACAATAAGCTCGCTATCCATCCTGATCTCGATGTGCTTACCCGCGAGCCCGCGTTTTTTTGCTTCGGCAAGCGCAAGTGCGAGCGCTTCGTACTCGGCCCAATTATTCGTGCGATTGTCTCCGAGATATTTCCCACATTCAAATAGTTTCTTTTCGCCATCGTAGGCGACAAAACCCGCTCCCGCAGGCCCTGGGTTCCCGCGTGCGCCACCATCGGTGTACATGACGATTCCCTCGTGCATGATTTGCAGTATAGCCGAGGAATAAGGTAAGGTCTCGCACAGAGGAGTTCAGCATGCACTGCAGATATATTTACGAAGTACGTGAGCTGCTCGACCCCGGCCAGAAATTCTTCGCTGGAGCGCTCTTGATCATGAGTCCGACCCCACGACTCGAAACGCTCTGGAAAAATCCGGAACTCGCCGGGACGTGGAAGTACGCATTCACGGTCGATCGGCACAGCGCAAAAGTGATGATCGGGTGCGGCGTCTTCACCGAGAATCCAAGACTCCACCGGATGAGCCCCGTGTACGAGCTCGCTCGTTAACGAAAAAGCCCCATCGCCGCGCGACGGGGCTTCTGATTTAGGCCGCCGGGCGCGGCGCGACTTCGTTCGCTTTGTGTTCGAGCGTGTGATACGCGTGCACCATCGCGAGCAACGTCACCGGGATCGACGCAAGAAGACCGACGAGAAGGCAGAGCATCCCCAGAATATTGATCCCAATGATCGCCAAAAAGAGAAGCAAGAGATCCCACTTGTGGCCGTCGGTAATGCGCTTACTCTCGCGCAGCGCTTCGACTGGCCCGAGCTTTCGATCAATGACCAAGTAGCCGACGAACATAAACATCAAGGAGAAGATGATGCCGGGTACAATGAGGAGCACGAAACCAACGGCGATAATAATGCCCGAAAGGATCGCGGCGCCAACATATTTCCAAAATTGCTGCGGGTGCCACAGATCCTTGATCTCAACTGTGCTGAGGTTGTCTTCAGCGTGGAGATAGAGCGCTGTCTCACCCATGCCGATGAATATGCTCACGAGTGTACTGACGACGAGCCCCAGGAGTTGGAGCGAGGTGCCGTCGGATTCAGATGCGAAGAGATTCCCGATCCAACTTACGATAAAAACGACCGAGGTCACGCCGACGAAAAACCACGAGCGCTTTTTGAATGTGTCCCAACCGAAACTGACACACTCCCCCACCGAGAATTTCATACTACTAGTATAGAGTGCTTCAGCGTCTTTAGGCGGTGATGTCCACAAGTCGCAAAGCTAAGCCGCCGCGGAACGAATCGCGCTCGATCGAGGCGAGAATGCGCGCACCTACACCTTCCTGCGGTGCGTGGGAGAAATCCTCCGGCCCGCGAAAGAAATCAAACGCCCGCGCACGAGTGCCGCTTTTTTTGCTCTCAAGTGAGAGCTCAAGATGCGCCATTTCCTTTCCGAAACGTCGCATACTCGTGACGAGCGCATCGGATATCTGAAACATCGGTTTGGGATTGCCGACGCCAAAGGGCGCCAGCATGGAAACTTCTCGATAGAGTGACTGCGAAATTTCAGGGAGGGTGAGGAGCCAGTCGGGTGTCGGTTTTTCGTCGACCGCGGATTGCTGCACGCCTTCAGCGGCACGCGCAAGCACATCCGGCAAGGTGTGCACGCTGTCGTGTGAAACAGAAAAGCCGCCGGAAGCTTTGTGACCACCACATTCTTCAAATGCATCTCGCGCGTTCGTGAATAAATCGACGACCGAAACACTGCCATCTGAGCGACACGAACCTTTGAGCCGACCGCTGCCGTCTCGCCCCCACAGACACACGACGCCACCGCGCTCGCCGACGATTGAATTTGCCGCGAGACCCAAGAGCGCTGGCTTCCATTCGGGATTGCCAACAACGACAACGCGATCGCTTTCGATGTAGCGCGCTGCGACACTTTTCCTGACTTGCTTCACGACACTACCGACCACGCCTTTACGTTCGCGATTCAAAGCTTCGAGTTCGCGCGCGAGCGAGTCTGCTTCTTTCGGGTCGGTTGTCGTGAGTAATCGAAGCGCGATGTCGGGACTATCCATGCGCGAGGCGGCGTTGATGCGCGGCGCAATCGAAAAAGAGACGTCGTCTTCGGTGAGCTCGCTTTGTCGCAATCGCAACTGCGCACACAGCGCGCGAATGCCGAACCGCGGTGATTTGCGCAACACTTTGAGACCGAAAAGTGTGAGGGTGCGATTTTCTCCGACCAGAGGGACCATGTCGGCGATCGTCGCGATCGCGACGAGATCCAAAAGCCACTTTTCCCATCCCGCGGGAATCTGCGCGAATTTTGGGAGGGAGCGGCGCTCGCCTTCGGCGAGCGCCGCTTGCACCAATTTAAATGCAACTGCCGCGCCACACAGATCGCGGAACGGATACGCGCCGATCTTTGGATTAAGAATTGCAACAGCGTCCGGGAGCGGCCCAGAAAGTTCGTGATGGTCGGTCACAATCACATCGATCCCGAGTTGCTTCGCGTAGCCGACGGCGGCGACTGCGACCGTACCAAGGTCGACCGTGATCACGAGTTTCACGCCGTGGCCAGCAAGCGTCGCGAGTGCTTCTACATGGAGCCCATAGCCTTCGCGATCGCGATGCGGAATGTATGTCTCAACATTCGAGTAGCCAATCTTGGAAAAAAAATCTGCGAGGATCGCTGCTCCTGGAATGCCGTCGCAATCAAAATCCGCATACACGGCGATCCGCTCGCCGCGCTCGATTGCAGCAAAGAGTCGCTCCAGCGCCCGATCCATTCCCTCGAGCAATTGTGGCGCGTGCGCGTGCAGATCGTAATCGGGATTCAAGAATTCACTGATTGCGTGTGGGGCGGAAATGCCGCGACGAGAAAGGAGTGTGCGGACCAGATCTGAAATCTCCTGCATCAGCCGATTGTAACACTGTGTAGAAAGTCTATTGTGCGAGCTCATGTCGATAGATACAATTTCGCGCGGAGGTGTGAATGACGAAAGACGAGAAGATCGAACACTACATGAGGATCATCAAGACGGCGCCGGATCGCGAGGAGGCAGTGCGCAACCAACTGCAGCTTCTTGAGGAAACGGAGATCGATCGCCGTATCCAGGCGATGCAGACCATGCATCCATGCGTCGATTCATGGCGCAGAAGTGTTTCGACACTTTGAGAACGTATCATCGGCGGCCCGTGCGGGCCGCCGATTCTTTTTTCTTACAAGCAGTGTATACTCGTCATCGATGCCTAATTGTATTTTTTGCAAAATCGTCCACGGTGAGTTACCGAGCTACAAAGTCTACGAAGACGACTCGGTGTTGGCCTTCCTCGACATTCGCCCCGTCAATGCCGGGCATACGCTCGTGATCCCGAAGAAACACTCGATGAATATTTTTGATATCGACTCGAAAGATTGGATCGCTGTTGCAAGCAAAGTGCGCGAACTCGCGATCGGCGTCGAAAAAGGAGTAGGCGCAGATGGCGTCAACATCGCGATGAACAATCGCGAACATGCGGGCCAAGTCGTCGATCATCCACACGTCCATATCATTCCGCGCTTCAAAGGCGACGGCTTGAAGCTCATGCCGCAGCGCACCTATCTCAAGGACGAAGCTGAAGAAACGCTCAAAAAAATTCGTGCTGCGCTCTAGCAAAGATCAGGTTGCGTTTTTACGCGCGCCCGCGTAAGGTGAAAGCGGAGGTATAGCAACGAGAACGAGAGGTTCACATGCCAAAGATAGAGACGCACGATCCCTGGCAGAGCAAGTCGAAAGAAAAGCGTATCGAGGAGCGCAAACGACGCGAGGCAAATTTGGGAAAACCCGGCGCTCTAACAGCCCCGAGTGCAAACGCGCCGAAGAAAGGTGACGTCCCAATAGAGACGATGAGACGTGAACGCGACACATTTATAAGGCGGATTGTCGTGGAAAGTGCAGCGCTTGTCGAGGATAAGTCGCTCCAGCTCGGCAAAGGGAGGCGAAAGCGCCTCGCACGTTGGATTGTGGTCTCACTCATGAAGTGTAAATACCCGGACTCTTCAGCGCTTGTATTGGGAAGGGCGATCAGGCTGAAAGAAGAAGATCAGGTTAAGAAATCCTTTCAAGGACTCGCGAGAGAGATCCGGTTGAATCCACTACTTCGTTCACGCGCCGAAGATCTTGCGCGCAGGCACGAGGTCGCTTGCCATTTCGAGACGCTTATGGAAATCTACGATGACGTAGTATCAGCACCGACTGCGCCTGTCGAATAAGATACTCAGAGGAATGCAAATCGAGGCGCGCCGCGTATCCGCGGCGCGCCTTTCCCTTTTGTCTAATATCCAACACTATTGGTGCACATTCCGTCGTACAAGTACGTCGCGCCGGCAGCATCAAGTGCACAACGATTGCCGTAGGTCTGCGGCGCAAGCATGTACATCGGACACATCATGCCGGGACCGCACTTCGGACCTGGCGGTTGACCGCACACGGGCTGATAGAGCGTTGTACAGACAGTATCGCTGCCAACTTTGACGGTCGTCGAGGTCTTCGCTTCTTCACCTGCGCCATCTTTCACGACAATCGAAACCGTGTACGTCCCGGCGCTGGCGTACGCATGGGTGAATGTCGTTGTTTGCACGAAATCGATGGCGGCACCTGCAGCATTGAGTGCTGGCCGGGCGATCTGCTCGTCGCCCCACATGATGTCGTAGCTTAATGTGCCACCTTCAGGATCAGATGCGTTGATCGTCCAGGTACCGGTCGCGCCGACAATAAGTGTCGTCGGGCCAGAAAAGCCCGAAACAACCGGTGGTTTGTTGCCTGAGGTCGTGTCGAAGTAGGTCATACAGTATCCTTTGCCGGCCGCAAAGCACGCCCGCATCGTACACATCGCTTCACTCGTTGGTGATTGTTTTGAACACACGTTGCATCCATCGTTCCACACCTTGCAACTCGCTGGCGAGGTGTAATTTGCGACGGGACACTCGTATCCGGTGGTGCAACCTGCCTCGTCATGCGTCGGCTGCGGCGCAGAACCGTCGCTGCAAAGAACCGGCATGTAATTAATCGGCTTACATTGCGGCGTCGGATTTGGGTACCCACAACGCATCACACGCATATGCGCTTGCGAGGTCGGGCCAAAGATACAAACAGCATCGACACCGGCTGCGCACCGCAACTTGGCAACAACCGCGGCAGTGACCGGGCCGGAATAACC